>DAOPKE010000065.1:1554-14962 GCA_035390965.1 Bacteroidales bacterium | reverse complement strand
TTTTTAATCATTAAAAGAACATTTATTCTTTTAACGGATTGTTTTGCAAAAGGTTGTGATTTTAATATTCTCCAACTGAAACAATTTGCCCAATGTGATTTAGACGAACCTTTATTAAATTGTTTAAATTGTTTGCGCTTTGAATTACTTTATATGTTATTCCCTTTAGTTCTTTCATTGCATCTACATTGGTTTCCAAGTGGTGCCGGAACCAAAATCCAGAAAGCAAACTTCCAAACTTTTGAACTCTGTACAAATTAGGACTAATAAGGAAATAATTCTCAGGATTAAGCAAATCTATTTCAGATGGTACAAATCCTGAACTCTCATTAGGAAAAACAAAGTATTCATTTTGTTTCATACTGAAAAGAAATTTCCAACCTTCCGTATTGTTGTATTCTTTGTCAATAATTGGTAGTCCCTGATTGGCTCTGGTTGTTGCCTCGAAAAATGAGACAACTTTTTCCTGTAAATTTCCGTTTTGGTCCTTGTATAAGGCAACATGATGGTTATTACTTGTGCTCACAAAATCCACAGCTTGCTTTCTTCCTTGTGCATCAGTAATAATATTTCCATGATGATCTTTTTTATCATGCAAAGGAATGGCGTTACTAACTCCTGTAATTGTTACTCGTTTAATCGAAATTCCTTTTTCTTTATTGAGCCATATCGGATTTTCATCAAGATTTGAAAAGGCCTTTTTTGCATCATTGTTGAATTCTTTAAGCCGTGCTTCAAGAATATTTCTGATTTTTACATCAATCACTTTCTCGATTTTCAGATCAGCAGAAATTTCTTTTCTGATTGTGTATACGGGCTCTTTGAACACAAGTTTTACTTTTTCGGGCACAGTCATAGAATGCGCTTCATCAATAAAAATCGGATTTTTGCTCATTGAATTTTTTCCGGTAAATGCTGATTTAGGATCGTTGTTGTTTTCTGAAAGTCTCATTAATAATGCATCGCGGTATGTTTTTTTTGCAACATGTTGAACATATTCAACTGAAAACTGAGCACCAATTTTTTCTTCTTTTGTTACATACTGATGAATTTGACCATACACTGTTTCGTTGTGTAATTGACCTCTGGGTGTTAATTGTTTTCTTTTATTATCAGGTCCTGGTTTTTTAGTGATATTGATATTTGAAGTAACTACTTTGTTTTTTGCTTTTATGCTTATAAGTGTGTTTTGTAAATGTTTTTTTGATTCGGTTCGGAATAAATCAATTTCCATAGGTGGTTTAAAACGTAGTTTTCCCAACTTGTCACGAAATAGTTCTTTTTGTTCGATTCCGTATATTGAACTTGATTTATCACTCCGGGCATTCAGATTATTCAAATATTGAATATAGCTAGGTTTTGTAAAGGCAATTGTAAGCGCATCCATGGCGTGGTGCCTGTGATCATTGCGTTTTGTCCATTCTTTAATGCGCCTGATTCTTTGTCCGTCACGCCCTTCAATAATTTCGGTCAGACATAGTTTGTCGTATTTATCCCAGTTTAATTCCTGCATAACATCAATCAATTGCCAATCTTCGCGAAGTCTGTCTGTAATTGATCCGGAGGTTGAAATAACATTGCGGACCAGATCCTCCAAAATGCTTTTTGCTTTCCTGGCAATATATTGAGTATCTCTCAGGTCGCGGTTGATAAAATCTGTGGGTATGTCCTTTCCGCGCATTTTAAGCTTGTTGTATTTTGCTTTCGAGATATTGCCATTTTTGAAGAGTACTTCAATATTGGATAAATAATCCTGAAGATAGTTGTCATCATATTTGGCAGCAATATAATCGAAGGCAGTTTCGTTTCCTTTCTCAATATTCGCACTTCTGCATTCAATGGTTTTGTTGGAAAATGAATCGTCGAAAAGTCTTGATTGGGGGATTATATGCTCAATATCAAATTCTTTTGAGAAAAGTTTTTCAGGCGAAATATACGTGTTTGAATAAAGTGTTTTAAATCCTCTTGGTTCAAGTTCACTGTATAGCTTATACCGAATGATGTCGGTTTTTGAAACATGACTGAGTCCAAATTCTTTTTGCAGTAATAGTTTGATTTTTTCGTGTGCTGCAGATGATTCATTAATGGCTTTGGTCATATCTTCACGTTCTTTGGCACTTTTCTTAAGCTCACGAGCCAGCTCAATGCGTATTTCGTCAGGCTTGCCAAATGTTTCAACAACAGCATTGACAACGTTGATCATCTGATTAAGAATTTTTTCAACCACAGGATTTCTCAAGCTATTTTTCTTAAGAATGTCAAGTTTGTCTTTAAGTATTTTATTTTCAATTTCTTCGCGTGTCAGTGAGCTTTTGGAATGATTATAACCGGCATGAAAACACGCCTTACTGTATTCATCACCATCTTTCAAATAGGGTAATATCTTACTAATGGCTTTTGTGCTCAGACTTCCGTAATCATCCTGGAAGGAAATTTTCGAAATTATTGAAGCATACTCTTTGTCAAATCCAAATTTTGCACTGATTTTTTCAATGAGTTTTTGTGTTCCTGTGTTGGAATTATCTCCTTCGTATGAATACAGCAAATGCCATAATTGAAAATGAGGCTGTTTTTCTAACTCGTTTACAGCAAGATCAGAATTAAACTTTAATATTTCTGTATTGAAACCGAGTGATGTGAATACTCCTTCAACAATTTCAATAACGTCGGCATATTTCATTTTTGAGAAATCATTTTCTCCATGCCCACTTGCTTCAATAATCTGTTGATATGCGGTAAACAGGGCTGCCTGCGTTTTGTTGCCCTCAACTGATTTATAGTTTAGATCAAGCTCCTTATAATTATTGAACAATAATTTTAATACTTCATCTTTGCTTAGTTTTTCTTTTATTGAGAGTTCGAGAAACAGGATGTCCTTTTCTTCTTTTTCCAATAGTATTTTTTCGCCGCTTATTTTGTTTGTTATTTCTAAATTATTTAGAATTTGCCATATTTTAAATTCCTGAAACAGCGGAGATGATTTTGGACAAACTTTCCGACCAATAGTAATGGTTTTATGCTTCCCATCAACAATCACACTTTTTTGCTGGTTTTCAAGTTCACAAAAACTGATCAATCCTTTTTGGCTTTTTAATCTGCGCTGAAAAAAGATTACAACATCGCGGATTTCTTTTTTTAATTCTGTAGTAAGTTCTTTGTGATACTGAGACTGCGTTTCCCAGATTTTTTCAAATTCATCCAGGTAGTCTTGTCTGTAAAAAACCATGTTTCTTAAGCTGGCATTGGGGTTTTTTGCCAAAATAGCCATTTGATATTGACCTACTGTTTGTTTTGTAAAATACAATTCTTTGCTACGATCGCTTATTTCTCCTAAGTATCCACTTGAACTCTTAATCTGACCATTAATCTTTTGCAGCACAACTGCTAATTCTTCCAGGTCAATTTTTTCTTTTATCGCTTTTACACGCCACGAGAAGTTTTCTTTTTTTAATTCTTCTCCTTTTGTTGCCCGCTTGATGCCAACAATCTTGAAAGGGTTTTGACAAATAGCCCATGTTTGTTTTTCGTTTTTGCCTTTCAGTGACTCCTTTAGTTCGTTTGTTAAAATATCAGTATAAAATTCTTTTTGCTTATTCCAAATTAAATCAAATTCAGATTGAAGATCTGATCTGTAAAAGACAGGAAGATTTCTTTTACCGGTTTCTAAAATTTTCAGGCAAAGTTGTCCGGGAGTAAGGTTTTCCTCATACATCTTTTTTGCTACTTCCATTCCGTCAATAAGTTCTCCTTCATCTGTCCCTTTAGCTTTACGACTACTTTTATATCCACGTTTTTTGTTTATTGTGATAAGTACCCTGGCAAATTGTTCCAAAGATATTTCTTCAGTAGCGGCTTTAGCTCGAAGACGATATGTTTCAAAGGTCGTTGAATTACCATTTTCCGAAAGAATTGTGCTTTCAGAAATTAAATTGTGTTCAGTAAGAATTGAAATAAGGTTTTCTCTTCTTAGCTTGTATCTTTGAAGGTTTCTTCTCATGCTGCGTTTTAGTGTTCTGTCAGCATTTGTGGTGATACTTTTTCCTTTTTCAAAATTTTGTTGTTCATCCACGGTGAGAGGATTAACCCTTACGCCAAGTTTTATGATGGATGACTTTTCGTCAGCAGTCTCCGCTTCATTCACCAAAGCCCACCCAATACTATTTGTCCCCAAATCCAATCCCAAAATTTTTTTCATATGTTGTATTTTTAAAAATTCTTTTTATCTTTGTCGCAGAACTAAGCAAATCACAATAAGGATTATTCCGTTGTGAAAACATTTAAAGTGGTCCGCCGAAAGGTTGGATCGCTTTTTTTTGTTTCAGGCAAATATAAAAAAAATTAAAATCCCGATAATGACAAAATTTACATATATTCATTTTTGAATATGTTGCCGGAGACCATATCTGTTATGATTTCTCCCAAATAAAATTTTTATCTTACCTTAGCAGTCTATTTGTAAGAATATGATGGAATTTACCGCAGCGCAGGTCGCATCTTACATCGGGGGGAAAGTTGATGGAGACGCCGCCGCGAAACTTAGCAATTTTGCAAAAATTGAACAGGGCAAAGCCGGAGACCTTTGTTTTTTGGCCAACATGGCTTATGAACAATATATTTATTCAACAGAAGCCTCGGCAGTGATTGTAGCGGAGGATTTTGTGCCTTCGAAAAAAGTGAATACGGCTTTGATACGTGTAAGTAATCCATACGAAGCGTTTGCAAAACTGATGGCTTTGGCCGAATCGCAGAAGCCCAGAAACAAAGGTATCTCGGAACGTGCTTTTGTGGCACCGGGGGTACTGATTCCGGACACATGTCTGGTGGCTGAATTTGCTGTAATTCAATCCGGAGCTGTGATTGGTGAAAATGTTCAGATTCATCCTCAGGTTTTTGTAGGTGAGAATGTTAAAATCGGTAATGACGTCATTTTGTATCCGGGTGTAAAAATTATGCATGACTGCGAGATAGGAGACCGTTGTATTCTCAATCCCGGTGCGGTTATCGGTACCGATGGATTTGGTTTTGCACCTGATGCGCAGGGTCATTTCAGCAAAATTCCGCAATTGGGCAATGTGATTATTGAAGAAGATGTTGAAGTTGGCGCCAACACAACGATTGACAGAGCTACCATGGGATCGACCCGAGTGGGAAAAGGAACGAAACTCGACAACCTGATTATGGTTGCACATAATTGTGAGATAGGTCAGCACAATGTTTTTGCTGCCCAGGCCGGAGTTGCCGGATCAACAAAAATCGGCGATCACAATCAGGTTGGCGGTCAGGTTGGTTTTGCCGGGCATTTGAAAATTGGCAGCTATTGTCGTTTTGCGGCTCAATCGGGTATTATGGATAATCTTTCCGATCATTCAGCTGTAATGGGAGCTCCGGCGGTTTCAGCGACTCGTTTTTTCAGGATTTATGCAGTTTTTAAGAAGCTTGATGAACTTGCATTCAGAGTCAATGCTTTGGAGAAGAAATAAATTGTTACTTTTGTCTGATTAAAATGCAATGAGCAGACAAAAGACAATCAGAGAACCCATTGAAATCCAGGGGAAGGGAATTCATACAGGATGTATGACGACCATGCGATTTTTACCAGCAGCACCCAATCACGGATATTCATTCTGCAGGGTGGATTTACCCGGCAAACCCATAGTTCGAGCGCTTGCACAGAATGTTTTTGATACTAGCCGCGGCACATCAATCCGTGAAGGCGATGCAATAGTGCGTACTGTTGAGCATGTGTTGGCAGCAGTGCTTGGTTGCGATCTTGACAACATCATGATTGAAATCAACAGCGAAGAAACCCCGATACTTGATGGCAGTTCAGCCCCCTTTACCAATATACTGCAGAAAGCCGGTATTGTTGAACAGGACGCTATCCGCATCGTGTACAATGTTCAGAAAAAAGTGTATCTGAAAGATACAGATAAGGATGTGGAAATGTGGCTGGTGCCCGATGATGGCTATCGTATTTCAACGATGGTTGATTACAACAGCAAAGTGCTTTCATCACAAAATGCGCTTCTGAAGAGCGTTTCAGATTTTAATGCAGAGTTTTCAAAAGCAAGAACATTTGTTTTTCTTTCCGAAGTTGAAATGTTGTTGCAACGCAAACTCATACAGGGAGGAGATATAAAAAATGCCGTTGTTTTTGTCGATCGCATGTTGTCGCAGGAAGAACTGGATCATTTGGCTAAGGTTTTCAATCAGCCCAAAGTGAATGTGTTGAAGGAAGGTGTTTTGAATAATATTGAACTTAATTATCCGAATGAACCGGCGCGTCATAAAACATTGGATGTTTTTGGTGATTTATGTTTGGTTGGATGCCGTTTTACAGGCCATGTTATTGCCAATAAGCCGGGACATAAAACCAATGTTGAGTTTGCGAAAATGATTCAGAATCAAATACAGAAGACCTATGGAATTGAAATTGCCTGAATTTGACTTGAATGCCAAACCTTTGTTTGACGTAGTGGAAGTTCAAAGATTTTTGCCTCACCGTCCCCCGTTTTTATTTGTTGATAAAATCATGCTGATGGATGATAAGAGCATCGTTGGTGTGAAAAATGTGACTATGAACGAGCCCTTTTTCGTGGGCCATTTCCCCGGTGCACCGGTAATGCCTGGTGTTATTCAGGTTGAGGCCATGGCTCAGGTAGGTGGCGTTCTGATGTTGAATACGGTGCCAGATCCGGAAAATTATCTTACTTTTTTTCTGACCATCGATGGTATAAAATTCCGCGACAAAGTAGTTCCGGGTGACACACTGGTTTTTTATCTTGAGCTTCTAAGCCCGATACGTCGTGGAATCTGTGAAATGGCCGGCAACGGATATGTTGGCGGCAAACTTGTTTTGGAAGCCACGATGAAAGCGCTTATCAGGAAAATGACATCCGAAAACGCGAAATAATCAACTTTGTAGTTTTATTGTATCAACAATTACCGATGTAGCTCCTGCGTGTGCTGCAACATATTGTTGTGCTGCTTCCGATGCGGTTTTACAGGCCGCATAATCATTGAGTAAGGAGTCACACAAAGTATGATATTCCGCATCGGTGGCAAATGAAAAGCCGCCGCCGCATTCAATCAGATCTTTGGCTTCCTGAAATTTATGATAGTTGGGCCCAAAAATAACCGGAACGCCATATACTGCTGCTTCAAGAGTATTGTGAATTCCGCTCCCGAAGCCATTTCCGATATGAGCAATGGTGGCATAACGGTATAGACTGCTCAGCATTCCGATGGTGTTGATGATAAGAATTCTATTGTTGTTGAAATCCGGAAGGTTTTTTTCGGTGAACAGCGATGCCTTGCATGGGAGCGATTGCAGGAGATTTCGGATTCTTTCTTCATTTATTTCGTGGGGAACAATAATGAATTTTAAATTTGTTTTTTTCTGAATCAACTGAATGATGAATTTTTCATCGGGTTCCCATGATGAACCTGCCATATATACTGGCTGTTGCTGAACAAACTGTTCTATTTCAGGAAATGATTTTGCATCTTTTGCTACTTTTACAACGCGGTCGAAACGTGTGTCGCCGGTGATGGTATAGTTTGAAAAACCGTATTGCCTGAGTAATTCAGCCGAAGTGTCATTTTGAATAAAAAAATGCGTGAAAGCCGCAAGCTGTCTGCGTTGCCAGCGCCCATACCATTTAAAGAAATGTTGGTTTTTTCTGAATATTCCGGAAACGAGATAGAGGGGAATATCTGATTTTTTCAGCTCATGCAGATAGTTGAACCAGAAATCATACTTGACAAAAAATGCAGTTTTGATATTGAAATTTTTCAGCAGTCTGCGTGCATGACATTTGGTATCTGAAGGCAGATACAAGACGAGATCGGCTTCTTTGAAATTTTTTCTTACTTCAAATCCAGACGGGCTGAAAAAAGTGAGTAAAATTTTATATTCCGGATTATGGCTCCGGTAGTGTTCTATCAGCGGGCGTCCTTGTTCAAATTCGCCGAGTGATGACACATGAAACCAAAGCCATTGATTATTATTGTGATTTTCAGAAAAAAGATGTTTCTGCGATTTTCGCCCGTTAAGCCAGTGTTTGGCCTTGTCGTTTCCGCTTAGTGCTGCAAGCCGGATCACAAAGGTATAAATGTGGACGGAGATTGAATAAATACAACGCATTTCAGAAATAATAATAAGTTTCGCCGGTCGATTTTTTGAAAGGAATGGTCCACATTAATTTGAATCCGTATAAAAATTCTATACGCTTTTCTGTGTCAGGGCCACCGATTGGGAATAAATAGTCGCGGCGTCCCTGTGTAAATGCTTCAACAAATTCAAAACCGGCTTTGAAGCTGTACACTTTTTTGGGGGCAAAAAACGTATAGCCAACAAATTGTTTCAGCGCAGTACCGTTGGTCAGGTAGTCATATCCCTTGGCGTATTCTCCACAGACTTGTGGTGCAATGTTGTCGGGATTGTAAACCCTGATTTTATGCTGCATGAAACCTGCACCTGCACCGATGGTTACGCCACTGTTTTTGTTTGCTGCAAGCCACGGAAATATTTTTGAAACGCCCAGTGTAATATAATAGCCACGTTCGTAAGTATATAATTCTGCAAACTGCCCGTTGCCATCAATGATATTGCCATCGTCGTTGGCTATATTGGCAAAAAGACTGTCGTGAATTTTGATGTTGCCTCCGAAAATATAACTGAAGTCTGCATCAAACATCCAATTGGTGCTGGTTTTGAATGATGTTGAAATTCCTGCAACCTGATTCATGCCATATCGTTCATTCATATCGCCGCCAGGTAAATGAAATCCATACTGAATATGAACGTTTGTGATTCTGTCAGCTTTTTTTGTTGTATCCTGTGCCTGGGTGAGATTATTTGCGAAAGCAAGTGTCAGTGCGATAATTAGTAATGAAATTTTTTTCATTTTTCAAAAATATTTATGGTCTTTCAGATAGCCGCATACATATTCTTTTACGCCATCTTCAAGACTGACAAAAGGTTTGCTGTATCCTTTCGAGATCAGCTTAGACATGTCGGCTTCGGTAAAATACTGGTATTTATCGCGGATGTCTTCGGGGGTGTCAATAAAATCAATTTCGGGTTTAAGTTCCAGTGCTGCAAAAACAGCTTGAACAAGATGTAAAAACGCTCGTGCTTTTCCAGTGCCGGCATTGTATAAGCCGCTTTCAGGGCGGTGTTCGAAAAGAAACGAAATGATGGAAGCAATGTCTTTCACGTAAATGAAGTCGCGCATCTGCATTCCATCGGCGAATTCGGGCTTATGCGAGCGGAAAAGTTTCATGCGTCCGGTTTCTCCTATCTGATTGAATGCATGAAAAATCACTGACGCCATGCGGCCTTTGTGATATTCGTCCGGACCATACACGTTGAAGAATTTCAATCCGTACCAGAAAGGAGGTGCCTGTGTTTGCTGCAATGCCCACTTGTCAAAATCGTTTTTGCTTTCGCCATATGGATTCAATGGTTTCAGCTTGTCAACTATGTTATGGTCGTCTTTGTATCCGAAGGTGCCATCTCCGTATGTGGCTGCAGATGAGGCGTAAATGAACGGAACATTTCTTTCGGCGCAGAATTTCCAGAGGTCCTTGGTGTAATTGAGATTGAGTTTATTAAATATCTCAACATCAAATTCTGTAGTATCTGTGCGGGCTCCGATATGAAAAACCGCATCGATATCTGTTTTATGCTGCTCAAGAAATTCACCCAGCTTATCGCGATGAATGAAGTCTTTGTATTTCCTGCCTTCAAAATTGTTTGCCTTGGCTGTTTTTGAGAAGTCATCAACGGCAATTATATTTTCCATACCATACTCCATCAACTGGCGACCGAGTACAGATCCGATGAAACCGGCAGCACCGGTAAGAATGTTTAGTTTACCCATGGCGAAAAAATATCATGCAAAGATAATGAATGATTTTCAGGCAATGACTGCAACAGGGTCAATACTGCCTGAAGCCCGTCCTGGCCTGGTTCTGAGGAGAACTGGTTTACATACAGATCGATGTGATGGTTGATGACATCATCGTCCGTTTCCTGTGCGTGGCTGCGGATATAAGACATAGCGTCATCGCGGTGCTGCAGTCCATAAATAACAGACTCCTGCAGCAGCATTTCCAGTTTTCGTATCAGCTCAAATCCCAGACTGCGCCTTGCAACGATAACTCCAAGCGGCAATGGTATTTTTGTCTGATGGAACCACAGTTCGCCCATATCGGCAATTTTATGCAAACCATATTGCGGATACGTAAATCTGCTTTCGTGAATAATGAGTCCTGCTGCGGCTTTTCCAGCTTCGAGCAAGGGCAGGATATCACTGAAAAGAACTTCATTTTTGTTGGTGATATTTGAAAAAAATTTCGTGAGCAACAGATTTGCTGTGGTGTGAATGCCGGGAATCAGCATGGTGTCTTTGAATGAATTCAAATCAATTTCAGCGTTTTTGGCAACAATCAGCGGTCCGTTGCCGAAACCCATGGCCATGCCGGTCTGTAGCATCACATAATCCTTCATGACCAGCGGAAATGCAGCGGCGCTCATTTTAGCCACTTCCCATTTGCCACTCATCAAGCCATTGTTGAGTTGTTCGATGTCGTGATATTCCGTGTTGAATGAAATTTCGCCTGATGCAATTTTAGAATTCACCAATGCGTCAAACATCAGAGTGTCATTCGGACAGGGCGATATGGCGAGAGAGAGTGCGGGCACAATATAATTAGATTTTAAGTAACGAGTTTTTCAAGTATTTATTATTTCAATGTTTTATTCTGTATTATTTACTCCATCAATCGGTAGTTCCTGGTATTTTACAAATCCAAAAACCTGAATTTCATCATCACAAATTCGATAAACGACCGTGTATCCTTTATAAATCAGATCCCGGATTGATTCTTCATTAAAATATATTGATTTCCTGTTGATATATGGATTATCAGGAATCTTATTAATTTGCTCAAGAATTTCTTTACTAAATTTACGTGCTCTTTTGACACTGTCATTTGCGATAAAATCGACTTGCCTTCCCAGTCGTTGAAGAAAAGACTTCTTAATGACGATTTTCATGCTTTCTGATAACTTTTTCAAGATATATTTCTGCTTCTTCTACGCCTGTAAATTCAGCTTTGCCTTTGTCTATTTCATCCAGCTCTGCCCGCAGAAACGTTTTTGTTTCATTAAAAAGAGATTCTTCTGAAATGATTTCGACTTCATCCTTGCTGAACTTCCCAAGCAGCCACATCAGCTTATCGTAAACTTTGTCGTTTACTTTGAGGCGTATTGTTTGCATGAATTTACATTTTATACAAAGATAGGAAAAAAGATGCAAGATTTTCAATTGATTCACGTGTTTTCCATTTGCCACTAACGCTGCTTACCATATTTGAAATGGCCCTGATCTGCACACAGGGAATGTTTTCTTTCATGCAAGCATAATAAAAGGCAGCGCCTTCCATGGTTTCAATGCCTGGATTGTAGCGTTGTAGCCAAAATTCGCGCTTATCGGATGTTGCTGTCACCGAATTGACCGTTATGGCGCTGGCTCCCGGCAAATCAATCTGTTTGAATGCACTTAAATCCGGAATAAGTTTCCCTTCAGTAAACGGATATGTTCTGAAATCGCTGAATGTGGCTTCGTGAATGGGTTTCCCGTTGTCGCTCAGACAAAGGTCTGCAAAAATGTCACTGCTGACTTTTACAATGGAGCCAACCAGTAAATCGTTTTTGAAGCTGCCGGCAATGCCCAGTTGATATGCGGCATCGAATTTTTTATGTTGCAGAATTTTGCTTAGTGAAAAAGCTGTCAGCGCTGACCCGATGCCGCTTACAAGAAGTGTGAATTGTGTGGTTCTGTTTTCAGTAACCGGCAATCCTTCTTTTTCCGCACTTCGTGCGAGAAGAAAATCCAGCTCCATGGCTGTGGCCGCAGTGATAAGGATTTGTTTTTTTGGCATCTAAAAAAATTCAAGCCAAAGATACACAAATGCTGCGATAATGTTTCGGACTGTTGTGGGATTCTAATGATAAAAATAAAGGGTTCATTTATTCTTGTAAAAGCCGTGACCTGTAGCGCAGGTCAAACAATAATAGCCCGGACGAAGTCCGGGTAAGAGAAGACAACCGGGCTGACCTCAGCGAGGTCGAATTTAACGAAATTTCCAACGGATTAATTTCGAAAAACAAAAACGCATCTCGTTGTATTCGGCCCCTGCAGGGCCGTATATTGGATATTCTTTTACATCCGGCTAGCGCCGGACGCTATTATTATTCGACTTCCTCCGGAAGTCAGAGTTGTCTGAAATATAGTTTCCACGACAAATATTACAAACATCAATAATGCTTTTTGAGCCGGAGTACGCAAAATAATGGACTACTAAATTTCTTAATGGTATAAGAGCGAATGGGCATGAAACCATTTATCCGATTCACTGCGGACTATTCCATGTCCTTCACTGCGTTGCGGACTATGGAATGTCATTGTGAAAATCAAAGTTCGTTGTACACGGAATCGCGCTCTGCGGGCCGGAAACCGGCTTCGGTAATCAGGCGCTGCAATTCGGGCGTCGTCATGTCCGGATTTTCACTGCTGCCGGCACGGGTGTAAATGGTGGTCGAATCATTGATGGTGCCGTCGAGATCATCGACTCCGAAATGCAGCGAAATCTGTGCAAAATCGCGCCCCACTGCCGGCCAGTATGCTTTCAGATGCGGAATGTTGTCGAGAAAAATCCGTGCAATGGCGTATGTTTTCAGGTCTTCTAGAACGGGTGTTTCCGGCACATCGGACATGCGATTGTTGGCACGGCGGAATTTCAGCGGAATAAAACAATTGAATCCATGTGTTTCGTCTTGCAATGTGCGAATTGCAGCCATGTGTGTAATGCGCTGTGTGCGGCTTTCAATGTGACCGAACAACATGGTGGCGTTGCTTGGAAGTCCGTTTAAGTGCGCGGCGCGGTGCACGTTCAGCCATAATTCCCCTGATGGCTTTTCAGGACTTATGATTGCACGTACCGATTCATCAAATATTTCTGCGCCGCCACCCGGGAGAGATGATAATCCCGCGTCTTTTAAAACTCTTAAGCCATCAGCAATTTCAAGTTTATCAATATTGCACATGTACGCAACTTCGACTGCAGTAAACGCTTTGATGTGGATGTGCGGAAAATTTGTTTTTATTTTTTTCAGTAAATCAGCAAAGAAATAAATCCCCCAGTCAGGGTGAACACCGCCTGTGATGTGCACTTCGGTAATGTCGCCAGCAACCGTAGCGATTTTTTCAATGATTTTTTCTCCAGGGAAAATATAACTGTCTGCTTCGGAGTTGGCTCTGTAGCTGCAGAAACGGCAATTATACACACAGATGTTTGTCGGCTCGATGTGAATATTCCGGTTGTAAAAAACCTTTTT
>DAOPKE010000065.1:0-1454 GCA_035390965.1 Bacteroidales bacterium | reverse complement strand
GCCGTAGACCCATTGGGGAATTGCTGTGTTTTTACATCGTTCGAAATTACGAAAGAATGTAGTAAAGGTTTATCAAGAATTTTATCAAGTCCTGAGAAATGGCTTGCATCTGATGCAGAAACCCTTTGAGACATTTTAATTTCAAATGCGATGTAACCTTCTGGAAGTTCAATCAGTAAATCAATTTCCCTTCCTCCCTGAATTCGCAAGTGATAAAGCATTGGTTGAATATTCAACGTTTTAATCTGTTTGTAAATCTCAGCAACAATCAGGCTCTCATATTCTGCACCGGTCATACCGCCTTTCTTTTGTAAAATTCCTGATAGAACGCCATGGTCGAGATAATGGATTTTTGGCGCTCTTGTCAGTTTTTTTGTTTGATTTCGGCTCCATGCCTGCAGCGAAATAGTCTGGTAACTTATATTCAGGTATTGAATATACCGTTGAACTGTTTTTGAGCTGAGGCCAACTTGTGTTGCTAGTGTTGAAGCGTTGATTGTTTGTGCAGTCTGCACAGCAAGTGCCCTCTGCAGAATTACGAACGGTTCAAGTTCGCGGAAAGATGCCAGGTCGCGGATATCCCGTTCAAGATACGTTCTCACATATTGACCGAGCCAGATGTATTTTTGTTCATCTGATAATTGTGCGTCTGTGAGGGCCGGATAACCACCGAAAGTGCAATAATGTGAGTAGGCTGTTTGTTTTTTCGCCATTTCCGGATCCAGATTAAAGGATGGAAAAAATTCCATCTTCTGACTGGGCGTGGTGAGCATTTTCTGAAATAGTGACAACTGCGTTTTTTCTGGCTCATCTGCTTTTATTTCGGGCAGTGTCAATGGGAACATTTCAATAATGACACATCGTCCGGCAAGACTTTCGCGTACTTTTTCCATAAGCAGAAGCTGACTGGAACCAAGTAAAACATATCGTGGTTCGGAAAACTGGTCATAGACGGATTTGATACTTTCAATCAAAACTGGTTCTTTCTGAATCTCATCAAGTATGGCTTTCGGGTAGAGCGCATGCCATCTGGCTGCCGTAAGACCTGTGAAATCAGCTCTGGTAAGCGGATCTTCGATTGACAAATATGAATATTCAGGAAACAGCTTTTTGACAAGCGTTGTTTTGCCAGTCTGTCGGGCTCCTGTAAAAACAAGAATTCTACCGAGCCCGGATTTACTGATTTTCTTTGCAAAATTGGCAATTTGTCTGTTTTTCATATATGAAGATTTCCAACAGCAAATATACAATCTTTTTCTCGAAATTCCAAAAATCACGGCGAAAATTGGAATTGAATTCCAAAAATCACGGCGAAAATTGGAATTAAACTCCAAATATTACGGCGAAAATCGATCTGAATATTCTTCATTCATAGTTTTATGCTCATTTTTTTCTGAATAAAGCTTAAACTTCGCCTTTTTTGAGCTTTATTTTGAGTTTGGATGAGCTTTAAA
>DAOPKE010000064.1:0-14980 GCA_035390965.1 Bacteroidales bacterium | reverse complement strand
AAAAAAAAGAAATAATGTTTGTTTGACTTCAAAAATTGCAGCAACGGTTTCTCAAGTGCATGGTTATTTTTCTAACCCGATAAATACACTTGCATTTGCAATGCCCAATTTGATGAATATGTTTCTAATTCTGTGAGTGTTAAGTGTTTTTCAGCAGGCCCTATTTACGTCCTACGCCGCGGCATAGCTGCGGATCAGATTTTTGATGTCGCGTCGCTATCACGATTTGATCTGAAGAACAAATGCTGTCACAAGGATATAAAAAAAAATTCTGACGCTAAAATGTCTGTAATGCACCCAACATTTTGGTGTGGAATTTATCCCGCTTGAAGCGGGACCAGACATAAAGTTGCGAAGCAGAGCGAACACGGAATTCCACCAAAGGGCGGACAGGCTGTTAGATGCTGCAGCGCCCCCGCGCACAATTCAGGCTGGTGGCCGAAATCGGGAAGAATGAAGCGGAGATGAAGGAGCTGGTGGCGCGGCTGAACATGAAAGCTCCAGTTGTTTCATTTCCGAAATACTATCCCAAAAATGTGCGTGCGTCTGAAGCCGCGTGACGATACATCTCAAAGGTGCTTCGCGTCTTCTACGTCCACGCAGCCCTGCCCTTCGCAAGCTCAGCATTCAGGGCATTACGTAAAACGTGAATTCTTCGGGCTATTATTATTTTACTCCGGAGTTTACTCCGCAGGATGCGGAGGAGTATCTGGTGGAGCTTCGCGTGAAACGCGACAAGTCGCAGCTTTTTATATGCCTTCGGCGTTTCATAACACATTTTCTTATTTTTGCATCATGAACAACACCATCATCATCCGCAACGCGAGGGCGAATAATCTAAAAAACATCAGCCTCGAAATCCCGCACGGAAAGCTGGTTGTGGCGTGTGGTGTGAGCGGCAGCGGCAAGTCGTCGCTGATATACGATGTTATTGGAAAAGAAGGCCAGCGGCTGTTTTACGAACATTTCCTGCCAGGCAGCTATCATCAGAACATCAAACTGGGCCGGCCCGAAGCCGATCAGATCGAAGGTCTGCCCGCCGTGCTGATGCTCAATCAGCAAGGCAACGCCTCCAGTCCGCGCTCGACAGTCGGCACCATCACAGGGCTGTGGGATCTGCTGCGTTTACTGTTTGCCCGATATGCTCACAGCGACAGCGTTACAGAATCCAACCGCAGTCTGTTTTCATTCAACAGCCCAGCAGGACAATGCCCGCAATGCAAAGGCCTGGGCGTCGAAGACCATATTGATCCGCAACTTCTCATCGGCGATGACACCAAGACCCTGCGCGAAGGCGCATCGGTGCTGACCACACCGAATGGCTACATCATTTATTCGCAGGTCACCATGGAAGAGCTGAACAAGGTTTGTGTCGCCGAAGGCTTTTCAGTCGATATTCCGTGGAAGGACCTGACCGACGCTCAGAAAAATATCGTTTTAAACGGCTCTGAGAAGATTAAAATCCTTTTTGGCAAGCACACCCTCGAGTCGCGCCTGAAGTGGTCTGGAATCACCGCAAAACCGCGCGAGGAGGGATTTTACAAAGGTATTGTTCCCGTGATGGAAGAAATTCTGAAGCGCGACCGCAATCCGAACATCCTGCGCTTCGCACGCTCCTTCACCTGCCAGTCGTGCAGTGGCACTCGCCTGCGCAACGAAGCCATGTCGTTTGAATGGAACAACAAAAACATCGATGATTTTCACCGCATGAGCATCGAAGAAATTCATCGGACCTTTACAGAACTGACTTCTGAAAACGAAGGATTGATGCAGATTTCGGAGCAGATACTAAAAAATACAACCACGCTGCTTGAGCTCGGCGCCGGCTATCTGCAACTTAACCGCGAATCCTCCACCCTGTCCACCGGTGAGCTCAATCGTCTGCGGCTGGCGGCCTACACCACTTCAGGTATCCGCAACATTTTATATATCCTCGACGAACCCGGAGCCGGACTGCACGACAGCGAACAGCAAAGCATGATGAAAGTGTTGCGTCGTCTGGTCGATCATGGCAATTCCGTCATCGTGGTCGATCATCATGAAAAAAATATTGCTGCAGCCGACTACATCATAGAAATAGGTCGCGGTGCGGGAAATGACGGTGGTGAAGTGTTGTTTTCGGGTAACGCTTCGCAATACTTTACTCAGAATATTTCCGACAGTCCCACACAGAAATGGCTGCACAATATTCCGGAGCTGAAATCAGAAAAGCTCTCCAATCCTGCGTTTGAGATACATCAAGCAAATAAAAACAATTTGAAAAATATTTCCGTTTCCTTTGTGCGCAATGCATTCAATGTGCTTTGCGGCGTGTCGGGGAGCGGTAAAACAAGTTTGCTGAGCGTAGTGCACGATCAGGCAACACAAGCCGGATTCAGCAAAATCATTCACATCGATGCCGATCCGTTCGGACGCAGTCCGCGCAGCAATCCGGCCACCTACACCGGATTGTCAGATATATTGCGCGATTTGTATGCTTCGACTGCTTCTGCCAAAGAAAACAAACTCACCAAAACACATTTCTCGCTGGCTGTACCCGGCGGCCGGTGCGAGGATTGCATGGGTGCAGGGCTGAAACAAATCGGCATGCATTTTCTGGGCAACGTGGAAATACCCTGCGAAACCTGTGGTGGCATGCGCTTTTCGGAGACTGTGCTGCACATTCAGATTCGTGAAAAAAACATGCACGATGTGCTTGAATTGTCCGTGGCCGAAGCACATGAATTCTTTTCAGCCGAACCAAAAGTTTTAAAATATACCAGGCCAATGCTCGATTTAGGACTGGGTTATATCAAGCTCGGACAGTCGTCCACCACGCTTTCGGGTGGTGAGGCACAACGCGTGAAACTGGCTTCGGAACTGGTCCGCGGCACAAGCGGATCGGTCTTGTTTCTGCTCGATGAACCCGCTACCGGCCTGCATCCGCACGATGTGAACAATCTGATTTCGGCCCTGCGCGAACTCACTCAAAAAGGTCATACGGTGATTGCTGCCGAACACGATCTGCGCATGATTGCACAGGCCGATCACATTTGCGAACTCGGACCAGGCAGCGGCACACATGGCGGAAACGTAGTGTTTTCGGGCGTTCCCGCCGAATTAATTTCAAATAAGAATTCAAAAACTGCACAAGCACTTTCTGATTTTGCCGAACCAAAGCCGGCTTCAGAGGTTTCATTGCAAAATCAGAAAACAGCTTTCAGTGACATTACACTGAAACAGGTTCACACAAACAACCTCGACATTGCAGAAATACAATTTCACGAAAACGTTGTAAACGCTGTCTGCGGGCCAAGTGGCAGTGGAAAGTCATCACTGGTTTTCGATACGTTATATGCTGCTTCGCAGAATGCGCTGATGGACGGACTTTCGTTCCGCATCCGCTCGCAGCTGAAAAAAGCAGGCAATGCCGCACTCGATGAATACACAGGTCTGATGCCGACCATCGCGCTGGAGAAAAAAAGTGCATCGGGCAATCCACGCTCCACAGTTGGCACCTACACCGGATTGTACGATCTGTATCGCCTGCTCTACAGCCGCTTTTCGAAAAACGGTGAAACAACTTGTCCGCATTATTCCAATGCTTTTTCATTCAACAACGAAGCAGGCGCCTGTCCCGATTGTCACGGACTTGGATTTATCACCCAATGCGACGCGGAAAAATTAGTCAGCGACCCTTCGAAACCGCTGATACAAGGCGCGATTGACGGCAGCAAGCCCGGAAAGTTTTATGGAGAACCCGACGGACAATATGTGGCCGCTTTACTCGCTGTTGGAAAAAAATACGGCATCGATTTTTCAGTTCCTTACTCCGAACTCAGTGCTGATGCGCGTTCCATAGCGATGCATGGTTGCGGCGATGAATCATTCGATGTGGAATGGAATTACAAACGCGGCAATGTGAGCGGTGTTCATAAAATGAAATCGAAATGGCCGGGCTTCTGCGGACATGTGGAAGAAGAGTATCATCGTGTACACAACGATCATCGCGCAGAGCAGATTCTTCCGGTCATGAGCGACATGACTTGTCCTTCGTGCGGCGGCTACCGGATTCATCACGAACGTTTGCAATACAGAATTGACAACAGACATATCGGAGAAACAACCGACCTGTGCGCCAGCGAGGCCATATCGTGGTTTCAGCACATACAACCCGGAACGGGAAGCGAAAATATTGTTGCCGAAATTCTACAACGATTGAATTATCTGATTGAAAGCGGAATCGGCTACATTGCGCTGAGCCGCATGACCGCTACCCTTTCGGGAGGTGAGTTTCAGCGGCTGCGTATGTCGGCATTATTACAATCACAACTTTCGGGCGTCATGATTGTGATGGATGAACCTTCGTTCGGATTAAGCAAAAGCGATTGTTCGCGTATTTCGCAACTGCTGAAAAACATTGTGCAGCGCGGGAATACGCTGGTCATGACCGATCACCATCCCGAAATGATTCAACTGGCCGATCGCATCAAAGTGCTTGGACCCGGAGCAGGAAAACAAGGCGGCAGGCTGGTGAAAGAAGTTTCTTCGACGGAATATATTTCGGAAATTGAACAAACCTATTTAAAAGTAACACCACTGCACAGCACATCCGGCGAGGCTTTACAGGTGACAGGCGCCAGTGCCAACAACCTGAAAAACATCGACGCTGATTTTTCCGGCGGGACATTAAACGTAATTACCGGCAACAGTGGCAGCGGAAAAACGAGTCTGCTGCAATATGTGATGTATGATTCGCACATGGCCGGACGACCTGTGAAATGCCGCAGCATCAGCGGCTTTGAGAACTTTGATTCCGTTGTTTTCATTCAGCAGGATGTTCCATCGGGCAGCGCGGCCAGCATTCCGGCCACATGGCTTGGACTGTATGATACACTGAAAAATATTTTTGCCGCAGAAGCTGCACGCCTGAAATTACCTTTGAAAGCGACCCATTTCTCGGTGTTCTCAAAAGAAGGACGTTGCCCCGAATGTGGCGGAACCGGAGTGATAAAAACCAGTATGGATTTTCGCAGCGACAGCGAAACCGTTTGCGAAAGCTGCAACGGAGCCCGCTTCCGGAGCGACATTCTGAATGTTGTGGTGGATGGATTTTCCATTTCCGATGTATTGAATATGAGTATTTCGGAAGCAGCTGAATTTGTACAAAAAAACACAACAGCAGCAAAAGCCGCATCGTTTCTGACAATTGCGGATTTATGCACCCGCTGCGGGGTTGACTATATTTCGCCCGGACAAAATCTGAGCACGCTCAGCACCGGCGAATTGCAGCGGCTGAAGCTGATTCAGGGCATTGCCTCCGCCAAAGGAAAAACACTTTTCCTGCTTGATGAGCCCAGTGGCGGCCTGCATCCGACCGATACGCTCAGGCTGCTGCATTTGTTTGAGCATCTTGTCAAACAAGGCCACACCATTATTTGCGCTACGCACGATGAGATGATCCGGCGCGCAGCCGCGAATAATCTGATACTGCGGTAAGCGGGATGATGCTTTGTATGTTATTGCACCAAAAAAGTTGAAATGAGCAAACCACTCAATCCGTGACAATTTTAAGTCTCAAATATTGCATATCGCAATATGCGATATATTTTGTAATATATTTGTTTATCAATGATATTTGTTGTAATATTGCATATCGCAATATGCAATATTACGCACATGAAGTCATCAAACAACCAAATGAAGCCGCAGGATGTAGTCATTCTGCTAAAGATTATCGCCATTGGCAGCGACCATTGGCAGCAAAAGCCATTGGCTGATTCACTGAAAATGAGCCAGTCGGAAATAAGCCAGTCAGCATCTCGAATGCAATATGCCGGCCTGCTGTTGGGAAAAAAAGTAATGAGACTCGCTTTTTTCGATTTTCTTAAATACGGGCTGAGTTATGTCTTTCCACAAAAGCCCGGGCCCGTTGTAAGGGGTATACCTACTGCTCATTCAGCCCCACCTCTGAGTAATAAAATATTAAGCGATGAACAATATGTGTGGCCTTTTGCAAGTGGAAAAGTAAGAGGACATAGCATAGCGCCACTTTATTCGTCGGTGCCGGACGCAGCACTGAATGATAGCGCCCTTTATGAATTACTGGCGTTGGTTGATGCCGTCAGAGTTGGCCGTACCCGCGAGAAAGAACTGGCATTGAAAGAGCTTGAAAAAAGAATTCTACATGGAAAATAAAATTATCAATCTGAGAATGGTGTCCGAAGTTGCCAGCGCATTGCATGAACTAAACGAAAAAATGGTTTTTGTAGGAGGCGCTGTTATTAGCGTCTATACCGACGATCCGGCTGCCGACGAAATCAGGCCTACATCCGATATTGACATGACCATCAAACTGGCAACGTATACTGATTGGGTAAACCTCAACAAAAGATTGCTGGAACTGAAATTCGCTCCAAATCCGGCAGGTCATGCACTCTGCAGCTTTCTGTATAACCAAATGGAAATTGACATCATGCCTTCGGAGACAGGCGCCTTGGGCGATAGCAACCGCTGGTATAAACCAGGCTTTGAATCGTTGCAAAAAATTGAGGTCCACGGCCAAATCATTCATGTACTCTCTGCGCCTTATTTCATCGCTACTAAACTTGAAGCATTTCACAGCAGAGGTACAGATTACAGGACCAGTCATGATTTCGAAGATATTATATATATCATTGATAACCGGACTACCATTGTCAAAGAAGTATCAGATGCTGATGATGCTGTTAAAAAATATCTGAAGGACGAATTTGTCAAAATTCTGAGCAATGAAAATTTTCCTGAAATAATAAGTGTTCATGTACACCCATTAATGCGGGAAGAGCGAATGTCTCTTATCATTGAAAAACTGCAAAAGTGTGCATTATCATAAATCCGACCTCGTACGCACGATGAGATGATCCGGCGCGCAGCTGGAAACAGATTGATGATGCAGTAGTAGCTACGTGTTTGTTTTGTTTGGGGCATTGAAACAATGCTCTATTCCAGCAATATAAAATACTTAAAAGCAAAGAACTTTCCACACCAAATTCAGCTCAAATAAAACAAACACGTTGTCAGGCAACTGCCCTTTACTTTTTATTTATATAGTTGTCTTCAATATCATCCCAACGTGGTACTTTTAATTTGGTATTATACTTATTTTCATAACTCTTAAGAAAAACTTTTAACCATTCTCCACTTTTTTCACGTGTCTTAGGATTTTGATATACTGTTTGTTCCATTGCAGAAATAAAATCTTCTAAGGATTCAAATGGTTTAAATTTAACACTTCGACCTTGCGAATACCAAGTGCAAGGTCTGATTTTATGTACAACTTTGTCCTTTATTTGTAAATTTAATGGCCATTTTTCCATTCTACGGCAAATTTCCCACACATTCTTTAACCATAATTTCTTGATTACAACATAACCATCATCTTGCATTTGATAACCAAAAATCAGATATTTTGTATGTAACATAAATGGTTGCTCAATGATTTCAGATTGATAAGCATTAAAATCTGCGATATCAAAGCCAGGAGAAGCATCATAATTGAATGCTTTTACTTCCAATAATTCAGAAGTCAAGTCATCAGGATTAAGATAAAAGTCAGGGGGCATTTGCGTATTGGTGTTTATTTTGTGCAAAACTTGATTTTGATTCAACCAGCCTTCAAGCCACTCCTGCATAATATTTCCTATAACATCACGCTGTCTTACAACAATGCTGACATTTCCTAAATAGAATTTTATTTGACCTTTTACTTCTAAAATTTTATCTTCAAGCATTAACTTGTTGAAAACTTCTTGTGCTGTTAGTTTCATGTTTTCTTGTTTTTTGTTTTTTCCAAATTGTTAAAAGCCTTTCAGAAACAGCTTTTACTATAGGTACTGTTACTGTATTACCAAGTAAGTCATATCCTTCATCAGTACTTATATTGAATTTATAGTTTTCAGGAAATCCAAATAATTTCAAGCCTTCTTTTAATGTCAATGTTCTCAAACCTCCATTGTCAACTACAAAAAGTTTTTTCATATCCATTGCCACAAGTGTAGGTGCTATATCGTTGGGACATAGAATTTTATTTACTTCAAAACTCAGTTTTCCCGATACAATATTATAACCTAATGGTAAACTACGGTCCTGTTTGCGTATTGTCTTTATTTCGCCCAACAAATTAGTTTCTTTTACAAGCCGTTTAGGATGCTCTTTTTTTAAATATCCTTTTTTGACTAAATCTTCAAGTATTCCTTTTAAATTATCGTGCTTAAAGAAACTTGATATTTGTTCTAAAGTTAATGGCATACCATCCATCCAATCAATACCAAACTCCTGAGCCCACTTTTTCTTTCTTCTTTCTTTAAAAAGAGTATTTAGTATTTTCTTTTGTTCCTCTGATACAGGTCCTTTAAATTCAATATCCCAACTATGAATATTGTTTTTTCCTCCACGCTTGTCTTTTATCGATTTACCATATAGTTGTTCCACGCTAAAATGTGTTAGAAGCAAGTCTGTAAATTTTGTTTTAATAATTGGTTGCCCTTCTTCAATTACAGATTTTAGTTTTGAATAGTGTTCCACAAAGTTTTCTAATGAAGGCTTTTCTGTTTTTGTTCCAACGATATATACACGCTTTCGTTCTTGAGCTAATCCAAAATTCTTTGAATTTAATAACTTCCATTCCACATTATATCCAAGTTCATCTAAACGTGCAAGAATAGTTGACAGTGTGCGACCAACGTTGGCTTTTTTGTCAACTTTATCGTGATTTATTAAACCCTCGACATTTTCTAATATAAATCCAAATGGTTTTTTATCTCTCAAAATGCGCTCAATTTCAAAAAACAAAGTTCCTCTTGTATCTAAAAATCCTAATCGTTTTCCCGCTGCTGAAAATGATTGACAAGGAAATCCTCCAAATAAAAAATCAAAATCTGGTATTTCCGAAGCTGGAATTTTTGTTATATCTCCATTGATTACCTCATTAGGATAATTTTGTTTAAGCACTTCAACAGCATAGGGTTTAATTTCTGAAGTAAAGACACACTCAGTTTCAAAACCATATGATTTTGCCGCCTGTTCAAATCCACACCTGATTCCGCCGATACCTGCAAACAAATCTATGAATTTGATTTTTCGAGTGGGTGTTTGATTATCTTTTTTCATACGCAACTATACTTTCTTGTACTAAACTTAACACTTCTTTTGCTTCTTTCTCATTCTTAACCATTTCATACACTTGGTCTGCTAACCAAACTTTGAGTAATTCATCGCATTTGCAACAAAGTATTTGAGAAAGCAAAACAACCTGTTCTCTTTTTGCGCGTCTGTCTCCTTTTTCAATCTTACAATATGTAGCAGTATCGATTTCTAATGCTGCTGCAATTTGTCTTTGAGGCATTCGTTTCTCCTCTCGAAAAGTCCTGATTTTAGCACCAAAGATTGTTGACATGGGGTTGTCTTGACATTATTTGGCAAATATAATTCTTTTTTCTTTCAGTTTTCAATTTTTTTCACATCCTGTTTTTTGGATTGCTGCCAACGTCTCATCGTTTCACCCATCCTCCTCCCACAAAAATACAAAAAAATCATAATGAATAAAAAGTTTGTTTGTTGTTCATTGAAGCGACTTGGGAATGGTGAAAAAATGAATCCTGTCCAACCGGCCAGGTGGACTGGATTAAGGCTGCTTGCAAATCCGCGCAATAATGCTTCATTTATTTGAAGGCAGAAGCGTTGTTTGGCTTTGTTTCCGCCAGTGGCCTGACACGCCTCAGTCATATGAAGCTTTCGTTAATGGTGCCTGGCTATAGTTTCTTTATTTTCTCAGGATTCTGTCTACAATCAAAGACAGATGCAATAGTGATAAAATCTTCATTTTTCCAATAGATAATCTTAAAGTTGCTTTCAACCAGGTATCTAAAGTCTTCGGGATATTCAACTAAAAGTTCTTCTTTCGGGCCAACTAAGGGGTTAGTTTCTAAAACAGATACTCTTTCCAGGATTCTACTGACTATTTTTTTTGCAATTCCTGGACTTGCCACAAAGGCGTAGTAATCAAATATGTCTTTGAGTTGTCTTTCCGACAACTCAGACCATTCAATCCTTATTTCCATGATTTGACTTTCTTCTTCAGCTCTTGGTGAGAGATAACCCGACCTTCTTCGCTATCACGTTTCGCCTGGCCAATCATTTCATGGAATTCGTTTAAGGACATAGGTTTTAAGTTCCTTTCGTGAGAGACTTTCTTTTCTTGCTTGATAAACGATTCAAGTTTAGCGATAAAGCTTTCATCGCTTATTCGAAGGAATTCCTCAATTAAAACCAACTTTCTTGCTTGAATGTTCATGTCTTTAGTTCTTTCTGCAAATATAAAACATTTCAAGGCGAAAAGCATCATATCGGCAATTTTTCAGCATGGCCCTAACGCCCCATCATTTTACCCACCGTTCCCCCACAAAAATACAAAAAAATCATAATGAATGAGATTTTGATTGTTGTTATTCGAAGCGACTTGGTATGGTGAAAAAAGGAATTTGGAAATATGGCCTGCTGAGAGTTTTCGGACTTTGCGTTGGCGGGCTTTCGAAAATGTAAACTGTATGCCAGCACCAACGTTTATTAATTGCTGAAATGTTTCTATTCGCGCTGTCCTCCCTCTGGCGCAAATCCCGTGTTAGGCAATCGCTGTACATTATTTCATTATGTTTTAGTTTTCATGTTTTCTCAATATTATTTCTGCAATGTTGTAACGTCTTTCAGGAAAATAAAAATGTATTTCTCCATCAAAGTTTTTGGAAAGCTGTTCATCATTCTTCCCGATTTTCTCTTTCGTTTTTACCTTCCAGGGCATTCTTTCCGACTCCGTGAGTTTAATTGAATCTTTGTTTCTATTGTCCGAGAATTTGAAATATACAGCATAACCACCTAGCCACACATTTGACCAATTGGCAACCTCCAATCCGGAAAAATTATTTGTGACTCGACCTAATGTATCAAATTGTATAATGTCTGAAAGTGTGAAGTTTGTGTTGTCAGTCTGACGCATATAGTCTCTTATTAGATATGAAAGCGCTACCACGTCTTTGTTGTCTTCACCAATTACGTTTATTTGGTCAGTCTTTGAAGTAGTTCTGCAACCAACACATAAAATTATTATCAAAGGAATCAATCGAAAAAACATAGATGTCTCTTTATTTAAATACATAGGCTTGCGTATTACAGTGCCGTCTAAATCGTTTGCATATACACCTCCAAAAGGTGCATATTATTTCCAAAGATATAATTTATTTTGAGTTATAAATCTTCAAAAGGAGATTTATTTTTTGCAGTCGATTCTTCAGAATATTACTATCAGGATGATACCATGCGTGGGAGAATCAATTGGTCTGACACAACTCGTTTTTAAACATTTAAATTACTTTTGTGAACCAATAATACGAATATTTCGTATCTTTGGTTCATATTTCATCATTATGGACATTATTGCGACACTTTATGGCAATCCAAAAACGGTATTTACTTTACCCGAAACCGCGTTGTTGCTGAACGAGCAAAACTTTGTTTCGCTGAGCAAGCGATTGAACTATTATGTAAAAACAGGACGATTGCTCAATCTCCGCAAAGGAATTTATGCGCAACCCCCATACAACCGCGAAGAACTGGCCTGTTGCATATTTGCGCCGGCGTACATTTCGCTTGAATATATTTTGCAGAAGGCCGGCGTTGTGTTTCAGTTCGACAGCCGGATTACGCTGGTAAGTTATCTTTCGCGTACCATTGAAGTGGATCGTCAGATGTATTCATTCAGAAAGATTAAAAACCAGACCCTGATCAATACAAAGGGCGTTTTGAGATTGGAAAACGGAGTTAACATGGCCACGCCGGAACGGGCATTTCTTGATTTGCTTTATCTGAACGACGATTACTTTTTCGACAATCTGAAGCCACTTGACAGGCAATTGATACAGGATTTACTGCCCGCCTATAATTCAAAAGCATTAATAAAAAAAGTTCAAAAACAATTCAAAAATGATTGATATAAACAAGCATAAGTTTTTCATGATGCAGATTCTGAAAGACATCTACAACGATATAGAATTGTCATCTGCATTGGGTTTTAAAGGGGGAACGGCATTGCTGTTTTTTCATGACCTGCCGCGGTTTTCCGTTGATCTGGATTTTAACTTACTGGACTTATCAAAAGAAGACCTGGTATATCAGAAACTCCGGGCCTTACTCCTTTTGCACGGTGGTATTTTCGATGAAGCAAAGAAGCATTTCAGCACCGTCATCGTTTTGAATTACGGCATGGGCGAAAGGAAACTAAAGGTTGAAATATCGAAACAGAATTTCGGCGATCGGTATGAAATAAAAAATTTTTTGGGTGTCTGGATGAAAGTAATGACTGAACCCGACATGTTTGCACACAAGCTTTGTGCGTTGACCGACCGCACTGCCACAGCCAACCGCGATATTTTTGACTGCTGGTTTTTTCTGAACCGACGCGCGCCGGTCAATCGTACAATTGTTGAATCAAGAATGCATGTGTCGCTGGAAAACCACATTCAGACATGCATTGAGCTTCTTGAGAAAAAAAGTGATAAAGGTTTTCTCAACGGACTTGGCGAACTGATGGATGATGAAACCAAAAAGTTTGTCAAAACAAAACTGCGAACCGAAACCATTTCGCTGTTAAAATTCTATCAGTCGTTTCCGATTGAGTGAAAGAATACTTTGTGAGAAAGCTTGACTGGCACCCAACATTTTGTTCCGCTTGAACAGTCTCGTACTTCGTAGCTTTTTTATGCCTTCACATGACTCCATCGGCGCTTAACCTTTCTGAATGCTTACAGCTGGAGCAGTCAGCTATGACAAAACACCTTGACCTCAAGCCTCGACCTATCTGATCATTATTCATAATATTCAATCTTCCGATCAATGATGGTGCAGGTGTTGTCGGTGCTGCTGTAATAGGCCTGGCGGATCCAGTTGCCATATTCATCAGTTTTCAGAATTTTCACTTTAAGCACATTATCAGTTACAGGCGGATTTGAATTTGTATTGACAGAATGTATGGAAATTTCTTCTTCATTGCCTTCGCTGTCGCGTTTATATTCATAAGTAATTTTCAATGTTCCATCGGACCAGTTAGTAGTTTGCTTCATCACCAGCCCATCTTCATATTCACTCACATTCTCTGAAACATCTTTACCTGAACCGGACTTGGTTACCATCACTATTTTATTCTCAGAAATCTCCGTAACACTGGTTTCCCTGAACAGACTTCCATTGGCGTCGAGATCTTTTGTTCCTGCATAATTTCCATCATCATCGTACAAAACTTCAGTGGTTGAATAAACTGTTCCATTGGTCAATTCCATTTTTGCACTCACCCATTTTCCATCTTCATCAAAATAGCGGATGCTGATAAACGAAACAGATACAGCTGTATCCGGATAAACATTCCAGCTCTTATCATAAATGCCCTGACTCTGAATATCGGTAATTGATTTCACTTTTCCTTTCAGATTAAAAGAGTCGGTATTAATGGTTATTTCAGTGCTGCAGGCAGCCAAAAAAACAAGCGAAAGAAGAATCCATTTTTTCATGGTGTTAATTTTTCAACGCAATATTACAAAAAAAGGGACAGCTGAGCTGTCCCTTTTTAATCTGATTATTAAAAATCTATTCAACAACCATCACCTTGGTAACAACCTGTTCGTTGTAAATAAACCGGACATTATACAATCCAGCATTCACTTCACCAAGATTTACATGGAACACACTGCCGCCATTCATCGAAGACAAGTCTTCAGTGCGGATGAGTCGTCCTGTTACATCATAGATTTCCATCTGGAGTGATCCTGTATTCGATCCGGAAAGCGTAATATCAAACTCTCCGTCCGAAGGATTCGGGAACATCTGCAGACTGATATCACCCAGTTCGAAAATTGATACCGACAAAACATCAATCGTGGTAGTGTACTCATTCTGACAAGCGCCATTATAAGCCGTCAAAGTAACCGTGAAAGTGTTGTCAGAAGTATAAGTATGAACCGGATTCATCGCTGTTGAAGTACCACCATCGCCGAACGACCAGCTATATGATGAAGCATTCATGGATGTGTTGATGAATTCAAATGTTGGATCCAGATTATTGTAGGTAAATGAGGCAACAGGTGTTGCAATCACATTGATACCAATCAATGCAGAAGTATCAACATTGCATGCTCCGCTCTGAACTACGGCTCTGTATTCCCAAACACCTGCAGCTGTTGTGATTTCAGAATATGTACCAAATCCTGCTGTTCCCGGAATATTGGTCCATGTGCCGCCATCGATTCTACGCTGCCAGTAAAGAATATCACCGACATTTCCACTCAGAATAATGGTTCCTGTTGATTCACCTTCACACACTTCAGTTTCCATACTACTCATCACTCCGCCTGCAGTATAAGGAGCAATCACAATATCGATGCTGTTAGACACTGCCGGATTATTGCTTGTGCAAACTTCGTCCGAAGTCATGGTACAACTAACAATGTCACCATTTGTCAATGTTAAAGAAGAGAAAACAGGGCTGTTTGTTCCGACTGCAGATCCGTTTACAGTCCATGCATATATCGGATTTAAACCACCATTAACTCCCGTTGCTGTGAAAGTAATTTCAGTACCCTCGCAGACAGAAGCTGCCGGAGAAGCATCAATGCTTATACTAACAGGCAAAGTTGTATTGACAATCATTGTAACAGGTGCCGAAGTTGCAGGATTATTCATAGCACAAGTCATATCAGAAATCACCTCGCAGGTAACAACATCGCCAGTTGAAAGCGTTGAACTTTCATACGTGTTAAGATTTGATCCGGTAGCGATACCATTTACATACCACTGATAAACAGGAGCTGTGCCACCATTAACAGCAGTAGCTGTAAAAGTTACCGGAATACCCGAACAAACTGCACCAGCAGGAGATGCTACCACATCAACACTGACCGGATAAGAAGTATTGACCGAC
>DAOPKE010000063.1:5273-15243 GCA_035390965.1 Bacteroidales bacterium | reverse complement strand
ACACGCGATCCTAATCAACTGGATTTGTTTGACTTATAACCGGACACGCCTGATATGGTATATACAATATAGTCAGTCGTGGTGATAATGGTGGTGTCAATTACGGCATTTATTCCACCGCAAATAATGGATCATCAGTCTATGGCCTTTATGCCAGTGCATCCGGTGGTACAACGAACTGGGCCGGATATTTTGCCGGGGGTAATGTGTATATTACCAACAATCTGGGTATAGCTTCAGCCGCTCCCACCGAAAAACTGGATGTAACCGGCAATATTCGCTTCTCAGGGGCTTTGATGCCGGGCAATGATCCCGGAACTTCCGGAAAAGTACTGAAATCAAACGGGGCAGCCGTTGCTCCTACATGGATCAGTGCTGTGACTCCAGACAATATTTACACAGTGGAAAGTACGGCAGCTCTTGAAATTACCAGCTCCACATTTACAGTTATTCCGGGTGAATCCATCACTGTTAACGGATTGAATCCCGGCGACCGCGTTTTGATCTGGTTTGGTGGAAACATGTATATGGATGGCGCTGATTACAATATCGTTGATGTGGCTTTGCATATAAACGGAACAATGGCTGTGGTAGGTGGTTTTGTCCGTACGGCCATTGACTGGGATTATGCAGAACTTTCATGGCAGAATTATTCGGCCATTGCACGATATAATGTTACTGTTGCTGGGGATTATACTTTTGATGTTCGTGCCCGAGCAACGCTTGGTGTGTCAGAATCCATTTTTATCGGAGGCGATGCTACCCAGGCAGCCGAAAGTGTTCTTCAGGTCTTTGTTTTGAGAAATTAATCACTGAAATTGAATTGGTATGAAAAAGATATTATTGGTCTCTGTTTTCTTTGTTATTTGCCTTGCTATGTCAGCACAGCAAACAAAACATGTTGAAAAAATCAGAATTCTTGAAACCGGAACGGCTGTTCTTAATAACGGTCAATGTCAGATTTCACTCAATGAAGAAATTGATCCGGCAAACTATTATATTGTTCTCACTCCTGTCGGCAAGCCGGCTGTGTTGTATATTGCCAATCAGGAAAGCAAACAATTTGTCGTGAAATCCGATGTTGAAACCACTGCTGAATTTCAGTATATGGTTATTGAGAAACGGCGCAAAGAAGTGTTGGATACAAACAACACCAAGTCGGGCAAATAGATTTTTATTCATAATTGAATAACCGGACTGGGATTGCAATTGTATTTGTGATTGTATCCCGGTTCGGTTTTTATTTGTATCGCTGTTTGATTTTCCCCATAAGATCATGATAATTCACCATGAAAACGCCAATAAGAATGAGCAGAATAAATGCGATGTGTGCCAGCCCCAGAACTTCGCCGTCGCCTAGTCCCCAGAGGGTTGACACCACGGGCATCAGATAAGTGACCGATGCCACAAAAAGAATATCTGCTATTTTTATTAAATGATAATACATCAGCAAAGCCATTGCTGATCCCACAATTCCCAAAATGCTCATGTACAGAATTCCAAATCCGCTACCTGCTGTGGTTTTTGTTATCTGAATAAAATCGGTGTATCCAAAGAGATATATAGTAGAAAACAATCCGGTGATGAAAAAAACTACCGAAACCATTGAAAGGGTGGGTACATTACTGAGCCAGCGTTTGATAAAATTGATGTTGATTGCATAGGATGTTGTTGCAATGAGAATATATATGCCATAGGAAAAATTGAACGAGAGTGTTTTATCCCCTGCAAAGGCCAGCAATCCAACGATGCCGGCAAATCCGATAACAACGCCGGCAATACTAAGCAATCTGGCTTTGTAGCTAAAAAAAATGATTCCTATGATCAATGTAAACAGCGTCGTGGTACTATTCAGGATACCTGCAACATAGCTTTCAATGCCGGTTTGAGCATAAGCAAACAGAAAGGCAGGAAGACCATTTGCCAGAATCCCTGACAACGTTAGAAGAAGAAAAGTTTTAAATGGCATTTTGAAAATGTATATCAATGCAGGAATTAGCATGATAGAAAAAGCAGCTGTCATTCGGTATGCCGCGACAATGTTGCTTGGGAAATACACCAGCGCTTTTTTCATTAAAATGAACGAAGAACCCCAGGTGAGCACCAGAATTAACATGAATAGCAGTGAAACACCTTTATTTCCTCTCATTGATTCCTTTGATTACATCCAGCGTTTTCGTTTGAAATAGAGAATCAGAAAAATAACGATCAGAGCCATGATGCCTATTATCATTGAAAACGCAAAGGGATGCTCGCCAAACGGCAATGCCACATTCATTCCGTATAATCCGGTGATAAATGTCATCGGCAGTAATGTTGTGCTGATGAATGTGAGCATTTTCATGATTTCGTTGGTGCGATTGGCCTGCATCGAGTCAAATGTTTTCGAGAGTCCTTCGAGCAGTTCGCCATCATCTTCAATCATATCCCAGTTTTTCTGATAGTAGTCGAGAATATTTCCCCAGTAATCTTCCATGTCTTCGGCAAATCCTTTGACTTCGCCACTTTCAAATTTGTGGAACAGCCGTAGCTGCGGTTTGAAAGTTGTATTGAGCAGGATTACATTTTTTCTTGTAATTGATATTTTTTCAATGATCTTATCTGCATTGCGGCTGAACATTTCCTTATTGATCAAATCAATTTCTGTATCGGTTCGTTGAAGAATGACCTGCGTTTCTTTCATCAGCGATTCCAGAATGCGATACAGTAATTTATCTGATGATGACAGATCTTCATCAATCTGACCATCATTTATTTGCCGGCGGAGTTCCTCAAATAAGTCCCTGATAACCCAGTGGGCACTTCCAATGGTAATGATAAAATCTTCGCCCCAGAAAATTTTTATTTCCTTGACTTTGATAAAGCGGTTGATTTTATCGAAATAGGGGAAATGCAGAATCAGAAAATAGTAATCATCGTAGATGTCAATTTTCGATCGCTGCGCCCGTGTTTTGCAGTCCTCAATATCCAGGGGGTGAAAATGGTATTCGTTTATCAGGAGATTGTAATCTTCATCAGATGGATAAAGAATATGTAACCACTTTACTTTGTCAAGCCTGATCTGTTCAATCATAGGCCGCCTCCTTTCCTGGTTTTATTTATGGATTGCTACATCCCGGTTAAGTTTTTTGCAAAAGTAAAACAATTATTAAAACAGCAATAGTGCTAATGCATTTTTTTCGCGGATTGACCGTTCTTTTATTTAAACAGTTAATTGTATTTGTTGCTGCCTGAAAAAATTGTGTAAGTTTGTATGTTTTACAATTCTCAGAAAATGAAAATCCAGCACATTGTTTTGCTTGCCATCATTATGGGGTCAATGAATTTCTGCAAACACAAAAAAGAAGTTGTCAGGGAAACATCGGACAGTATTGTTGCAGAAGAGCAATTTCGGGATACTGCGGTGGCCGTTGACCCGGCTGAAGCATTGATTGTTGATAATAATGCTTCGAATCAGGATGGTCGGAATTGGAAAAAGGAAGAGATTGCCAGTGGCACTGCTTTTTATAAGCTGCGTTATTGCGGAGGAGCCAGGCCTACACCTGACATTGAAAAGGAGTTCAATCAGGAGCATTTATTGGTTTCACAGAAAATTAAATTTGTGAACGTTGACGACAAATCCGATTTTGTTATTGTTTCAACCGATGAGAATGGATGTTTTACCGTTGTTTTGCATCAAGGTAGTTATGATTATTTTCTGGTTTATACCGAAGGCAGCAAATGGCCTCCCAATCCCGGTTGTCAGAAATATTATGAGAGAATATATGGAAAAATAACCGTTGGAGATGGTTCGTGGTCTGGTTATAAGTTGCTGTATTCTTTTCCCTGCGACCCCTGCAGCCCTCCAAAACCCTGATCTGTGATGCTTTGCAGCATTATAGTCCATAATTATTTGACTTTAAGCGAATAATTTCCATTGCGTACATATTTTTATCTGCCATCGGTTTGTGAAAACCAAGTGTCAGTATATTTTATTAATTATCAGATGTTTTGATATTTATTAAGATTGTAGCTTTGCAGAAAAATAAGACATGAAAAACATTTTCTCATTGAAAGCAATGCCTTATGTAGTCATGATACTCATCGCAGGATGTGGTGGTGCCGATAAAAAGAATAAGGACAATCCCTTCTTTTCGGAATTCAACACCCAGTTTGGAGTACCTCCGTTTGATAAAATCAAATTCGAACATTATCAGCCGGCGCTCGAAGAGGGAATGAAGCAGCAGATGCTTGAGATAGATTCTATTGCAAACAGCCAAGACGAAGCTACTTTCGAAAATACTATTGCAAAATACGACGCCAGTGGTCAGATGCTTTCTCGTGTGAGCTCTGTGTTTTACAATCAGTTGGAAGCCAACACCAATGATTCGATGCAAAATCTGGCTCAGGAAATGGCCCCGAAAATGTCGAAACACAGCGACGACATCATGCTTAATGAAAAGTTGTTCAAACGCATTCAAACAGTTTATAACAATCGCAGTGGCCTGAATCCTGAAGAGAAAAAACTCACAGAAATCATTTACCTCGATTTTGTAAGAAGCGGTGCAAATCTTGACAAAAAAGGCAAGGAGCGTTTACGCGAAATCAATGAGAAATTGTCTTTGCTTGAGTTGCAGTTTGGCGATAATGTGATGGCGGATAACAATGCTTTTCAAATGGTGATTGAAAAGAATGAAGATCTTGCTGGTCTTCCGCAAAGTGTTGTTGATGCCGCTTCGGAAGCAGCAAAGCAAAATAAAATGGAGGGAAAATGGTTGTTTACTGTTGACAAACCAAGTCTGATCCCTTTTCTTCAGTATTCTGAACGTCGCGACCTTCGTGAAAAAATCTACAAGGGATATTTCATGCGTGGTGACAATAACAATAAAAACGACAATAAGCAAAATATTACCCAGATTGTATCATTGCGTCTGGAGCGCGCCAAATTGCTTGGTTATCTCAATCATGCCTCGTTTATCCTCGACCGTAATATGGCAAAAACTCCGGAAAAGGTTTATGATCTTCTTCAGACTGTGTGGGATGCCGCGCTTCCTGTTGGAAAAGCCGAAGCTGCTGAAATGCAGAAAATGATTGATAAGGAAGGTGGCAAATTCCTGCTGGAGCCATGGGATTGGTGGTTTTATGCCGAAAAAATACGTAAAGAAAAATACGATCTTGACGAAGAAATGCTGCGTCCATATTTTAGTCTCGACAATGTCCGTGAAGGAATTTTTCTACTCAGTAATAAATTGTATGATATTTCATTTAAAAAAATTGACAATTTACCGGTGTATCACAAAGATGTAACTGTTTATGAAGTTTTGGACACCAACAATCAGCATCTGGCCGTTTTGTATATGGACTTTCATCCGCGTGCTTCGAAACGTGGGGGTGCCTGGTGTACATCCTACCGTGATCAGTATGTAAGAAACGGACAGAATATTACTCCGGTGGTTAGTATTGTAATGAACTTTACTGCACCTACAGCCAATTCACCGGCTTTGTTGAATCTGGATGAGACATTGACTTTTTTCCACGAATTTGGCCATGCTATTCATGGTTTTTTCAGCAATGTCAAATACAAGCGTCTTTCGGGTTATGTACCGCGCGATTTTGTTGAATTACCTTCGCAGGTAATGGAGCATTGGGCTCGGCATCCCGAAATGCTGAAATTGTATGCCAAACACTACAAAACAGGAGAAGTGATTCCGGATGAACTGATTGCCAAAATCGAAAAAAGCGGTAATTTCAATCAGGGTTTTGCCACGCTTGAATTTATTGCGGCGGCTGTTCTTGATATGGATTATCATACACTTGAAAATGCCAGCAATCTTGATATTCTTGCATTTGAAAAAGCATCGATGGACAGACTTGGATTGATGAAAGAAATTCTTCCGAGATATCGCTCCACCTATTTCAATCATATTTTCGCCGGTGGTTATTCTGCCGGATATTATAGTTATGTCTGGAGTGAAGTGCTTGATAGTGACGCATTCGAAGCTTTTGAAGAGTCAGGTGATATTTTTAATAAGGAACTGGCTGCAAAATTCCGTCACGAAGTGTTGGCTCCGGGCGGTAAACGAGATCCAATGGAAATGTATGTTGCATTCCGTGGCCGTGAGCCATTGGTTGATGCGTTGTTGCGTAACCGGGGTTTTAAAAAATAATACTGCTGCATCAAAATTATTTTCATAGGTTTTTGGGTTTATTGGTGTAGAAGCATAAAAAGCGCCTGAATGGGCGCTTTTTTCATTATCGGCTGTGCTACGTTGTTGTTACGCTAATCAATTCAATGTGTCTGTTGTAATTTTCATCAAGTTTTGATCATGGATTTAATAATTCATTTACCTTTGCAACAATTCTGAAAAATTCAATAGAAATGAAAACAACTGCATTCACAAAATTTCACGAGGAAATGGGCGCCAAAATGGTTGAATTCGCCGGCTTCTACATGCCTTTGCAATTCGAAGGTGTTAGTGTTGAACACGAAACTGTTCGCAAAGGTGTTGGCGTTTTTGATGTTTCTCATATGGGCGAGTTCTGGGTTCAGGGACCGAAAGCCCTCGATTTCATTCAGCATATGACCAGCAACGACGCTTCAGTGCTTGTTGATGGCAAAGTTCAGTATTCCTGCCTGCCAAATGGAAAGGGTGGAATCGTTGATGATTTGCTGGTTTATCGCATTGCAGCCGACAATTATCTGCTCGTAGTCAATGCTGCCAATATCGATAAAGATTGGAACTGGATGGCTCCGCATGCCGAAAAATTCGGACTGAAAGTGGGCGTAGATTTCAGAAATGAATCTGATGATTATGCTCAGTTGGCCGTACAGGGACCCCTTGCGCTTAAAGCTATGCAGAAACTCACGGCTACAACGGTTACCGACATGGAATACTATACCGTGAAAGTGATTGAATTTGCCGGTGTTAAAGATGTTATTTTTGCCACAACCGGTTATACCGGCAGCGGTGGATGCGAAATTTACATGAAAAATGCTGATGCAGCCAAAATTTTCAAAGCTGTTTTTGAAGCCGGCGCTGAATTTGGCATCAAACCCATCGGTTTGGCTGCCCGCGACACCCTGCGCCTCGAAATGGGATTCTGTCTCTATGGCAATGATATCGACGACACTACCGCTCCCATTGAAGCTGGATTGGGTTGGATCACCAAGTTTACGGATACAAAAAATTTCATCGACAAAGATTATAATCTTGCTCTGAAAAATGGCGGTGCCAAACGTCGTCTCGTTGGTTTTGAAATGATCGACAAAGGAATCCCGCGTCATGAGTACGAAATCTGCAAAGCAGATGGCACTGTGGTTGGCCATGTGACTTCCGGAACCATGGGCCCGAGCGTGAAAATTGGTGTTGGCATGGGTTATGTTCCGCTCGAAATGGCCAAAACCGGTTCTGAGATTTATATCAAAGTCCGCGATAAACTGCTGAAAGCTGCGGTTGTGAAAACGCCTTTTTACAAGGGTTAAGAATCACATAAAACAGAAAAATCTGATATTTCATTTTTACAAAGCTCTCTGGATTTCAGAGGGCTTTTTTGTTTATTATCAGTCTGTTATAAACTTTTATTGCATGCGTAAGTGTGATTTTGTTTTCACACGTTCGTATAAAATAAATCTATGCAGGTCGAAACCAAATTCTTTGTCAGCAAGCATTTTTCAACAAATTATCCACTCTTGAAATTGTTTGTAAATTTGTAGAAATATCTTTGTTTTGAAAAACGTTTTTACTGATCGTTTCATTCCTCGCTGGGCTATACTTCTGTTCGACCTTTGTATAGTTCTTTTTTCGGTTTACATCAGCTTTCAGGTTCGTTTCAATTTTAAGGTGCCGTCACATGAAATTCATTTCATGGAAATCAGTTTTCTGGTCATATTGGCGACTCGTCTGCTGCTGTTTTTGTTTTTCGGAACTTTTAAAAACATTATCCGATACACCAGTACTACCGATGCAATCCGTATTTCAGCGACCATCATCCTTGGCAGTCTGCTTTTTGTGATTGGCAATGTTGTTTCGTATTATGCTTTGGGCAGGCCGAATTTGGTTCCCTATTCCATTGTTATTATTGAGCTGATGATGACTGCCGGGTTGATTCTTGGATACCGCATTTTGCTTAAGGTTGCATTTCTCGAAATGCGCGCCCCATCTAGAGATAAAACATGGGTAGTGATTTTTGGGGCTGGTGAAAGTGGTATTATTACAAAAAGAGCTATCGACCGAGATGCTGGAACAAAATACAAAGTGCTTGCTTTTTTCGATGATGATATCCGTAAAGCCGGAAAGAAAATTGAAGGAATTCCCATATACAATGCCGAAAAACTTGAAGAAACGCTGAATCAGAATCAGGTGGCTCATGTCATTTTATCCATTCAGACTCTTTCGCCGGCACGAAAAACTGAAATCACCAACTTGTGTCTGCAGTATAAAACAAAAGTACTGGTTGTTCCTCCGGTGCGGCGTTGGATTAATGGTGAATTGTCTTTTAAACAGATTCGTAAAATTAATATAGAAGAATTGCTGGAACGCGATGTTATTCAGATTTCGAATGATAAAGTGAGACAGGATATTGCCGGTAAAATTGTTCTGATAACCGGCGCGGCTGGTTCTATCGGAAGCGAGTTGGTGAGGCAGGTCTGTGAGTTTCATCCGGCTATGCTTTTGTGTGTCGATCAGGCCGAAACACCGATGTTTCATTTGCAGAATGAGCTTGATCAGCGCCGCTTCAAAGACTATAAAATTATCATCGGGGACATCTGCGATGAACAAAAAATGCGTCTGGTATTTAATATGTATAAGCCGGCTATTGTTTTTCATGCAGCTGCCTACAAGCATGTTCCAATGATGGAATTAAATCCTGCTGAAGCTGTAAGAAACAATGTGATTGGAACACGTGTGCTGGCCAATCTCGCTATGGAGTTTAAAACTCAGAAATTTGTTTTTATTTCCACTGACAAGGCGGTGAATCCTACCAATGTGATGGGTGCCTCAAAGCGGATTGCAGAAATGTATGTGCAGGCACATGATAAAAAATCCTTTACACGTTTTATTACTACCCGATTTGGAAATGTGCTTGGTTCCAACGGTTCGGTGATTCCTCTGTTCAGAAAACAGATTGAAAGAGGAGGCCCTGTAACTGTTACCGATACCGAAGTTACCAGGTATTTTATGACTATCCCCGAAGCAGTTAGTCTGGTGCTTGAAGCCGGGACAATGGGGCAGGGCGGTGAGATTTTTATTTTCGACATGGGTAAATCGGTAAAGATTCTCGATCTTGCTCAGAAAATGATATTATTGAGCGGGCTTACGTTGGGAAAGGACATTCAGATTGAATTCACTGGCCTTCGCCCAGGCGAAAAACTTTATGAGGAACTTCTGGCCGACAAAGAAAACACTTTACCGACTTATCATGAACGAATCATGATAGCGCGTGTAGAAAACCGGGATGCAGCAGCTATCGAATCCGATGTAAATGTTTTCCCGTTGCTTTTGAATGATAATAATGAGACGGAAATTGTGCGGAAAATGAAATCGATAGTGCCTGAATTTCAAAGTCGTAACTCAATTTTTGAACAGCTCGATAAAAAATAATCCTTTATTAAAAAAACTTTTTTATACCTTTGCACTCCTTTCAGTATTAACCCGGAGAGGTGGGTGAGTGGCTGAAACCACCAGTTTGCTAAACTGACGTACTCGTAAGGGTACCGAGGGTTCGAATCCCTCCCTCTCCGCAACCTTTCATAAAAGCCCTGCAAAGCAGGGCTTTTTTCATTTAAGGGCATGTGTTGCGCGAGCTTGCTCGCAGCAACACATACCCTTAAATGAATATACATTTTCCGCTCGCGGAAAATGTATATGAAAGGTTGACCCCCCCTCAACGGGATCACGGCAAGCGCAGCGCAGCCGTAATCCAGCCGCTGCGAGCATATAGTATAGCGCAACAATCAATTCCTATTTCCTGTTTCGCATCTCTTATTTCG
>DAOPKE010000063.1:0-5173 GCA_035390965.1 Bacteroidales bacterium | reverse complement strand
TCTTATTTCGTATTTCTTATCTTGTATTTTCGTACCTTTGCATCTGCAAATGGGAAGAATAATAGCCATCGATTATGGTTCGAAACGTTGCGGTATAGCTGTAACGGATGAATTACGAATGATTGCATCGCCGCTTGATACTGTTTCGGGTACTGCGCTGCTGGCGTTTTTACAGAAGTATTGTTCTCAAAACAAGGTTGATATCATCGTTTTCGGGAAACCAACTGATATGTCTGGAAAGCCATCAGAGAGCGAAAAGCAGATTACTCCATTCATCAATCAGCTTAAAAAGGCCATGCCTGAAATGCAGATTGACCGGTGGGATGAGCGTTTTACCAGCAAAATGGCATTGCAGGCAATGATTGCTGCCGGCTCAAAAAAATCAGATCGCCGCGAAAAAGGAAATATTGACAAAGTGAGTGCGGCCATTATTCTTCAGGATTATCTGACTTTTAAAAATTTTTAAATCATGTTGTTGCCAGTTGTTGCATATGGACATCCTACTTTGAGAAAACGTTCGGAAAACATTTCTCCGGATTATCCGGATTTTAAAAAATTTATTGATGATTTGACTGAAACCATGTATGTTTCGGATGGTGTTGGATTGGCTGCACCGCAGGTAAATCGCAATATCCGGGTTTTTGTCATAGATTGCAATCCTTTTAAGGAAAGATACCCCGAAGCTGATGGTGTGAAGGGTCTTTTTATTAATGCCGAAATGATTGAACAAACCGGTGAAAGCTGGTTTTACAACGAAGGTTGTTTGAGTATTCCCGGAATTCATGAAGATGTTTCAAGAAAAAAAACGATTAAAATCAAGTATCTTGATGAAAATTGGGTGGAACACACCAAAACATATTCTGGTATTGTGGCGCGTGTCATTCAGCATGAATACGACCATTTGGAAGGTGTTTTGTTCACAGATCATTTATCCCCGATGCGAAAACTGTTGCTTAAAGGTCGTTTCAACGATATTACCAATGGAAAGGTTGATGTTGATTATAAAATGATTTTTCCCGGAAAACAAAAAAAACGATAATGAAAAACAGATTTCTCTTCTTATTGCTTATCGCATTAGCAGCTTGTTCTGGCGGTCGTCAGCAATTGCTTGATGAAATCTCCGAAAAAGAAGCCATCGTGACTAAGTCGTATGAAGATGTCCTTGACAAATCAACTGCAGAATCACTTCGGCAGGATTACTGGACTTTTGCCGATGATTATCCCGATGACTCTTTGGCACCGAAATTTCTTCATAAGGCGGCAGAATTGTCGTTGGCTATTGACATGACCAAAGATGCCGTTAATACGCTGGACACGCTGATTGAGCGTTACCCTGAATATCAGTTTCTTCCCGATGCCTTGTTTTTCAAAGGGTTTATTCAGGAAAATCACATGAAGGATCTGGCTGCTGCCAAAAAAACATACGAGGTTTTTCTCAATCGTTTCCCCAAACATGAATTAGCAGCGCAGGTGGCTGTAACAATTGAAAATATCGGGAAATCGCCCGAAGAGCTGGTTCAGGAATTTATGGCCCGTACCAATCAACCCGATTCAACGGCCTCAGATTCAGTAAATTAAAAATATTTGCCCAATTATTTGGTTGTTTCAAAAAAAAGTCGGACTTTTGCAGTCCCAAAAAAAGTATCGTTATGTCACGTGTATGCCAATTGACCGGAAAAAAGAGAATGTCGGGAAATCATGTTTCTCACTCTAATATTAAGACCAAGCGTAGATTCTATCCCAATCTCCAGGAAAAGAAGTTTTTTCTTCCGGAAGAGAATCAGTGGATAACGCTGAAGCTTTCTACCTCTGCTATGCGTACCATTAATAAAAAAGGTATTTCTGCTGTAATGAAAGAACTCATTGCAAACGGTTATATCAAATAAATGAATTTTACTTTGTACATTTGAAGCTGCTTACGGCAGCTTTTTTTGTTTTGGTTATTGTTGCATACTAAAGAGGCCCGTATTTCGTTAATTACCCTGCATGAGCCGAATTCTGATATTATTGTTTTTTTTAGTGTCATCCTTTGCCTTGATGGCGCAGAATGATGAATCCGGCAATCTTGTGCAGTTTTCTGGCGTTGTGGTTTCGGCAGATAGTCTTAAACCTTTGCCTTTTACTCACATTATTATTAAAAATACCCATCGTGGAACAGTGGCCGATTTTTTCGGATTCTTTTCTTTTGTGGCTGAAAAAGGCGACCTGATTGAATTCAGCTCGATTGGATATAAAAAATCGTATTACAAAATCCCTGACACATTGTCGGGTAGCCGGTATTCGCTTATACAGATGATGCAGACCGACACGCTGCTGCTGACAGAAACCGTCATTTATCCATGGCCGACACCCGATCAGTTTAAGCAGGCGTTTTTGCAAACGCGCCCACCTGAAGATGATTACGACCGTGCTCTGAAAAACCTGACCCTCGCCGAACTTAAGGAAAGAGCTGCGGAAATGCCTTCTTCGGGTTCCATGAATTTTAAAAATCAGATTGATTTAACCACCAGCCGATTGTATTATGCCGGCCAGTTGCCACCAAACAATCTTTTAAATCCCCTGGCCTGGTCGCAGTTTATCAAGGCCTGGAAAAATGGCGATTTCAGACGTAAAGATCCCAAAGACCAAGAATATTATTACAATGAGCCACTTAAATAAGTTGTTTTTTGTGTGCTTCCTGGCTTTTGTGTTGGGATTTTTGAGACCCGAACCTTTGCTGGCTCAGAATAATGCAGTGGTATTTGGAAAAGTTTCTGATGACAGGGGACGCCCGCTCGAATTGGTCAATATTTCCATTATGGGTGTGCCTGGCGGTACTTCGTCTGATGGGGCCGGTTTGTATGAACTTGCTATTCCTGCCAATAAAAATATTATAGTCGCTTTTTCCATTCTGAGCTATTCTGTCGAGTTTGATACTGTTAATCTCGCTCCTGGACAGCGCTTTGAACTTAATGTTGTTCTTTCCGATAAAGCTACTTTACTCGATCCGATTGATGTTACCGCTCATTACGACATGGCTGGCGGTATTATCCGCCTCGATCCGCGGACTTCGGTTTTGCTGCCCACTTATGGCGGTATTGAAACGCTGGTAAAGCTTATCGGTATGGGGGTCTCATCTGGAAATGAGTTGTCTTCAACTTATTCTGTTCGTGGTGGAAATTTTGATGAGAATATCGTTTATGCCAATGATATAGAAATTTACCGGCCATTCCTTGTACGTAGCGGTCAACAGGAGGGGTTGAGCTTTCTCAATTCAAGTCTTGTGAATTCGGTCTCTTTTTCATCCGGCGGCTTTGAAGCCAGATATGGCGACAAAATGTCGTCGGTACTCGATGTTCAGTACAAACGCCCCGATTCGCTGCGCGGCGATGCACATGTGAGCTTGCTTGGCGCCAATGTGCATATTGAAGGCAAAGGCCCCAAAGGCCTTATGACTTTCCTTTCCGGATTCCGTTACAAAAGCACGCAATATGTTTTGAATGCCATGGAAACCAAAGGCGATTATAAACCCTCATTTCTTGACTGGCAGAATTATTTTACCTGGCAATTGTCCGAAACTTCTGAGCTCAGTATTCTTGGGTACATGAGCTCAAACAAATACAATCTGATCCCTGAAACCCGAGAAACTACCTATGGTACCGTGAATCAGGCCTATCGTCTTACAATATATTTTGACGGAATGGAGTCGGATCGTTTCACTACATTTCTGGGCGGAGCACGTTTTCAACATTACCCGAATAAAGATCTGTTGTTGAAATACATTGTTTCAGGATATTCATCGCTCGAAGATGAAACTTACGACATCCAGGGACAGTACTGGATCGGGCTTTTGGAATCGGACATGGGCAGCGACCAGTTTGGCGAAGTGGCAGAGAATATGGGCGTAGGCACATTTATTGACCATGCCAGAAATTATTTGGATGTAAATGTGTTTTCAGCAGAACATAAAGGAATGCTGGAAAAAGATAAATACTATCTGCAATGGGGCGTAAAAACTCAGCATGAGCGGGTTTTTGATGAGATTTGGCAATGGAACTACATTGATTCTTCTGGCTATTCTTTGCCTCATGTCTCAGATTCGGTGGGCTATACCGGAATTCAGCCATATCAGAATCTGGCGATATCCGATCTTTTAATTTCCGATCTTCAGTTGACTTCGATGCGCTATTCCGGTTATATTCAGAATGGTTGGGAATGGAATGTGGATAGTATTAGATACAATATTATTGGTGGCGTTCGCAGCTCTTACTGGGATGTGAATCAACAACTCATTGTGAGTCCACGTGCGGCTTTCAGCATGAAACCAAACTGGGACAGAAATTACCTTTTCCGTTTCGCAACGGGAATGTATCAGCAACCGCCCTTCTTCCGCGAGCTGCGTGATATGCGGGGCAATCTTCATACCGATGTGAAAGCCCAGCAATCCATACATTTTGTTGCCGGGTTTGAACACACCGATTCGCTATGGAACAGGCCTTTTAGAGTTGTCGGCGAAGTGTATTACAAGGCCTTGAGCAACATGATTCCCTATGTCATTGACAATGTCCGAATCCGCTATCTGCCCGAATACCGCTCGCATGGCTACGCAACAGGGATTGATTTGAAAATGAACGGACAGTTTGTTCCCGATGCCGAATCTTGGGTGAGCATCAGCATCATGCAAACCCGCGAAGACATTGAAGGCGACTTCTACAATATTTATCTGAATTCAGATGGCGATACAATAAACTCAGCATCTATCAACAACGTTGCTGTTGACAGCATTCGCATCGAACCAGGATTTATCCCGCGTCCTGCCGATCAGCGCGTCAATGTCAGTCTTTTCTTCCAGGATTATCTGCCGAACAACCCCAGCTACAAAATGCATCTGAGTCTGGTTTTCGGCACCGGACTTCCGTTTGGCCCGCCCAACAGCGACAAGTACAAACAGACTTTGCGCATGCCGCCCTACAGGCGCGTTGACATTGGTTTTTCAAAACAACTGGCCGGATATCAGCACCCAGACAAGCCCGCAAAAGTTCCGCGCAATCTGAAGTTCATCCGCAATGCGTGGCTGAGTCTTGAGGTTTTCAATCTGCTCAACATCAACAACACGGTTTCATACATCTGGGTCACCGATGTCGAAAACAACCGCTACGCTGTGCCGAATTATCTCACAAAACGGCAACTGAAT
>DAOPKE010000062.1:0-15553 GCA_035390965.1 Bacteroidales bacterium | reverse complement strand
TCCTCCGGAGTCTCCCAAAAATAATTGAACCGATTTATAAATCACTTTGGTATTATATCCGGCTTCACGTAAAACAGCTTGTCACGTTCCACGTGATGACAAGCCCGCCGGACGCTATTATTGTTTGACATCCTCCGGATGTCAGTATTCTTTTAGAAAAAACGCAATTTATAGTGCTGGTAAACCCGCATAAACGGCCTGAATTAATCAAAATTCATAATATCTGTTTTTTTTTAGAATGGGCGAAATTAAAGTGTCGATGTTCAGGAATAGTTGAGCTGATTAAATATACCATCGGGAATAAAATAATCGAAATCTGATTTTTGAAAAATACGTGATTCACCTAGTGAAGATTCCGTAATACACGCATGCTTTTTCGTTAATCCGGTATTCTGCATTTGGTGCGGGTTTTATTGCTTTGTAGCGAATTAAAACAAAGCATATGAAGCAAAAAAACCGACTTGCCATTCTGTTGATTTTCGCCGCGTTGATGCCCCTGTCAATCTCAGCACAGGACAGTTCCAAAGTAAAGTTCAACAGCGGAGCCGATATCATGAGCCGCTATGTATGGCGCGGAACCGATTTCGGCGCATCGCCCAGTATTCAGCCGGCTATCTCGCTGACCGGATTCAACTTCATTTTCGGCGTTTGGGGTGCATTTGCCACCAACAATTTTTCGCAGGCGCAGGAAACAGATCTGTTTCTAACCTACACATTGAAAGACAAAGTGGATTTTACCATCACCGATTATTTCTTTCCGAACGAAACACCCGGTGCTTTCAACAATTACTTTGAATATAATGATACCCTGACCGGACATATATTTGAAGGAACCATTAAATGGAAAGGCACCGAAGATCTTCCATTATCACTGCTCGTTGCCGCCAATGTGTATGGCGCCGACACACGTCATGCCGATGGCAAATTGTTTTACTCAACATACGTTGAATTGTGCTACAGCGGCACATGCAAATCGGCCGATTATGATCTGTTTGCCGGATTCACTCCAAACAAGCCAACCGACAATGATAAGCTGTCCGGCATCACGCGCGGGTTTTACGGAAACACAATGGGATTTGTCAACCTTGGAATCAAGGTGAAAAAAGAGGTCAAAATCACCAATGATTTCACATTGCCGCTTTCCACCTCATTTGTGGTAAACCCCATGGCAGAAAATGTATTTCTTGTTTTCGGATTCACACTTTAAAAAAAATAGGAGAATAAAAAAATGATTGACACAGGTTCAACCGGCTTTATGTTGCTTGCAACAAGCCTTGTAATGCTTATGACTCCGGGTCTGGCATTTTTCTACGGAGGATTGGCCACCAAAAGAAACATTCTGGGTATTATGATCCAGAGTTTTGTTTCGCTTGGCTGGACAACGGTTTTATGGGTTGCATTCGGATATTCGCTTTGTTTCAGCGGTGGCGCAGGCGGCATTTTCGGAAACTTCGACAAGGCTTTTCTGGCCGGAGTCGGCATGGATTCGATGTACACAAACGGGAAAATTCCTGAATTCGTTTTCATTGCCTATCAGATGATGTTTGCCATTATCACACCGGCACTTATTACCGGAGCATTTGCAAACCGTGTTACTTTCAAATCATATATGATCTTTTTAACCGTGTGGCAGATTTTGGTGTATTACCCGTTTGTACATATGATCTGGGGGGGAGGCATGCTGGCTGAATGGGGTGTGCTTGATTTTGCAGGCGGTATTGTGGTGCATGCCACAGCAGGTTTTGCTGCGCTGGCCTCTGTATTCTATGTTGGTGCCCGCGTTGACAAAAACAGCACCCCCAACAGCATTCCGCTTGTAGCAATCGGAAGCGGATTGCTGTGGTTCGGCTGGTATGGATTCAATGCCGGCAGCGAAGTGGCGGTAGATAATATTACTTCGCTGGCATTTCTGAATACGGATATTGCAGCTTCATTTGCCACGGTGGCCTGGGTAGTTATTGAATGGATTCATGTGGGCCGGCCCAAATTTATCGGGCTACTGACCGGATCCATTGCGGGTCTGGCAACCATTACACCTTGTGCCGGATTTGTTCCGTTGTGGGCCTCGCCTATTATCGGAGTCGCTGCCGGTGCCGTTTGTTATCTGGCGGTTCAGCTTAAAAACAAAATGAAATGGGACGATGCGCTTGATGTGTGGGGCGTACACGGAATCGGCGGTGTAATAGGTACCATACTGCTGGGTGTATTCGCTTCATCGGCGGTGAATGCGGCCGGCGCCGACGGTTTGTATTTCGGTGGCGGTGATTTCTTTTTTAAAGAAATTGTGGCTGTTGCTGCTGCTGCTGCTTACGCTTTTATTTTCACCTATATTATGCTGATTTTAATCAACATGGTTGTGAAAGTAAGGGTCAGCGAAGACGATGAACGAAAAGGCCTTGATGTTTCAATACATGGCGAAACAGCTTACGACGAAGGCGCTCTATAAAAATCAAACATTATTCATTGTTTGGCAGGCGGATAATCTCCGCCTGTTTTTTTTGAATTTCATTATCTTGATCTTTGTTCGAAATCAATTAATTGAAAAAATTGTTTATATTTGTTTCATACATGCAATCAATAAACCCTAAAATATAACGCTATGAAAAAGTTTCTGATATTTTCAATCCTGTTGTTATCCGTAAACTTCATCTTTGCGCAGGGCGCATGGAAACTGGTTGGATACAAGTTTGTCGATGGCACATCGTCGAGCGAAAAACCATTGATGGGAACGGCTGATTATATGATTGATGCCATTAAATTCATTGGCGGAAAAGGAAGCATACAGATAACGAAAAACCGCAATGACAAAAGCACCGGGAAACTATTGGCCGGTGTTACTTATAAGGTGGAATGGACTGATCCGGCTGATATTGTTGTGGTTGGTGAAAAAATGAAAATCCAATACACATTAAAAACCATTTCGACATTTGCATCCTGGACTCCAGAAGCTCAATCCGTTTATTTCGAGCAAGGTTATCCCGGCAATTTCTTGCGTAATCCTGCCGGAGAAAATTACTTTAAAAAGGATTTCAGTGCTGCGATTGTTAGTGAAAAACCCATTGTAAAAGGCACTAAAAACAATGAACAAAAAAAGTTTATTGTAAATCTTGGTTGTGGATTCAAAGCAGAATATGTATATGAATGGCTACCTGATTACACAGCCGGAACCTCTATGAATACTACATCACAGGCCGTCGGTGGTAATCAACCTGGTTGGTATTTTGTAAAATACGAGTTTATTGACGGAAGCTCTTCGTCGGTGAAACCCTTGGCCGGTACAGTCGATTATATGGTCGATGCATCAAAATTTACCGGTAGCAAGGGAAATATTCAGATAACAAAAAACCGCAACGACCAGAGCAGTGGAAAATTGTTGGCGGGTACAACCTATAATGTTACCTGGACTGATCCGCAAGCATATCTGGCTGCTGGAGGGTCTTTTAAAATGAAATACACCCTTAAAACCATTTCAACATTTGCATCCTGGACCCCCGAAGCTCAATCTGTATTTTTTGAACAAGGTTATCCCGGCAATTTCTTGCGCAATCCTGCCGGAGAAAATTATTTTAAAAAGGATTTCAGTGCTGATATTGTGAGCGAAAAACCCATTGTGAAAGGGACAAAAGATAAGGAGATGAAAAAGCTGACAGTTAATCTGGGATGTGGTTTTAAAGCGGTTTATTATTATGAATGGCGTAATTAGAAAAAATTCCCTGCATAAAAAAAGGTCTCTTTTTGGGAGACCTTTTTTTATAGGATTTTTTATCAGAATGGAATCAGAGAAATTCCTATTGATAGTGGCGCCATTTCTGGGCCATGTTTTTCTTCAAACAATGTTGATAAACCATAATACACATACAGATTGAACATTTTATATCCGATGCGTGCTGTAACACCATAACGGAGTTTATTGATGTATTCCGTGTTGTATGTTTTGATTTTGAAATCATCATCCACATGTTTGATATGGTTGTTGATGTTGTAGCCGATTTTACCACCTATTGCAATGCGGAAAACATTGTCACGTTTTGTTCTGAAGCGTAGTTCGGCAGGAATATCAATAAAAGAAAGAACCATTTTGTATTGGGATGGCGTGTCGAGACGGTTTACAAAATAATTTTCGAAAGTAACGGGATCGTTAAAAATAGTAGCATTGTATCTCATGTTGTGTGTGCCGATTCCAACTCCAATGGCAAAACTGAAATTGGTGGCTCCCATTGGGAAGTCTTTCATCAGATTTATAGCCACACCAGGGTTGTATCCTTTGAAATCAATACTGTCAGGCGCTCCAAGCCATGTATCATTATAAAGATCAATCATTAGCCGGTCGGCTTTTCCAAAGCGGTTTGATAGTTCGAGATCTTCTTCCTGTGCAAGCAATGTCACAGAAAAAAGTGCCAGGAAAAAGAATGCAAACAGGTTTTTCATACTCTTTTTTTTTCAAAAGTACAATATTTTTCCAAATTATCTGATGATCGTTAGTGAACCACGATACTCTTTCGAATCTTTTCCATAAATGAACACATAGAAATATGTTCCGTCAGCTGAGTTTTCTCCATCCCAGTCGTTCCGGTAGGGCGATGCCATATAAACGATGTTGCCCCAACGATTGAAAACGGTCAGCTTGCATTCAGGAAATTTTTCCACATTGACGATTTCAAACACATCGTTGAATCCGTCGTTGTTTGGTGTAATCACATTTGGAAAAACAAGCACGTCGTCAATGACTTCAACGGAAACCCATGCTGTATCCATACAGCCCAGATCGCTGGTAACAATCAGCATTACGTTGAAAAGGCCTTCGTCAGAAAATGAATGAGATGGATTTTCGAATGTTGATGTATTATTTGCTGAGGTTGAGTCGGCAAAGTTCCATAACCAGGCAATTTCGCCACTGCTTGTGTTTGTAAAATCAATGGTCATGGATGGGTCTTCGCTGGTGTAAACCAGATCGGGTGTAGCATAGAAAGATGCAGCGGGTTTGGGATACACCATTATCAGATCGTTGTAGGTTTCTGTTGTAGCGCAATCCCACTCATTCGTAACAGTAAGCGTTACGCTGAATGTGCCAGCTGTATCGTATTCGTGGAGCGGATCTTCGGCAATGCTGAATGTGGAATTGTCGCCAAAGTCCCAGTTATAACTGTTGCCTGTTGAAGGATTGATTTCGTCGAATTGTACAAGCAGGGGTTGGCAACCAACGGACGGATCAGCCATGACATCGACCGGTGGATGTGGGTGAAGCTCATTTACCGTGATGGTATCGCTTGCCGTGCATCCGAGCGAATCGGTAACAACAAGGGTGTAGAATCCTGCAGGAATATTGGTGATGTTTTGAGAGCTTGCGTTACCTGGCATCCAGAGCCAGTTGTAGCCGGGAGCAACTCCGGGTGTTCCGCCCGAAACAGTGGATAATATTGTACCGGTTGAGTCTCCGAAACAATTGACATCGGTTTTGGACAGAGAGACAAATATCTGCGGATTGTCAACAACAATGACATCGTCGCTTAGTGTACATCCACCGCCATCGGTTACTGTAACAGAATAAAGACCAGAAGGAACAAAAATGGAGTCGGTAGGCCAGCTGTGTGAATCGTTTTCGCCGGTTGACCATTGGAAAGAATAGGGCGATGCACCGTTGATCCCTGTTGCAATAAGGGTTCCCGTACTATCGCCATAGCAAATGGTTGTGTCGCCAAGAATGGTCATCTGGAAAAATGGTCCCGACTCAAGATGAACGGATGGGAAAATGGTGTCGTGGAATCCATCGAGTTCCCAGGTGTTCAGATACCATGTAAGCGGAATATAACCGAGCGGAATGGTGTAATCGACCAGTGGTCCGATATGGAATGAAAGTTTGCTCATATCGAGATAAACTTCGGGTGTTTGTACCGGATCGACACAAAGCGCCCGAGTGGCAGCGCTGTCATTTTGTGGTATTGCAACACAGAGTTCCGGAAGATCAGAAGCGGGAGCTACGGGAAATGATGGAAAATTGATGGTGAATTCAAAGGCCTGAATTGAAAAATCGAACGCCATGGAGTCCCAGGTATGATTTGTGAAATCATTGGTGAGAAAATGCCGTATTCCCGGGTCAAATTCAGTGTAGCCGAAACAGGGCCATTTTACATGCAGGTCGTGTCCGGCCATGAATGAAATGGAATCATTGGTTCCCGTTCCGACTGTATCGCCGGCAATGGGATCTGTGATGAAATAGTCAAGTGCAATGGGGTAGGTAAGTTCGGTCCACACATCGGGACAGAAGGTCAGATCCTGTTGCAACGTATTGTTGAGTGTGAGAAAGGCCGAAAGTAAACTGTAGTCAATGGAAATTCCATACCCCAGATCATAGGTGCCATTGAGCATGGACAATACCGAAGCAATGGCCGGTCCGGCGGGTGGGGGAATGATGTTGGCAATAAAAGAAAGAAATTCAATAATATCGAGCGAAAGCTCCAGATACCAATCATCGCCATAGGCATACAGACATTTGTCGCTTCCAAGCGAGTCGATGGTTTGAATATAGGGTATGTCGGCCGTAAGATCGAGTCCGATGCCTCCGATGTTGGTGATGATAAGCGGAAGTATGGTGTCGTGGCAAATGGCAGGCAGAAAGCCGTTGATGCAGGGATAGGTAACTTCGCCGGTAATGGAGTTGAGTTCAAAAATAATGATGGAGTCGAGTGGAATATCGAAGTTGGCAATATTGACCGGTGTACATCCGATAAAGCAAACCTGTCCGGACAAATCCATGCTCATGCCAAAATCGAGATCGAGTGTAACAACACCTGCCTGAGGGAAATGAGAGCTCAGATCCCAGCCCGGAAGAACATCATAGTCAGAATTGACGGTCATGTATTGTCCCGGAACGGGTAGCCCAGGGTCGGGGAAAGTGAGTTCGATATCGACAGGGTAATCCACATCGACCCAGCCGGTAGTGAAGCCATGAATTGAAAAGGTAGAGCCCATTTCAAGGTACATATCAAGATCGAATTCAGCTCCAAAATCACCGCCAAGGATGTTTTCGATTTGTCCAAAAGTTGTGGTGCTGTCGTACATAAAATGAAACAGACTGTAGTCGAAGTTTAGTGAAAATGGGCTTCCGTTGGGTCCCCACATGTTCTGATAATCGGTGCTCCAGGGTATCTGGTGGTTGACCGTAAAAGTCTGTGCTTTTGAATGCGTAAAAGCAAACAATGATGCACAAAACAATAAGACTGGTAAAATTCTTTTCATAACCCCCTTTGAAAAACTTTTTTATAATCAGCGAATAATCAAATCTTTGACAAATGATTGAATGATTGGTTCCAGTAAAACCGGCTCAGCCATGGCCGGAATGGTGGCTACAGCCATTACAACGGCATTTGCATTTCCCGTGAAAAAAATGACACGAGTGAATTCAACATCGCGACTTCCATCGGCTGCCATTGTCCGGTATGAACAAATATACAACAAGGCGGGACCGGCCGGTTTTTTTTCTTTGATAACCAGATTGTTGTTTGTAAGCTGCTCTTCATTGAAATTTTCCTTGAAGGTGTTGAAGGCCGTTCCGGTTGTTTCGGTAATCTGTATAACACTGCCGGCTTCTTTGTTGAACCAGTTGGTAGAACCGCTGTTGAGGGTGTCTGCAACAAAATTTTCAGGCGGGGTAAAGGAAAAGTGCTGTGCTTCAGCTGTTTCTGCAATTAGCCCCCCCATCAGAAACAAGAACAGATAAAAATGCTTCATCCTATAATATTGTTAACCCGTAAAAAGAATATGCAAGGTAATACAAAAAAACAATAAAAATGAAAATGCCCGAATTTTTTTCTGCTGCCCTTTTTTTATTTGGGGTTTTCAAAGTTAAAAAATGTTAATTGGAAGAGGGTGTTGATATGGCTTAATAAGTGCATCCAGATTGGCTTAGAGGCTTGGCTGCTGTCAATTTGTCAGAGAGTTGTTCACACATGGTACGCAATAATATGCTTTACTTTGCCGGAATTTTGAAGAAAAGCAAGTAAAACCAAAAAACAAATTATGTCAATCAGATCGAAATCAATGGACCTTCGGAAGCGTGTACTTGATGCGCGTCAGGGTGGTGGTACCAAAGCCATAGCCAAGCAGGTAGCCATGGGAAAATTAACGGCCCGTGAGCGTATTCTGGCCCTTCTGGATCCGGATTCATTTCACGAATATGATTTATTTGTGGAGCATGCCGGAAGAGATTTTGACATGGATAAAAAACATCTTCCCGGAGATGGTGTTATTACAGGTACCGGAACCGTCAATGGTTATCCGATCTGTATTTATGCTCAGGATTTTACAGTGGCCGGCGGTTCGCTGGGTTACATGCATGCCATGAAGATTACCAAAATTATGGATCATGCTATGAAAATGCAGGTGCCTCTTATCGGTATCAATGATTCCGGTGGTGCCCGTATTCAGGAAGGCGTGAACTCTCTGGCAGGTTATGGTGAGATTTTTTACCGCAATACACTCGCATCGGGTGTAATTCCACAGATTTCGGTCATTCTGGGTCCTTGCGCCGGTGGCGCTGTTTACAGCCCGGCTTTAACCGATTTTGTGTTTGTGGTGGATAACATTTCAAAGATGTTTATTACCGGCCCCGAAGTAATCAAAACCGTTCTTGGTGAAGAAATTTCAATGGAAGATCTTGGTGGTGCCCGTGTTCATGCCGAAATTACCGGAAACGCCCATTTCTTTGCCCGTAACGAGTTTGAATGTTTTGCGCAGATAAAAGCGCTGCTTTCGTTTATTCCATGGAATAATACAAAGAAAGCGGATCGCTTTGAACCGATGAAGCCAAACAAAAATTACAAGATTACATCTATCCTTCCGACTGACCCGAAAACACCTTACGATGTGCGTGAAGTTATCCGCGCTCTGGCCGATGACAGCGATTTCTTCGAAATTATGGAGCTTTTTGCACCCAATATTGTTATTGGTTTTGCACGCATCGAAGGTGATACCGTTGGTTTTGTTGCCAATCAGCCGCTGGTGCTGGCCGGCGTGCTCGATGTGGATAGCAGCGATAAAGCAGCACGTTTTGTTCGTTACTGCGATGCTTTCAATATTCCGATCATTACATTGGTTGACCTTCCGGGATATCTGCCGGGCGTTGATCAGGAGTTTGCCGGTGTCATCCGTCACGGAGCGAAACTGTTGTATGCATTCAGCGAAGCCATTGTTCCGAAAATTACCATCATTCTGCGTAAAGCATATGGCGGAGGTTACATCGCCATGTCGTCGCGCCACCTGAAAGCCGATTTTGTGTTTGCCTGGCCCACCTCCGAAATTGCAGTAATGGGTCCTGAAGGGGCAGCCAACATTATTTTCCGCAGCGAAATTCAGGCAGCCGAAAATCCTGAAGAAATGCGTCTGAAGAAAGTTCAGGAATACAAGGAAAAATTTGCCAATCCGTATGTGGCCGCTGCTTACGGTTATGTTGACGCTGTTATCAACCCGGCCGAAACCCGTAGTTTTATTGCTCATGCTCTCGAGGTTTCTGTTTCGAAAATGGTAACCCGTCCTACTAAAAAACACGGCATTCCTCCATTCTGAAAAACATGCAGCTATGAAATTAACAACAAAACGAAAAGCAAAGAAAACTACCAAAACGCCCGAAATTGCCGAAGAGCAGTTTGATATTCTGGTAACAGAACAAGGCGAATACAAAACACGGTTTTCAAAGAAATATCTCAACCGGAAATCATATGCTCCCTTAAATATCAAACATGTGATTTCAGCTATTCCCGGAACTATTATAAAGCTCTTTTCAGCTGTAAACGACGAAGTGGCTGAAGGCGATGTTTTGCTGGAACTTGAAGCTATGAAAATGCATAATAAAATTCTTGCGCCTATGAGCGGGAAAATAAAAGCTATTCATGTGAAAGAGGGCGAACGTGTTCCAAAAAACACATTAATGGTCGAATTTGAATAAGAACGTTCCGTCTTTTTTAACGGAAAAAAACAAAAGGGAGGCATCGATACGGGCCTCCTTTTTTTGATTTAAGAATATCGATCGGTGATTTTTGATTTTAGATCGAGGACAAGAACAAGGACCTGGCTTGCATTCCATGGTCCCGCCTTCGTCGGGATAAATTCCACGCCGAACGAAGTCTAAATCACTGAGCCGTCAGATACGGGCTGATTTTTTTATAAATGTCTTCGGTGACCAGCGCCGATTTTTTAATATCGCTGAGCACCTTGTAATCGCCGTGCTGCTTGCGGTAATTGATGAGCGACAGCGCAATGTTGTATCCTATGTAGGGATGACTTTTCAATTCATCAAAGGTTGCGGTGTTGATGTTGATTTTCCGCACCAGATACGGGTTTACAAACATGTACGGAGAAATTTCGGCAAATTTCAGCGAGTCGATTCCTTTCACTTCCTTCAATTGATCTATCGAAATATATCCGTGAAGCCGGCTTCTGTAGCCAACTATACGCAATGCAAAAGCGGGTCCGATGCCTCTTACTTTTTTCAATGCAGCAGTGTCGGCCGAATTGATTTCAACACGTATCACTTCTTTTTTTTCATAGGTCGAGGCGCTGTAATCGGGCCTTTGCTGCGGTTTTTCAGGTAGTTCGATGAATGGTTCAAGTACTGCAAACTCTTCCTTGCTGATGGTGTACATTTTCGAAAAATCGCTTTTGATGCGGAATTCACCGCCTTTTTGCCGGTAATTTAATATGGACTTTGTTTGCTTATCGGTGAGGCCAAGCCGTTTCCAGCCCTCTGCATCAAGTTCGTTGGGATTGAATGGAAATGGATTTAGCTTTGATTTTGCTGCAGAATATGCCGGCGCATCAAGGTCGTTATATACATTGCTGTATTGCTGATTGTCGCTACTGATGCTGCTTTCCCATGTTTGTATCTGTTTTTCAAAATCAGAAAAATCAGAATCAGCCAATTCCGTTTTTGTGCTGTGGAGGAAAACGGAAAGCAAAATAATGCTTATAAGAATTGTGAGCAGAAGCCAGATCCCGGCTTTTTCGGTTTTGGATAAATTCAGAAATTCCTTTAAGAATTTGAATCGGTTCATGTATTAAGGTAATCGTACAACGTGGCCGTAATAATCCCGTTCAATGCCCTTGTATGTTCTTACAGTAATGTGATAAACAAAAACTTCTGTAGAGGTTTCATCGTAACGTTTTCCTGTAATGTCACCGTCCCAGGGTTGGTTGATATCGGTGGTCAAATATACAAGTTTTCCGCGACGATTGTATATTCGCATTTCAAAATAATCAAGCGTAATACCTGCGCCAACGGGCGAAAAATAATCGTTGTGGCCGTCGCCATTGGGCGAAAAGGCATTGGGCATGTATAAAAGAAATTCTTCAGAAAGATTCACGCCTGCGTATATCGTGTCGCCGCCTTCGGCTTTCAGTCCGTTGAAAGAAATCATCAGCACCAATACAAATAACCACTTTTTCATCACTGTAAATTTAATGCAAAGATACGGCAAAGGTCTGAAAGGTTGCACCAAAACTGTTGAATATCAGTAAATGGGTAGGGGTGTTAAAGACGAAAATTGGAAATTTGTCTGCTATGTTTGAAAAAATACGGATGGAGAGCGGGAATTTGCAGAGGATAGGGTTTAGGATGAGGATAAGGCTGAGGATGAGGATAAGGCTGAGGATAAGGTTAAGGTTGAGGTTAAGGTTGAGGTTAAGGTTGAGGTTGAGGCTAAGCTGCTTTCAGCAGAGAAAACACATGAGTTTCGCGCAGAGGGAGTTTAGTCCGACGAAGGCGGACCAGAGGCGCAGAGGATTTTGCCACCAGGACACAAAGACACCAAAATCTTTTTACCACTGAGTTCCCGGTCATTGATTGAGACACAGCTTTGCTCACTGTGCCGGGATCTCGTGGAAAACCTTCAAAGCAACAATCTCGGCTCTCCGCTTATACGCGATTCCACCGCGGCGAATTCCTTGTTCATTATTTGTATCAGGTACGTCAGCTCAAACCTGACAAATGCGATATAAAACATTATTTTTCCCGGCATTTACCTCCGCCGGGTCATTTTTTTGTTTATTTCCAGGTGATTTTGGGAGTTTTTCAGGCGATTCCGGTCGATTTCGAAAAATGACGGGGGAATTTTGGAAGGTTTTTGGCGTTATGTTCTGAAAAGTGGTTAAGATCCCAAATAGTGTTAACCTCAGGTAGGATAATTCTATGTGAATTCTGAAATTCATCACCACAATTTAGCAATAAGTTAATTCTTTTCCTAACGATGGCAGGTATAAAAAGTGATCCGGTGTTTGCCTCCGCAGCCTCTTCATTTTTCTGCTGCGAATTACACGATCAGCGCCGTTTGAATTTCTCCACATTATTCATTCTCCACCAGGTTTCTTCCTTGCTGATGGTGCGCGGATCGTGCATGTGCATGCTGTGATACACCGCTTCGCGCCTAAAAAGAAATAACACCGAAACGACATCAATGTTTCCTCTTTTTTAGCATTTACAAACGCTTTCCGTTGTCCCCGGGAAATTAATGTGCCCTGTCTTTGGCTGCATAAAAACACGGCAATGACGACTTCGTTTCGCCGCGTCTAAAGGCATGTGGCGGACGTTTCTCCAAAAAAAGCGGGAGAAGTAATACCAAATGAAAATATAAAAGAGTCAATTGTAGCAATTTCATTGAACGTTTTGTTGGCTGATGTCAGAGAGGGCGCATATTGACGTGTATTATCAGAAGACGAAGCATTTTATATGCGACTCCTCCGGAGTCGTAGCTTTGTTTGATCTTATCTACAGATATGTGACTCCTCCGGAGTCGTCCAAAAATAATTGCGCCGATGAATCAATTGTTTTGGCGTTATTTCAGATCTGCAAAATCGGCGTGATTTTCCCGGAATTCGGAGCACAAGGGAAACAGCACACATAGCTGCAATTGTCCCGTAGGGACAAAATATTGGTAGCACGTAAAAGAACGCCAGCCCGTGCCGTCAGGTACGGAATGGTTTATTCAATGAAACCTCCGGAGTCTCCCAAAAATAATTGAACCGATGTATAAATCACTTTGGTATAATTTCGTATAAGCTTATATTAGTTTTTATGCAGATTATAATTAATAATTATAATATATTTGTTGGCGTTATTCCTTTTTTTTTATTCAATAGTCTGCACATGGTAAAACGATGTTTTTTTTCCGTTGTGATGTCCTTGTTTTTCATGACGGGCTTCACCCAAAACATGCATGAATCGATTTCGGCATCAGGTGGTAACGCAATTGGATCCGCCGGTTCGGTAAGCTATACGGTTGGTCAGATAGTTTATTCAACGAATTCATCGACAAGTGGCTCTGTTGCACAGGGAATTCAACAGCCATATGAAATTTCGGAAGTTGTTGATGGTTATGAACAACTTTCTGAACACCTCTATTGCTCTGTGTATCCAAATCCAACAACGGATTTTTTGGTGCTGGAAATCGATAACGCTGCTGAAGTGATTTATCAGTTGTATGATGCAACAGGAAAGTTTGTTGCCAGCCGGATAGTGACGGATGCCACAACCATGATTGACATGAATGGACTTGTTTCTGGCACCTATTTTTTGAAAATATTGAAGGACAACCAAATGGTAAAAACGTATAAAATTATTAAAAACAAATAATCATGAAAAGACTGTTTGCATTTCTGGTAGTAATGTCGGCTGTCACATTACTTTTTGCACAAGTCCCTGACAAAATGAGTTATCAGGCAGTGATCCGTAACAGCACTGATATTTTGGTTACGAATACGCAAATTGGAATGGAGATAAATATCCGTCAGGGTTCTGTATCAGGAAGTGTGGTATATACCGAAACCCAAACTCCAACAACCAATGACAATGGTCTGGTAAGCATTGAATTTGGTGGCGGCCCAGGTTTTAATACCATTGACTGGTCGGTGGGTCCATATTTTCTTGAAACAAAAACAGATCTGGCAGGTGGTACAAACTACACCATTACCGGCACCAGCCAATTGCTGAGCGTTCCGTATGCATTGCATGCAAAATCAGCTGACACTGTTGTTGGGGGAATCACAGAAACGGATCCGGTATTCGGCGCCTCGCCTTCTGGCAGCATCGCAGGCAGTGATATTCTCAATTGGAATAATGCTTATGCTTGGGGCGATCATTCTGCAGCTGGATACCTGACAAGTTACTCCGAAACCGATCCATTGTGGATGGCAGCATCATCTGGTTATTACACAAAAACGCAGATGCAAACAAGCGGTCAGTCGCTACTGCACTGGGATAATGTAACAAACAAACCTGCATCGCTGGCGGATTATGGTGCAGAGCTCGATCCATCCTGGGCTGGAACGAATGATTCAACGGGTAATATTTTCAGAACAGGAAAAGTAAGTATCGGGAGTTCAGATACTGCGGCTCTCCTTTATACCTATGGCGATGGTACGGGTGGTGGCAATGTGTTATTTGTTGGTTCATTCAAGGGTTCTTCAGGTGGCAATACGCCTGCAAGCGGCTCTGGTACGCGCATGATGTGGTATCCCGACAAAGCTGCATTCAGAGTTGGCGAAGTAAATGGTGATATCTGGAATAAAGACAGCATTGGAAATTTTTCCTTTGCAGCTGGTTACACCACAAAAGCAAAGGGATCTGGCTCTATAGCTATGGGATATTTTTCAGTAGCATACGGTGATTTTTCTTTTGCAACAGGGAATAATTCCTCTGCGACTGGTTATAATTCTTCTGCAATTGGATATTCTGTAACCGCCTCCGGAGATTACTCCACTGCACTGGGTAGTTTAACAATGTCGTCCGGTGATTGTTCAACTGCAATGGGTGCTATGTCAATGTCGTCCGGTGATTATTCCATGACAATGGGCTATGTTACAAGTGCATACGGTAATTACTCCACGGCATTGGGGTATTATTCTACCGCGTCTGGAAATGCATCCACGGCAATGGGATATTATTCTACCGCGTCTGGAAGTTACTCCACGGCAATGGGGTATTCAATAACGGCTCTGTCCGCCAATGAACATGTGTTTGGAAGATACAATACAAGCTATTCACCGCTCAATGTAACCGGATGGGATGCTGCCGACCGTTTGTTCGTAATTGGAAACGGCGCAGGTCCATCAAATCTCAGCGATGCCATGGTTGTTTTAAAAAATGGCCATATTGGAATTGGAATCAGCACTCCGGCACGGACACTGCATGTAAATTCTGTGATGAGACTTCAGCCGACAGCAATAGCTCCAGCCAGCCCCGCTGAAGGCGATATGTACATGAATGCAACAACACATAAACTCATGGTGTACGATGGATCTATCTGGCAGGCGTGCTGGTAATCCGGAATGAATATGGGTTATCAGATTTTTTATCAGTTTTTGTTATATCAATCTTGCCAGCTCAAACCTGACAAATGCGATATAAAACATTATTTTTCCCGGCATTTTCCTCCGCCGGATCATTTTTTAGTAAAAATCGAGTAATTTTCAGGTGAATCCGAGTAAATTCTGGTAATTTTCAGGCGATTTCTATATAATACTCCCCAGATTTCGGACCACATGTTAAGTTGAAAAAAGTGATTAACTT
>DAOPKE010000061.1:0-16909 GCA_035390965.1 Bacteroidales bacterium | reverse complement strand
TTTTACAACGAATTTTTTCCGAAATTTGTCCCGAAATACTTTTCCGATGAAACGAATCAAGATTGTTGACTTATTGAAAAAACCGGCAGCTGATCTGCTGGGTACAACCGTAACCGTTAAAGGCTGGGTGCGCACCCGCCGCGACAGCAAGAATGTGGTTTTTATTGCCGTGAACGACGGCAGCATCATACATTCCATTCAGGTGGTGGCCGACACCACAAAGTTTGATGAAGCTTTGCTGAAAGATATTACCACAGGATGCAGCGTTCGCATTGATGGAAAACTGGTCGAATCACCCGCTCAGGGACAGCCGGTTGAAATCCATGCCGAAGAAATTGAGATTTACGGAAAATGTCCTTCCGACTCCTATCCGCTGCAGAAAAAAGGACACACGCTCGAATTTCTTCGCGAAATCGCGCATCTGAGGCCGCGTACAAACACATTTGGTGCGGTGCTGCGTATTCGCCATGCCATGGCTTTTGCCATTCATAAATATTTCAACGACCGTGGATTCAATTATCTGCATACGCCAATCATCACCGGCAGCGATGCCGAAGGTGCCGGCGCCATGTTTCGCGTAAGCACGCTCGATGCTGAAAATCCGCCGCGTACACCTGAAGGGAAAATCGATTACACACAGGACTTTTTCGGAAAAGAAACCAATCTGACGGTTTCCGGACAGCTCGAAGGCGAGCTCGGTGCACTGGCGTTGGGTGAGATTTACACCTTTGGACCTACATTCCGTGCCGAAAACAGCAATACACCGCGCCACCTCGCTGAGTTCTGGATGATTGAGCCGGAAATGGCTTTCTACGATATCACCGACAACATGGATCTGGCCGAGGATTTTCTCAAATCGCTGGTCAGTTATGCGCTTGAGCATTGTTATGATGATCTGGAATTCCTGCAGAAAATGTATGACAAGGAATTGATTGCCCGTCTGAAAGGTGTTGTTGAAACGCCGTTCAAGCGGCTTGCATACACCGAAGCCGTTGACATTCTGATGAAGAGCGGTCAGAAATTCGAATTTCCGGTTTCATGGGGAACCGATCTGCAGGCCGAACACGAGCGCTATCTGGTTGAGCAGCATTTCAGTTGTCCGGTGATTCTGACCGATTACCCGGCCGAAATCAAAGCTTTTTACATGAAGCAGAATGATGACGGAAAGACCGTTCGTGCCATGGATGTTTTGTTCCCGCGCATTGGCGAAATTATAGGTGGAAGTCAGCGTGAAGAGGATTTTGAAAAATTGCTGAACCGTATTCACGAGCTTCATATTCCGGAGAAAGATGTATGGTGGTATCTCGAAACACGTAAATTTGGTTCCGTTCCACACAGTGGATTTGGTCTTGGTTTTGAGCGTTTGATTTTGTTTGTGACAGGGATGGCAAACATTCGTGATGTCATTCCTTTCCCGCGCACACCCAAGAATGCAGAGTTTTAATATTGAATTTGTTGAAAAAAACTGCAGAATAATTCTCATAAGACTTGACAAGCCCCGTTTTCATTTCGTATTTTCAGACATAAATTATTTGATATGCTTCACCAAAGGCTCGAACAGAAACTTCAGCAAAAGCTCTCTCCGCAGCAGATTCAGCTCATGAAACTGCTGCAGGTTCCGGCCATTGCGCTTGAACAACGCATCAAACAGGAGATTGAGGAAAATCCGGCACTTGAGGATACATCGGAAGATAATGAAGATGATCTGAATCAGGACCTTCAGGACGAAGAGCAGGAAAGAGATGAAAAAGAAGATTCTGATATTGAGGAAAATGTTGAGAATGATTTCAGTCTCGATGATTATATGGATGAGGATGATATTCCTGAATACAAGTTGGCTGCAAAAAATACGAGTGCCGATGATGAGGTGCGCGAAGTCCCTTTTGTTTCGCAGTCAAGTTTTTATGATCAACTTTACGAACAGCTTCAGATGCGCGATTTGAATGAATTGCAGTATCGTGTTGGCGAATATATTATTGGAAATATTGACGAGAATGGTTATCTCAAGCGTGATTCGGCCTCACTTTCCAACGATCTTGTTTTCGGTCTGAATATTAATATGGATGCTGAAAAAATCGAGGAAATTATTCAGGTTATTCAGCAGCTTGATCCACCAGGTGTTGCTGCACGTGATCTGCGCGAATGTCTGGTTTTGCAGCTAAAAAGAAAAGATCGCAAACTTGAATCGGTTCAGTTGGCTATTCAGATTCTGAATGAATGTTTTGATGAGTTTTCGAAAAAACATTACGACAAAATCATGAAGCGCCTCAATATAAGTGAGGATCAGTTGAAAGATGCTATTGATGAAATCATTAAGCTGAATCCTAAACCCGGGAATTCGGGCGGGGATTCAAGCAAAGGTAGTCTGCATGTTTTTCCTGATTTTACGATAAATAATAATGAGGGAGAACTGGAGTTGGTCATTAATTCGAAGAATATGCCTGATCTTCGCGTTAGTCGTTATTATCAGCAAATGCTTGAATCGTACGTTAAATCGAAAAATCAGGATATTAAAACCAAAGAAGCTATTCAATTTGTTCGTCAGAAAATTGATTCTGCCAAATGGTTCATCGATGCATTGCGCCAGCGCCAGAATACACTCTTTGTAACAATGAGCGCCATTATGGAATTTCAGAGAGAATATTTTCTCAGTGGTGATGACACAAAGTTGAAACCCATGATCCTGAAAGATATTGCTGACAAGGTTGGTCTTGATATTTCAACCATCTCGCGCGTGGCCAGCAGTAAGTATGTGGTAACACCTTTTGGTACATTCCTTCTGAAAAGCTTTTTCAGTGAGTCAATGCAGACTGAATCAGGTGAAGAAGTTTCGTCCCGCGAAATTAAAAGTATTCTCACCGATGTCATCGGCGCCGAAGATAAGCGAAAACCACTGACCGATGATCGTCTTGCAAAAATCCTGAAAGAAAAAGGATACAACATCGCACGGAGAACAATTGCCAAATATCGCGAGCAGCTTGATATTCCGGTTGCACGTTTACGTAAACAGATTTAATTAAAAAATGTGCGTTCGCACATTTTTTAATTTCCATATTACAGCTAAAATGAATAACCTCCCCAGACTTCTCTCCTGGCTATTACATCCAATCATACTTCCGGCATTATTTGCTGTGTTGGCGCTAAACGGAGATTATTACCTCAACAATATGCTGCGTCCTGAAGCTGTCAGGATAATTATTCTGGTTGTTTTGATCTTTACGCTGGTCATTCCGGCTCTGATTTTTGTCGCATCGCGCTATCTGGGCGTTATTGAGTCGCTTGAAATGGAAATAAAACAGGAACGCATTTTTGCAGTCACTGTCATTGGAATTTCTGCATGGTTTTGCTGGTGGATATTGTCCAATTACGAACTTCCTGCATACTACACCGATTTTCTGCTGCTGATTTTTTCTGCTTCTGCCTTTGGACTTATTGTTTCTTTTTTCAAAAAATTCAGTCTGCATATTTTTGGTTGGAGTGTGATAGTTGCGGCCATTGCCTGGTATATTTTTTCATGGCAGTGTTTCAGTGTTCTGTATCTTGCCCTGGCCGTTGTTTTAACGGGTGTTGTTGCTTGGTCGCGCCTGAAGCTGAATGCACACACGCCTGGTGAAATCTATCTCGGCTTCGGGCTCGGGCTGCTGCCGGTGGTGGTGTTGGTGATTCTGTAAATTTATTTTGATTCTTATATTTTCATATAATTGAGCAGTCTGTTTTGAAAACAAACTTGCTCTGTGAATATCTGAGAATCAACAGAAGAAGTTTGAAGTTCCCGGGCAAGCCAGAACCAGCTTCGAAAAAGCAAAGCTTGCGCGCCGCGCAACGTTGTACGTTGACCCAGGATCTCATTTTATACCGCACTGCAGGAGCGACTTTCAATGGCTACCGGAACAGAATGAATATTACACCTTCACGCCCGTCGCATACGGCGCTGCATCGAGGCCTGCGAACAATCCCTTCTGATATCTGAAATAGCCGGCCATGGCTATCATGGCGGCATTGTCGGTGGTGTACGATAATTTCGGAATATGAAGATCCAGTTTGTGTTTGTCCGCCAGTTGCCGCATGGCCGCTCTGAGTACCGAGTTGGCCGATACGCCACCGGCCAGCGCCAGCGTTCTGATGCCGGTTCCATTCACTGCTTTTTCTGTTTTGTCAACCAGAATATCAATGATGGTTTTCTGAATCGATGCGCACAGATCGGCTGTGTTTTTTTCAATAAACTGTTCGTCTTTTTTCAGCTCATCGCGCAAAAAATACAGGATGGATGTTTTTAATCCCGAAAAGCTGAAATTCAGATCCGCGATGCGTGGCTTTGCAAACCGAAAAGCGGATGGATTGCCCGATTGAGCCAGTTTGTCAATCACCGGACCCCCGGGATAGGGAAGACTCATGATTTTGGCTGCCTTGTCGAAAGTCTCTCCTGCAGCGTCGTCGATGGTATTGCCGATAATTTCTCTCTCAAGCGGATTTCGTACAATGGCAATCTGGGTATGGCCACCTGAAACAATCAGACAAAGAAATGGAAACTCAGGCATAGAGCGGGTTTCGCCTGGTACCCGCAGGAAGTTGGCCATGATATGTGCATGCATGTGATCGACGTCAATAAGCGGGATTCCGAGCGCCCAGGCAAATGCCTTGGCAAAACTCACGCCTACCATCAGCGATCCGGGCAAACCCGGACCTCTTGTAAAAGCGACTGCAGAAAGCTGTTTTTTGTCTATATTTGCATGACTTATGGCGGCTTCGACTACAGGAATAATGTTTTGCTGGTGTGCACGCGATGCAAGCTCGGGTACAACGCCCCCGAAGCGTTCATGTACTTTTTGCGATGCAATCTCGTTACTCAGCAGAAAGTTGTTCTGCAGCACTGCCGCCGAAGTGTCGTCGCACGATGATTCTATGCCAAGTATGTAAGTATGCATTTTTGAATGAGCAAAATTAGCAAAAAAACCGGACGTATTCTGTTGATCATCTATGTGGTGGTCTTCTGTTTGCCGGCTGCTGTTTTTGCTTTGCTGCGCACACCTCTCATTCAGCAATATATTGCTAACCGTCTTTCTGAATACTTGTCAGAAGAGCTGCATACAAAAGTTGAAATTGGAACGGTTGATATTACTTTTCCGGTTGACATTACCTTATGCAATCTGTATATCGAAGACCAGCACGGGCACCCGTTGCTTGCCGCGAAAGAACTTTTGGTTGCCCCGGAAAACCTTGCATCCGGTTTTTCAAAACTGCAGTTTGAAAAGCTTTTGCTGAATGAAGCCAGAATCCGCATGGTGCGTTATCCCGATGAAGATAAAACGAACCTGCAGTTTATACTGGATTATTTTGCCGGTGAGGAAAAAGATACAAGCACGAAAAAAACCGAATCGCCGCCAGTCAGTGTTGGCATGCTGGAACTCCGCAACTGCAGTTTCTTCTGGCAGGATATGCGCAAAGACACTTCTGCAAAAAACAATATTGATTTCAATAATCTGTATCTGACAAATCTTAACCTGATCGGTCAGAATCTGTATCAATGCGATACATTGACGAGCATTGACCTGAAGCATCTGGCCATGCAGGATCGTTCAGGATTTACCTTGTGGCATTTGTCTTCTCAGGTTTCCATGCGGAAGAACAGTATTACGGCGCAGAAATTACGTTTTCTGACAAACAGCAGCAATCTCGATCTGGACCTGGTTTTCCGATATGATTCCATTTCAGCGTTCAGCGATTTTGTAAACAAAGTGTCACTGGATGCTGATTTCCGGAACTCGAGGGTTGGCTTTGATGATATTGCCCGCTTTGTTCCGGCCATGAATGGCATGCGCAGCGTTGTAAATCTTAATGGTCATGCTGGTGGTACCATTGCCGATCTCGAAACCGGGCAAATGAAACTGGGCTTTGGTAAAAGCTCTCACATGTATTTCAATCTAAAGTTGATAGGTCTGCCTGATATTAATAATGCGGAGGTTCATTTCGATCTGGTTAATGCTGATTTAAAATTGGCCGATATTGATGCATTTGTCCTTCCGGGAGGCAACACATTGAAACTGGCTTCTGTAGCTCGATCTGTCAATCAAGCCAATTTATCTGCTCAGATTGATGGAAAGTTGAATGACTTTAGTGCAAATATTGTGGCCAAAACCAATTCCGGATTTGTTAAAGCTGATATTCAATCACAGGGCGAATTTCCTAATCCTTCTTATAGCGGCAATATTGTTGTCGAAAATTTCGATCTGAAGACATTTGCAGGTGAATCTGTGCCAGTGGGTGCACTGACTGCTTCGGTGGATTTTTCGGGATCGGGAACGAGTGCAACCCGTTATTTTATTGAAGGCGGTGCAGAAATTCTTTCTCTTGAATATAACAATTATTTGTATTCGGATATCAGTGTAAATGGGTCTGTTAAACCTGGAATTTTTGAAGGACAGCTCCTTGCCAGTGATCCAAACCTGTCTCTTGATTTTGATGGAATGATTGATTTTTCAGAAAAAATTCCGGTATTTGATTTTATTGCTCAGGTTGAAAACATTGATTTGTCGGCCCTTCATCTTGCCCGCAATGATAGTCTTGCCGGTTTTTCTGGTTTTATCGATATTAATGTGATAGGAAATCATCCGGATAATATGTTGGGCCGTCTTGTACTCAATGATTTCAGCTATTATGAGGGCCCGAATGAAATTGATATGAATTCACTTTCGTTGAAACTGGAGAAAACCGATTCTGTTAATAAAGTTATCGAACTCAGGAGTGATCTGGTTAATGGTAATATTAAAGGTCAGTTTGTTTTTTCCGAAATCGATGATGCATTCAACAAGTATCTTTCAAATTATATCCCGGCTTATATTGTGCCTGACAGTAGTGCAAAAAAACTCAGCAATCAGGCCTTTGAATTTGAATTTACTTTCAGGGACGTTCAACCTGTCCTTGATATTTTTGCGAAAGGAATTCAAATAAGCGAAAACACCAGTTTGCATGGAAATTTCAATCTGGAAGAGAATTTCCTAAACACCCAGATTGCTTCCAATTATCTCAAATCAGGCGCCATCAGCTCGGTTAATCCGGTTGTGATTGCTCAGACTTTTGGGAAAAATATTTATGTAACGGTTCAGGCCGATAACCTGACATATAATGATAGTCTTGAACTTGGTAATCTGGTGGCCAATACAGTTACGGTGAATGATAAATCTGATTTTTCCATCAACTGGAGAAATGATAACAGCACAAAAGCATATTCCGGCGATCTGAGCGGTAATGTTTTGTTCCGTAAAGGAATGCCGGTGCTTATTCAGTTTGACGAAAGCGACCTGACACTGAATGACTCGCTGTATCACATTGCTGAGAATGGAAAAATTGAAATAGATACGGGCTACCTTCGTATTCATGAATTTGCACTGTATTCCAAATCACAGAAATTGATGATAGATGGCCGCATTTCCAAAGACCCCTACGATGTTGTTCAGGTCTCGTTTGAGAATGTATTGCTTGATGATTTTGACGATCTGACCCATAGTTCGAATATTGATTTGGATGGGAAAGTAAATGGTTATGTGCTTTTGAGCAACTTATATGATGTGCCTGATTACAGAGCTGATGTTACGGTGCAGAAGCTTAGTGTCAACAAGAATTTTGTCGGCGATGCCTTACTTAAAAGTGCGTGGGATCCCTTGCGAAAAGCTGTGTACAGCGAAGCTTCCATTGTTTATACCGGAAATGTCGGACAAAATGTCCCACTTGAAATTAAGGGTTTTTTCAACCCGCGTGACAAAGAAAACATGCTCGACCTTGTTGTTAAACTCGATCGGTTTAATTTAAAACTTGTGCAACCATATCTGAAATCCTTTTGCAGCAGGGTAGAGGGATCCTGCGATGGTCTTGTTCTGGTTAAAGGAAATATTGATAAGCCAGATGTAAGTGGCGAAGTCGTTTTCCGCAGAACCAGCGTGCTGGTCGATTATCTGAATATATTTTACTCGTTTGCCGATACATTGAAAATAAATAACAGTGAATTTGCGTTGCGCGACATCACTGTGTTCGATACTAAAGGAAACAAGGCCACAGGTAATATTCTTGCCACGCATGATTATTTTAAAAATTTCTATCTCGACATTAATCTCCGGCCTGAAAAAATGCAGTTCTTAAATACAACGGCCAAGGATAATGATTATTTTTATGGAACGGCCTATGCTTCGGGTGTTGTGAAAATTCACGGCCCTTTCAATCAGATTGCCATTGAAGTGGTGGCAAAATCTGAACCTGGCTCCGTGCTTTATATTCCGATTACATCATCGACCGAGGTTTATGAAAATGATTTTATCACTTTTGTTTCCAACAAAAATGATTCAAGCGTAGTGCAGAAAGATGTCAAGATTCGTGATTCTGGGGTTAGTCTGATGTTTGATATTGATGTAACTCCCGATGCAGAGGTGCAGATTGTGTTCGATCCAAAAATCGGTGACGTGATGAAAGGCCGTGGTGAAGGCCGTTTGCGCATGACTATTGACCGTTCCGGGGAATTTCTGATGTTTGGAAATCTTGAGATTGAAAAAGGTGATTATTTATTTACTCTGGAAAATGTTATCAATAAGAAATTTTTGGTTGATCGGGGCGGTGTGATTACGTGGAACGGCGATCCGTATGCAGGAAAAATGGATCTGTATGCCCGATATTCCATTAAAACTTCGCTCTATGAGCTGGTTTCTGTTGCCGATGAATCTGAGCTGTATAAAAACAAAGTTCCTGTAAGTTGTCTCATGCACCTGACAGGTGACTTGCTGAGCCCCGATATTTCCTTCGATCTCGATTTGCCGGAATCGGATGAGAATACAAAAAATCTTGTCAGAACTGTGATTGGTAATGCAGAGGAAATGAATCGTCAGGTGTTTGCATTGCTTATCCTTAATTCATTTATTCCGACAGAGCGCAACACGTTCAACAGCCCTATCAGTCAGGGACTCGGCAATACATCCATTGAGCTTATTTCAAATCAGTTTGGCAACTGGTTGTCGCAGATCAGCAATGATTTCGATGTTGGTTTCAGTTACAATCAGGGCGACCAGGTGACTTCGTCGCAGGTCGAAATCGCGCTCAGTACGCAGATTCTGAATGATCGCATTGTTTTGGAAACCAATCTTGAAATTGGCGGGAATCAGCTTGGATCGCCCGATAATCAGCAAGCATCAAACATAGCTGGTGATGTTAGTATTGAATATAAAATTTCGGAAGACGGTAAAATCCGGATCAAGGCCTTTAATCGTTCCAATACGGTGGATGTGGTTGCTAACAATGCTCCTTACACACAAGGGGTTGCCATTTTTTACAGAAAGGATTTTGATAAGTTCAGGGAGCTTTGGGAAAGAAAGAAAAAAACAAAAATCAATAAATGATGAAAACAATCACATTTCTGGTTTTTATTGCCGCAATTGCTATTGCCGGTAATGCACAGGATACGGTTTTTACTGTTCGTGTTTTTGAAAAGAAAAATCTGGTTGAACGCAGATCATACGGTATTCATGGAAATCTCCTTGCAAAGGAAACGTGTCTGAGTAACGATCCTTTATTGTGGTTTCGTGAATTTATGATTTATGATAAGGGTAAACTTATTCGTTCAGGACATTATATCAATGAGTCGGATGTAACAGATTACTCATATTCATACAACGATAAAGGAAAGCTTGAGAAAAAACGGGAATCACAAAAGGGCATTGTGTCGGGTGAAACGTTTTATAAATACAATGAAAAAGGATGGCTTGTTGAAGAAGAAGCTTATCACGGAAAACGAAAAAAAATTGTAACTGTTTATGAATACACCCCGGAAGGGTTGGTGAAAAAGCGGCTGGAAAATATTTCTGATAGCAATCAGATAATGATTCTGTCGGAATTATATTTTTACAATACGGATGGAAAAATGTTGAGGGTGGTAGGACTGAATGGCGAAGACACCATTTCAGATATTCGTTATACTTACGATAAGTTTGGTTTTAAACTCCGTCAGGATGTTATTTCTCATGGTGATACAACGCTTACCGTGAAATGGAAATATGGTCGCAATGGCTCCCGGCCTGTGCTCGAACAGCATTGGGCTGACGGTTATGTGGTCCGGGAAACAAAAAATTTCTTTACTTCAAAAGGAAGAATTAAAAAAGAAGTGATTGTTGAATACCGCATTTACAGCGGAAAAATGAAACCCGAAAAAACAATCCGTAAATACAGATACTTTTGGAATGCGTGATGATTATTTGAACCGGCAGATTATTGAAAGGGTGTTGTCCAGTGTTCGTGCGTTGTTCCCGATGGACGGAAGCGGACATGGCTTCGATCATGTTTTGCGTGTTTATCATATGGCAACAAGGATTGCGGAAGAAGAAGGTTGTGATGTTTTTATTGTATCTCTGGCGGCTTTGTTGCACGATGTTGGAGATCATAAACTTACCGCAGACGGAAACGAAAATCACAGAAATGCAATTTTTGCATTGTTGAACGAAACAGGTGTTACTGATGATCAGACTCATCAGATTATTGATATTGTTGAGAAAGTTTCATTTAAGGGGAATGGGGTTGATGACGCTCCGATGTCTGCAGAAGGTTGCTGCGTGCGCGACGCAGACCGGCTCGATGCCATGGGAAGTATTGGAATTGCACGTGCATTTGCGTATGGAGCCCTTAAAGGCAGGCCAATGTTTGATGATGGCCAGAAACCTGCATTGCACGAAAACTTCAGTGATTATAAAAACAGTAAATCCCATACGATAAATCACTTTTATGAAAAGCTGCTGTTGTTGAAAGATCGTATGGAAACTGATGCCGGAAAACGACTGGCCCAAGGACGTCATGCCATGCTCGAAGCTTTTCTTTCCGAATTTCTGCTCGAATGGAAAGCTCAAAAATAAAGACTTGCGTATTTTGCTATGTTATGTAAAGAACTTCCTTTTTTAACAAATTAACTTTGTTTTTCTTGCAGATAGAAAAGTAATTTCTATATTTGTAATCATGAATCGCCACAATATATTTTTGTCTTTGGGGTCGAATGAAGGAAATCGTGAATGGCTGCTGCAGCAGGCCATTGATATGATTCGTTCCTATATTGGCGAAGTCGTTCGTGTAAGCAACATCTATGAGGGAGAACCGATTGGTTTTAAATCCGAAAAACAGTTTTTGAATCTTTGTCTTGAAATGAAGGCCGAAGGCAGTCCACATCAATTATTGCTCAAACTTGAAGCCATCGAGGTTAAACTTGGACGCCTGAAACCCAGCATTTTTTCTGAATATACCGACCGGACCATCGATCTTGACATTGTTTTTTTCGACGATTTGGTTGTAAACACGGAGGAGTTAACGATTCCTCATCCTAAAATGCATTTACGACGCTTCGTCCTGGAACCGCTTGCAGAGCTGTGTCCGGACTTTATTCACCCAGTGTTAAAAAAAACTGTCAAGGTTTTACTTGGTGAATGTCCCGATGAATCAAAACTTACTGTAACTTTGAAACGCTAACGCGTTGTCATGAAATTTCCATATCATTTTATTACTGTTGAGGGTTGTATCGGTGCCGGTAAAACATCGCTGTCCACGCGGTTGGCGGCCGATTTCAATGGTAAGTTGATTGTTGAGCAATTTGAGGAAAATGATTTTCTTCCAAAATTTTATAAAAATCCGGAGCGCTATGCTTTTCCGCTCGAATTGTCGTTTCTGGCTGCCAGATTCAAGCAGTTTAAAGACAATGTGCTTAATGCTGATATTTTTTATGATTATCTGATTTCAGATTATATTTTCCCGAAATCTCTTATATTTTCAAGAAAAACTCTGCAGGACGATGAATACAGATTGTATAAAAATCTTTTTCAGATCATCGATAGCAATTTGCCACGCCCCGATCTTGTTTTATATCTGCATTTGCCGCCCGAAAAACTGAAAGAAAATATTATCAGACGTGGCCGTGGTTACGAACAGGATATTTCGCTCGAGTATCTCGATAATATTCAGAAAAGTTATTTCGAGTATTTTCATGAGCAATCTTCGCTCCGTGTCGTTGTGGCTGATACCAGCAATCTCGATTTTGTCGCCAACAATGATCATTATAACTTTCTCGTTTCATTGCTCACTCAGGAATATAAACCCGGAATAACGGTTGTACCGCCATTTTCATCACTGTAGCTTTTTAAATTTTTCTGTAATTTTTTGTTATGAAAATATATTCTTTTCTGTTTTTATTCTGTTCTTTTGCGGCTTTTGCGCAGACTACTTTTTCTTTTGATGATTCGTTGCGCACCAATAGGATTATGTACGATATTTCATTGCTGGCACATGATTCTCTCATGGGGCGCGATGGGGGATCGGTGTATGAAATGCGTGCAGGAGATTATATCATCGCTGAGTTTATTGAATGCGGTTTGATTCCACTGCAGGGGACTGATCATTTCAGACAGGAATTTGTGTTGCGCAAAATCACAAATGAAAAAGGTGATACTATTGTTGTAAAATCAAACAATATTCTGGGTTATATTGAAAATAATGCTCCCTATACCATTGTTATCGGAGGACATTACGATCATATTGGTTATTATTATAAGGATAGTGCTTTGTATATAAATAATGGTGCCGATGATAATGCCAGCGGGGCAGCCGGCGTGATGGAAATGGCACGCTATCTGAGTTCCGGAAATCTCACAAAATACAATTACATTATGGCTTGCTGGGGTTCCGAAGAACAGGGCCTTGTGGGATCAAATTATTTTTGTTCCAGCAATCTCTTTCCGTTTGAACAAATTGCATTTTATATCAACTTCGATATGATTGGTCGCCTGGGCTGGAAATCTGACCAACTCGATATTTATGGGCTTGGCACCGCAATGGTATGGGATTCTTTAATGCCAGAAACAGAATATGGGAAGTATAAACTGAAAAAATTTGCCGGTGGTGTTGATGCTTCAGATCACAGCTGCTTTTATAAAAACAAAACGCCTTATATTTATTTCACTTCCGGATTACCACCTGTTTATCATACGCCAAAAGATGAAACACCGCTGATTAACCCGCAAGGCGTTGAACTGATAATAAAATATACCGAAGATATTATCAGTCGTTTCGATGGCTCCAAGCCTGCTTTCCGTAAAGTGAGCCAAAAAGAAATGAACAAAGTTTATTGGTATTTTCTGTCGCAGTTTATGAATTAGTTGTTGTGCGAAGTTTAAAGCGCTGTGCCTAGTTTTATACCATTGTGAAATATATTCTACGCCAATGTGTTTAAGTGCAGATTGATGGCCGATGCCAGAGGCATCGCATGTCTATAGAGAAATGTATATACCAGTCACGACCTCAGAGAGGTCGAATGTAAACGGCTACCTGTGTGAAACAGCTTGAAAAACATTCGACTCCGCTGGAGTCGTGTTTAATAATCAATGTTTTCTATAGACATACGACTCCTCCGGAGTCATACAGATTCATGGACTATTTTATATTTCTCTATGATATTATCGTGCTGAGCGAAGTTTAATGTGCTGTGCGAAGTTTTGAAACTTCGCTCACCGCTATATCACAACATTCACAATCTTTCCGGGCACCACAATGATTTTTTTCGGGGCTTTGCCTTCGAGCCATTTCTGACTGTCGGGTGCGCTGAGCGCAAGCTTCTCGACTTCTTCCTTTGCAGTTCCTGCAGCTACTTCAAGAATGAAGCGCATTTTGCCGTTGAACGAAACCGGATATTTTACGGTGTCTTCGATCAGATATTTTTCGTCCCATGTCGGGAAAGTAGCTCTGGATATGGTCTCAGTGTTGCCGAGTCTGTTCCACAATTCTTCTGAAATATGGGGCGCGAAAGGACACAGCGCAATCAGCAATGGCTCGAGAATGGCGCGCTTACGGCATTTTAGATCACTAAGCTCGTTCACACAAATCATGAATGTACTGACGCAAGTATTCAGTGAAAAACGTTCAATGTCTTCTTCGGTTTTTTTCAGTGTTTTGTGCAGCGTTTTCAGCTCAGCCGCTGTGGGAGTGTCGTCAGTGATAAGCAGATTGTCTTCTTCGCCAACAAAAAGTTTCCAGAGTTTTCTTATAAAGCGCGATACGCCTTCGATTCCGTTGGTATCCCAGGGTTTTGACTGTTCAACCGGACCGAGAAACATTTCGTACATGCGCAATGTATCGGCGCCGTATCTCTCTACGAGATCGTCCGGATTCTGCACATTGTATTTCGATTTCGACATTTTTTCGACTTCGTAACCACACACATATTTATCTTCTTCAAGAATAAAGCGTGCATTGTTGTATTCTGGTCTCCATGCGCGGAATGCATCAATATCAAGAATGTCATTATTGACAATATTCACATCTACATGCACGGGAAATGAAAATTGTTCGCGGCCGAAAATATTCTTTGAAGCAAAGATGGGTGCTTCTTCCCATTCATCAATCATTTCGAACGGAGAAACATCTTTTCCTGATAGTGCTTTTTTTATTTTTTTCAATACATCTTCAGTATGCAAAATCACATCAACAATGCTGAACATAAGCAGCTGACAATTGTTTTTTTCTGCAAATTCTGCGCAATTCGGCAAACGTTCCAAAACGTCGTGTGAGCTTTTCACCTCAATGATGATGTGGCTTTCGGGGCTGTAAAAGTCAAATGAAAATTCACCTTGTGTGTATCCTTTTTTAAATTCAGCCCCCAGTTGTTTGTTGCGGATCATTTCCCAGAGCACGAATTCTGCCATACGCTCTGCTTTTACGCGATACACAAAATTGCTGCGTCCCTGAATCATTCCCTGATTGATCATTTTGCGGAATGGCTCGTCTTCGGGTGTCAGGCCGAGATCGAACAGAAATTTATTCCAGAAGCGTGCATACATCAAATGTCCGGTTGCATGTTCAGCACCACCGACATAAAAATCTACGCTTTTCCAGTAATTCACGGCATCTTTCGAAAAATAATTTTCGTCGTTGCGCGGATCCATGTAGCGGAAATAATAGGCGCTCGATCCTGCAAAGCCAGGCATGGTCGATGTTTCGTAAGGATGTCCTGCTTTGGTATGCCAGTTTTTCGCGCGTGCCAGCGGTGGTTCGCCGGTTTCGGTCGGCAGATATTTATCTACTTCCGGCAGCTGGAGCGGAAGTTCAGACTCATCAATGGTATGTGGAATTCCGTTTTTGTAATAAATTGGAAACGGCTCGCCCCAATAGCGCTGGCGGCTGAAGATGGCGTCGCGCAAACGGTAGTTGATTTTACCGTAGCCAAATCCTTTTTCTTCGGCATGTGCAATTACTTTTTTAATGGCGTCGCGGGCAATCATGTTGTCGATAAATCCGCTGTTCACACAAACGCCTTCTTTCGATTCGAAAGCTTCTTCTTCGATGTTACCGCCTTTGATGACTTCGATGATGGGTAGTCCGAAATGCTTGGCAAATGCGTAATCGCGGCTGTCGTGTGCCGGAACAGCCATCACGGCGCCGGTTCCATAACCGCTGAGCACATAGTCTGCAACCCACACTGGGACAGCTTTTCCGTTGAACGGATTGATGGCGTATGAACCTGTGAAAACACCGCTGGGCGTTTTTGCATCGGCCATGCGCTCGCGCTCACTGCGGTTTTTCGCATGTTTTACATACGCATTAACAACAGCTTTTTGTTCGGGTTTTGTCAGCAATTCAACATATTCGTGTTCGGGAGCTACCGACATAAACGTCACTCCAAACACAGTGTCGGGGCGGGTTGTAAAGATTTCAAGATGTTTGTCCGGATGGTCGGCCAGCAGGAAACGCAGCATGGCACCTTCGCTGCGGCCAATCCAGTTGCGTTGTATTTCTTTGATGTTTTCGGGCCACTCAATGCGTTCAAGTCCTTCCAGCATGCGGTCGGCATAGGCCGTAATGCGTAGCGACCATTGTTTCATTTCCTTGCGTTCAACCGGATGTCCGCCACGAACACTGAAACCTTCGCTCACTTCATCGTTGGCGAGAACCGTTCCCAGAGCGGGACACCAGTTCACCATGGTGTCGGCTAAATACGCCAGTCGATAATCCATCAGAATGTCCGATTGTTTTTCTTCGCTCATCACATTCCACTCCGAACCAGTGAAAATCACATCACATGAATGCGCCGCCGGAATATTTTCATTGCCGCTGTCTTCGAAAAGCGTGATCAGATCTTTGATTGGACGTGCCTTCTGTTGTGACTTGTCGAACCATGAATGAAACAACTGAATGAATGTCCATTGCGTCCATTTGTAATATGCCGGATCCGAAGTGCGTACTTCGCGGTCCCAATCGAACGAGAAACCGATTTTATCGAGCTGGCTGCGATAGCGTTTGATGTTGACATCGGTCGTAATCGCGGGATGCTGGCCGGTTTCGATGGCATACTGCTCGGCCGGAAGTCCGAATGCATCGTATCCCATGGGATGCAACACGTTGAAACCTTTCAGTTTTTTATAGCGCGCGAAAATATCCGAAGCGATGTATCCGAGCGGATGTCCGACATGAAGTCCGGCTCCCGAAGGGTAAGGAAACATGTCGAGCACATAATATTTAGGCTTGTCCGGAACGATTTCCGTACGGTAAGTCTTGTGGTCGGCCCAGTATTTCTGCCAGCGGGCCTCGGTGTCGCGGTGATTGTAATCCATCTTTGTAATCGTGTGAAATTGTGTGCAAATTTAGGAAATTATAGGGAACATCGAACACTGAACATTGAACATGGAATGTCGGAGTGAGGTCTGAAGCGCGAAAAGCTTCTTTTGTACAAAGCCAGGTTCACTGATCGCCGCTTACTGCTCGCTGATCACCGAAGGTGCTTAACCTTAACCTTAACCTTAACCTTAACCTTAACCTTAACCTTAACCTTAACCTCAACCTCAACCTTAACCTTGTTCTTGACCTCGATCTCGCTGAAAGCCACTCACCGCTCGCTATTCACTGCTCACTG
>DAOPKE010000060.1:15734-17106 GCA_035390965.1 Bacteroidales bacterium | reverse complement strand
CCGCAACACTCAATGCAACCATGGATACTGTTACTCTTGCTCTTTCAACAAATCTTATCAATGCTGTTGCTGATACGCTTTATGTTCAGGATGTCGAAGATATTGCTGGCAATGCTATGGCTGCCCCGCAAATGTTTGTACTGATGCTTGACACCGTGACTATTCCAAAAGCGCTGGTGATTACTGAAATCATGTACAACCCCGCTGAAAGTGGAACGGACAGTACTGAATTCATTGAAATCTACAATAATGATGTTGTAACCGTTGATCTGATGAACTATGTTCTTAAATATGGTTCCAGCACTTTCACCTTCCCATCTCTTGTAGTTAATCCAGGCGAATACGCTCTTGTTTCATCCAACGCTGCTGCTGCCAGCAACTTCTACGGCGTTACTTTCCTGCAGGGCAGTACTGGTGGAATTGGTAATGGCGGCGCAACCGTTGTTCTCCGCAGCCCCTCGGGATTGCTTGTTGATACTTTGACTTATGATGACGCAGCCCCATGGCCAACCCTTGCCGATGAAGGCGGATACAGTCTGTCGCTTTGCGATCCTGATCTTGACAATAGCGATGGCAGCAACTGGAGCCTGGGTACAGTGTTTTTCGGAACAGTGAACTCACTTGACGTTTATGCCGATCCGGGTCAGGGATGTGTAACACCTTCCGACACCGTTCCTCCTGTTGCACTCCATGCGTTGCTTACCAACCTTTCAACAGCTGTTGTAACTTTCAACGAAGCACTCGATGCAACTTCTGCCGAAACCACTTCACATTACACAGGATTAGGCACGGTTTCTTCAGCTGTGCTGAGCAATGATACCGTTGTTACTCTCACACTGGCTACTGCACTCGTAAACGCACAGACCTACACACTTTCCGTTACCGGAATAAGCGATCTGGCCAGCAATGTAATGACCATCACCTATGATTTCCCGTTAATGCTTGACACTACAACTGCCATCACAGAAATGACAAATGCCGCTATTCAGATTTTCCCGAACCCGGCCAGCGATGTCATCCATGTGTCAGGAACATCAACAGCCAGCCACATCGAAATGTACAACAACATGGGTATGCTGGTTCTAAGCCGCGAAGCAAATGGAAACGAGTCAATCATTATTGAGACTTCTTCACTTGCCAATGGTTCTTACTACATCAACATCCGCATGAAAGACGGCGCTGTTGAAACCAGACCTGTTGTGATAATCAAATAATCAGGTTATTTCTTCCAAAAAAGGCTGTCCATGCGGATGGCCTTTTTTTTATTAGTCAAGATTAAGGTCACGCGTCAACGTAAAACAGCTTGCCATCACGTAAAACGAGACAAGCTGTTTTACGTGGTTGCAAGCGGGAGACGCGCGCCCAGGTTGAG
>DAOPKE010000060.1:7370-15634 GCA_035390965.1 Bacteroidales bacterium | reverse complement strand
CCGGGGTTTATCCTGCAAAATGCAGGGCTCAGGGTGACAGTTGAGCAGTGAACCTGGCTGAATACGCAAAGAAGCTTTTTCTACATTTAGCTGCCAATTCTAATTTCAGTGTTCGATGTTCAGTGTTCAATGTTCCTTCACCCTTAACATCAAAAATCAAAAATCTACAATCTGATATCTTATATCATCACGGGTTTTTCATAAACACAAACCGCTCCTGCCCTGCCCTGCGCAGAAAACTGCCATTCCATGTGTAATAGGCATATGGATTGCGTCGCATATGTTTAAAAAGATACTGATTTAAAAAATAATCATACATGTAACCGGCCAGTTTCTTTCCAGCGTTTTCAAACAGCATGTAAATATCCGTTTCACCAAATTCTGTAAAATTATAATTATAGATATATCGATCCGAAGACAAGTCGTAGTCCCATGCTCCATCAAAATAATCTACAAGCGGAAACGATGCATACAGCAACGGAGATGCTAGCAAAGTGTCATCGACCGGATTGATTCGGAGCCAGAAACAAAGATCGATGCTGGAAATAACGGTATCGAACTGAATAAAACTATTGTTGGCAAAATACAATGTATCGCCGACCGGAAGTGTCTTTTCCTCAATATACATCTGTACAAATTCAATAATGAATTTGTCACCGCTGCCAATCAGGAAATTATTGACAGTACTATCCGAATACAAATCAAATCCATTTGATTGAAGCGAGAGATTCAGTGAACTTTTAAAAATGCTGTCAACCCCAGCAGTCCCATTACTTTTTAAAAAATAGCTCCGGTATGGAAAATAGCGTCTGGCATATGTTTCAGAAACAGAAGAGCCCTGAGGTTTAATAAAGAACATTTCCCAATCGGACGAGAATGTGATGTACAGCGACGGGTGCGTTGAGTCCGCAATAAAACCACGCGCCAGCTTCTTCTCCAATTGACAGGAAAAGAGCAATGTCAGAGACAATAAAAAGACAGATAAAAAAAGTTTAGTTTGAAGCTGCATCACGCTCCAGCACTTTTTCAGCCAAAACTTTACCATACTTGAATGCAAGAGTTAGCTCTTCATTCCCAGGTGTAAATTTGACAAACACACCATCACCGCAAAAATCCAACTTCAGGTTTTCCATCATGGGTTTAAGCAAAACCGCCGATTCCCCGCTCCATCCATACGAACCAAAAGCGCCGGCCGGCTTGCCTTTGTCGCGTATGGGACAAATCGCTGCCAGAAATTTATACGCAGGAAGAAGAATATTCTGATTAATGGTCGGACTACCGAGAACGAGTCCACTGGCGGCCGTAATGGCTGCATCAATATCACCCAGAGTTGCAGTTTCAATATCCATCAAATGAGCTTTGACATTGCTTTCAGACTCAATACCACGGGCTATTTCCTTTGCAATCATTGCTGTTTTCTGATAAGCAGAAACATAGGCAACAAGAATTGTTTTAGCATCCGGATTTTTCAGATACGCTTCGCTCATCGATCTGGAACGATCTACATACCGCTTCCAGTCATGTAACAACAAAGGTCCATGACCATTCAAAATGGCTTTAATAGGCAGTTGCTCTATTTTTTCAATTGCTTTCAGGAAAAATTTGCTGTAAGGTTTGAGAATAACATCGAAATAATAATCAAAAGCATCGTCGTAGTTGCCAACCTTGTTATCAATCATATCATCATGTGCAAAATGAGCACCAAACGAATCACAGGTAAACAGTAGCTGTTCTTCTTCGTACCAGGTGTACATACTGTCGGGCCAGTGCAGATTTGGCGCACTGATAAATTTCAGTGTGGCATCGCCCAGGTCAAGCACATCACCATCTTTCACAATACGATGCGGAAAATCGCGGTTCATCAGATCTTTCATATAACGAATGGCATTCCCGCTGCCAATTACAACGGCATTGGGTGCTTCATTCAGCAAAAGCTCAACCGAACCACTATGATCAGGTTCTGTATGATTAAGAATGATATATTCAATCTCATTCAACGCCGTTAGTTTACTGAGCTTTTCTTTATACACCGGCCAGAATTTTTCCTTAACGGTTTCAACAACAGTTTTCTTCTCAGCATTAATGAAATATGAGTTGTAGGTAGTACCATACTTGGTTTCCATAACAACATCGAAGGTAACAATCTCTTTGTCGAGTACACCGATCCATGTTGTTTTAGGAGATACCTGAATTGTTTTATTGTCAGCCATACTTTTATTTTTTAAAGTGATAAAGTTATCTGTCCATCCAGTCCTTCTTCAGTTTCTGAATTTCCATCGGGGTCTGTACTCTGATTATCGGGTAATCCGAGCAATTCGCGAATCATTTTGTCTGAAGCCGGTTTCGGATCGTTCACAGAGAATTTCTTCAAAGGAACCGTGCTTATTTTCTTTCCCTTGGCTTTGCAACCACGAATAACTGCATATTCAGCCACATCAATTTCTTCGGGATCTTTGGCCCTTTTGAGTTTTTTTGAATCGTAAAAAACAGTAATCACAGGGAAATATTCTGTCGAAATCCATTCAATCTGATCGCCTTCGTCCATAAATTCAACAGTCTTTTCGCCAGGGCCCTGCTCGACCTGAAAGCGTTTGAGATACCATTCCTTGTCAGCATTTTTATACAAAACAGTAAATACGCGCAAAGGATTGAATTTTTCAATATGCATCAGATCTTCATCAAAATGCATCTGCGTATCGGGTTTTGCAATGCGGTAATAGCCCGATTTCATAACAAAAAGAAAGGTATCGTTGTGATGAAACTCACCCAGATAAATTCCACGTTCATCGGTTGAAAGACGCATCACTTCATTGTCATACCAATACTTCTTGCCCCCCAATGTCGATTTCCCTTCATCTTTGAGCTTGATTTTACGAATCATAAACCGTGTAAGCTGATTGCCAATAGATGCACGACCTTTGATAGCCAGTTCGCTGAAATCAAAATCAAATACCAGCTTTTTCAACTTTGGTCTGGGAACAAGATACACCGAAATCACTTCTGCTTCACCATTTGGGTTAGCTGTAAAATAAAGCACTTTGGAATGAGGTGTTCCCTGCGTTACATTATATTCTTTGTCTCTGGTAATTCCTTTCACGAAAAACCGCTTCACATAAGTCGTGCCGGTTGCACCGTCGCGATAAACAGCATTGTAAATGGTGCGCTCATCGTTTTTACGAAACACATCAATGTGAATAATATTTTTACCCAAAAAAACCTTATCGGCTACTTTGGTAACTATATACGATCCTTCCTGGGTGAAAGCAATGATGTCGTCAAGCTCAGAACATTCAGTTACATATTCATCCTTTTTAAGGCCAAACCCTGCAAATCCTTCTTCGCGGTTAACATACAACTTCTGATTGGCAATAGCTACAGCTGCCGCTTCTATGTTGTCGAATGCACGGATCTCGGTTTTACGTTCACGACCTTTTGCATATTTCTTTTTAATATCGCGGAAATAGGCAATGCAATATTCAATCAGATTGTCGAGGCGATCCTGTACCTTTTTGATATGTTCTTCAAGTCCTTTGATGTATTCATCAGCTTTAAAGGCATCGAATTTCGAAATTCGCTTGATTTTTATTTCAGTCAAACGAATGATGTCATCCATTGTAATCTCGCGATAGAACTTCTTCTTATATGGTTTAAGCCCTTTATCAATTGTTTCAAGAACACTTTCCCATGTTGTACATTCTTCAATGTCGCGATAAATCCGTTTTTCAATAAATATTTTTTCGAGCGACGAATACAGGTGCTGCTCCATCAATTCGCCCATCTCAATTTCAAGCTCCAGTTTGAGCAAATCTCTGGTATGATGAACCGAATCAATCAGCAATTCCTCAACATTGATAAAACGCGGCTCATTGTCTTTAATAACACAACAAAGCGGAGAGATTGAAATTTCGCAATCGGTAAAGGCATACAACGCATCAATGGTCTGATCGGGCGAAACACCGGGAGCCAGATGCACCACAATTTCTACATTGGCTGCAGTATTATCCTCGATTTTGCGGACTTTGATCTTTCCTTTATCATTGGCATTGACAATAGAATCAATCAATGAAGAAGTCGTTGTTGAAAAAGGAATTTCAGTAATGACCAGTGATTTTTTGTCGGGCGAAGTGATTCTTGCACGAACACGGACTTTCCCTCCACGCTCACCCTTATTGTAATTTCTGACATCAACCAGTCCGGCAGTCGGAAAATCGGGATAAATGGCAAATGTTTCATTTTTCAACACAGCAATGCATGCATCGATGAGTTCAACAAAATTGTGCGGAAGAATTTTCGTCGAAAGTCCGACTGCAATTCCCTCGGAGCCCTGAGCCAGCAGCAGCGGAAATTTCACGGGAAGAAAGTCAGGTTCTCTGTTGCGGCCATCGTAAGAATGAATCCATTTGGTTGTTTTCGGATTGAAAACTACATCCAGTGCAAATTTTGAAAGTCTTGCCTCTATATATCGGGGTGCGGCAGCGGAGTCTCCGGTGAGGATATTTCCCCAGTTTCCCTGCATATCAATCAACAACTCTTTTTGTCCAAGCTGAACCAGTGCATCACCGATAGAAGCATCGCCATGCGGATGATACTTCATGGTGTTGCCGATGATATTGGCCACCTTGTTGTAACGACCGTCCTCCAGCTCTTTCATGGAATGCAGGATCCGCCGCTGAACGGGTTTCAGTCCATCTGCCATATTAGGAACAGCGCGTTCCAGAATAACATAGGAAGCGTAATCAAGAAACCAGTTGCGGTACATACCCGACAAACCAGTAATCCTGGCTTTTTCTTCGGGTTGTGCATTGGAGCCCTGTTCTGTTTTTTTATCTTTTTCAGAAGCCATCGTTAAACATTAAATCCAGATTCTCAGCAAAATTAATTCAATGGCGAAAAATATCAAAGCAAATATGATAAATGTTTTCCACAGTTTCAATCCTTCCTGCATGTCGGCAATAACCGCTGCAGGTGTAGCGCCCGTTGCAAGCACCGATATTTTTTTATTTCCGCCGACAATCTGCTCGATTTCATCTGTGCTGAAACAAGCTGTATTGCTTTCACTACGCGGATAATTTAAACCAAATGATAAAAAAGTTTTTTCACCTTGCATAACTTTATATGCGCCAGGAGTGCTGATGCGCGAATTAAGAAAAATTCTGGGTGGAGTCCCGTTGCTGAACCCCGGAATGAGCTCGGATGATCCATCAAAACCTGTAAGCACAGGTGGCTTCTCTTCGCTCATGACTAAAGCCGGTAAATCAATGCCATAACTATAATCAAGTGAGTAAGCTACCCCCGGCATGACTCTGCCCATAAAAGCCATTTGCATAAAAGCCGGAACAATAAGCGCGTTTGAGGCAAAGGTGGAATATGTTGGCTGAAGCGGAACAGATAACAAATAAATGTGTCCTTTGCCCTTTGTAAAATCGGTCATAAATGAATTCCCATTCAACATAGTCATGATACTTCTTCCATTTCCTTTCGGGATTCGGTAACTATTGAATACAAACGGAAACTGAATTTGTTTTGGTGGTGTTACAAATACTCCTCTGAATAATGGATTCTCAGCTTCAATACTGGCTACACGTGTATTGGCCGTATCAATGCCGGCAAATGCAGGAATGCCAAGTGCCGCAAATCCGGACTGATAATTTTTGATATCGCCGGCTGCAGGTATAATCAGAATATTGCCACCCGACTCAAGCAATCGATTTAATTCTGAAGCCATTCCTGAAGAAATCTGCGACACTTCATCAAGGATCACCAACCCGGCCGAGGCCATAGAACCCGCATCAAAACTCCCTTCGCGCACTGAAGTGAAATTGAAAAGACTGTCGCGCTCAAACAGATTATTGATATGCTTTGTTGCTCCGCTACCGGCGATATGATAAACCGGAACCGAAGAAGCAATGTCAAAAGCAAAGAAAATGCGATCGTCGAAACTGATGGGACTGTCATCAATTTCAATATATCCCTCGTGACTTCCACGAGTGTTTACGGTAAAGGTAAATTCAACAACATCAGAGCCCGAAGCAGCCAGTTCTACGTCGCCAAGTCCTTTCTGTTTGCCATCGACATAGAGCCGGACTGGAATTTTTTCAAGCAACATGTCGCTGTGATTGCGAATACGTGCATTGACCGTGATAAGATTGTTTTCAAGCTGCACCGGACCACTGAACCAGATACTGTCAACCGAAATATTCGGTGTTTTAGGCGCATCCACCGGAAACAAAAAAATCTTTCGATCTGTTGAAGCCAGCAAAGCCACATCTGCTGTTGATTTCTGGAAATCACTGATGATATAAAAATGGTGCTCTGCGCCAGAAGCATTCATATCAGACAAATCGGACATGCGAGAAACAACAGCACTTAATTTGCGAGGAAAAGGACAAAAATCAAGCAGCGACAACATATCGGCACATTCATCAAGCGGACAAAAACGTTCGTGCTCACCCAGAAAATCATTGCTGATTAAACGAAACATAGTTCCGGGCGGATAGGCATTCAAAATTTCGATGGCTTTGGATCTTGCTTTTTCCAGCAGATCAGTTTTGCCGTCGCTGACCTCCATACTCAAACTGTTGTCAACGTAAATGCTAACAAACAAACGTCCGGAAGACAGAGGTTCGTTACTTTGTGGAAAATATGGCTTTGCAAAAGCCAATACCAGAACAGCAATGAAAAGCATACGTAAACTCATAATAATAAGACGTCGTAAACGGCTCTGGCGCTTATTTTTTTCAAGCAGTTGCTGCAAGAGGTAATTGTCCGAAAACTGAACTTTTCTGTACCGTCTGAAATCGAACAGATGGACAATAACCGGGATAGCCAGGGCCAACAATGCCCACAATATGGAAGGAGCTCCGAAATGCATAATTCATTGCAAAGGTAATTATTAATGCGAATTCAGAGACTCCAGCCCGCGAAGTGTTTGAAACCCTTCGCGGGCTGATGAACAACAATTGGATAAAGATTGTTATCTTTGAAAATAAAAGCCGACATTGGTATGCGTCTCCCTTGTTTTTCATTGTTAATAATCATTGTATTATCAATTGCTTCCTGCTCTTCAGTGGTGGAAGAAAAATACCCCGATGGCACCATTAAGTCTGAAGTAACCATGAAAAACGGACGCAAAAATGGACCAGCAAAATACTACTATCCTGTCGGAAAGGTAGAACTGAGTATGAATTATCAGGACGACAAACTCGAAGGATTGTACGAAAAATTTACCGTCAAAGGCATTCGCACTGAAATGACTATGTATTCAAACGGAATGAAAAACGGCAAATCTGAAGTTTTTACCGAAGACGGCAAAATCCTGATATCGGCATTATTTATCAACGACACAATTCACGGACCTTACAAAGAATATCATCCAAACGGACAGATAAAAGTTTCGGGCGCCTACAATCATGGATTATACCACGGAGATTGGGAATACTACGATGCCACCGGAATCAGGGTCGGTTATGCGGAGTTTGAAAACGGCACAGGAAAACAATTTGCGCTGCATTATGGGTCAAAACGCATCAAAACAGAAGTAAACTTCGTAAACAATCAAAAAGACGGAGCCGAAATCTGGTACGACCAAAATGGAAACATCGATAAAAAAATCATGTACAGCCAAGGAAAAATAATATCCACCGAATAAAAATCATCCGCATGAGCATAAAAAAACCCGAAGAATTTTTGCGCAATGCCGTTGTTGACATTGCTGAAAACATGATAATTGCTGCCAAAACAGCACCCAAGGGCAGAGGCCTGGAACGACTCAGCTACTTGCTGATTACAGGCAACGAGCTGAAAATTATTTCACACAAAATGGAAGAATTGTCAAAAGAAAACAAGGTTCCATTTCTGGCCCGCGATGCGGGAAACCTACTGAAAGCCGATGCACTGGTACTCATCGGGGCATCGTACAACCCACGCGCAGTGCAACTTTGCACTCATTGCGGTTATACCTGTGATAAAAAACCATCCGAAGTTCCCTGTGCCATTACAATGGTCGATCTTGGCATCGCCATTGGCAGCGCGGTGAGTATGGCCGCTCACTATCATGTCGATAACCGCGTAATGTATTCCGTTGGTCTGGCTGCGGTTGAGCTTGGACTTTTTCCAAAGGAAATCCGCTCCGCATTTGGCATTCCGCTCAGTGTCTCCGAGAAAAATATTTTCTTCGATCGGACGTAAGTGTTACAAACGTTACGCGTTACAAGCGTTACACGTTACAGTGATCAGCAGTCAGTGATCAGCAATCAGCTCTGAGA
>DAOPKE010000060.1:0-7270 GCA_035390965.1 Bacteroidales bacterium | reverse complement strand
TTATGCATGATTCTGATGAAACAGCTTCAAACGCTCTTCCAGAGCCGGAAACTGATTGCGATGCACCAGCGACACACAAGCACGGATGCCTTCTGTACGCTCGCTTCCAGTGGTACTGAGTGCGATTGCGCTGATTCCATAATACAGGAATTCATCCAGCAGCTGATCACCCGACATGCCCGGATAACTCACGGTGAAGTAGAATCCATCGGCGACTGGGTTGTTTTCGTCCATGTCATACACAATTTTGAAGCAGTTGTCGGTAAACATTTTTTTCATGATGGCTGCTTTCTCTCCATACTCTTTCACATCATCACGGAAATTATATTGGCCGCTGTTCACTGCTTTCAAAATACCAAGCAGTCCGTATTGTGTGGTATGGGCAGCACCACTGCTAAGCGAGTACAAGGTGCCGAAAATCATGGCATGACCAAATTCTTCGCGCGAATAAAAACGTTTCAGATCGGGATAATTAGATGTGAACAGCTTGTCCGAAATCACCATCATGCCAATGCGCTGTCCGGCATAGCTAAATGCTTTCGAGCTGCTGATCATGAGAATGTATTTGTCGTAATAATTCGCAATGGTCGGCTGAAAAGGCGGCTGGCCGGGTTTAGAATAATCCTTGCGGAAATCCATGGCAAAATAAGCCAGGTCTTCAATCACCACCACATCATATTTCGCTGCCACTTCTGCAATAATTTTCAATTCAGTATCGGTAAAACAAATCCAGGAAGGATTGTTTGGATTGCTGTAGAGCATACTGTGAATGTTGCCTGCCGACAACATGCTTTCCAGCTTTTCGCGCAGCTTTTCACCACGATAGTTATATACATCAAAGCTGGCAAATTTATTTCCCAACACCTTCACCTGCTGCTTGTGAACAGGGAATCCGGGATCGATGAACAGAACAGTGTCACGGTCAGCTTTGATCCGGTTGAGCAGCATGAACGATGCAAAACCGCCCTGCATAGAGCCGACAGTGGGAACACATCCCTCGGGGCTGACTTCAATATTCAGAAAATTCTTCACGAAGAGTGAGATTTCTTTTTTCAGTTCCTTCACGCCCATAATGTCGGGATACAAGGCTGCCACACCGCTTTTCAACGCGGCAATTTCTGCTTCAATTCCCGCCTGCGCCGGTGGCAATCCCGGAACGCCCATCTCCATGCGGACGAATTTAACGCCGGTGGCCGATTCAATCTCATCTGCCAGCTTTTTGATTTCACGAATAGAGGCCTGTCCGGCCGATTTTATACCAAGTTTCGACTTGATGCTGTCTGCAATGTCTTTTTCAATAATGGTTTTGCCCATGACGATATATATTTAATGTGCCACAAAATAAATATTTTTTTTGATGTATGGCATATAAATACTCACACGAACAAAACAACTTGCGGATTGATATATATTAGACACTAACTCAAAACAAACTAAATCAATCCAACATTCCATAGTTCGAAGCATAGCGAAGAACATGGAATAGTTGGTAAGATGTCCCAGCTTCCGACTCTTCCAGGTTCTCCATTATATTGCGGACTCTGGAAGGTCGGGAGAATTTTCAAAAAGCCACAATAATCCAACATTCCATAGTTCGAAGCAAAGCGGAGAACATGGAATAGTTGGTAAGAGTCCTCAGCTTCCGACTCTTCCAGATTCTCCATTATATTGCGGACTCTGGAAGGTCGGAAGATGATGCAATAATTTTGAAGGTAATTATTCCGAGTCTTTCCAAAAATCAGCAGACCATTTGCAATTGTTTATCACCTGTTTAAAATTGTCTGAATCATCAAAATAATTCCAAATCAATGGTAAATTGCACAGAATATCACTTCCATTAATTATTCCTTTTGCAGATGACCATACGTAATCCTCAGCATTGTTATTGATTCTGTGCTTCAATGGGTTTGCGTTGATATATACTATCAGATCCACTAAGTATGATTCATTATTCACGATGCTTCTTTCGAAATTCTTTTCAAACAATGAGCCTGAACGTGAATATTTGAAATTATACCATTTTGAATAAGCGTTAAACAGATGAGCAAATTGGCGGGAGGGCGTTGGCTTAAAATACTTTGAGGAAATTTGTTCTTTATTGATTTTCCATTTTACAGAGGTTTTATTCTTAAACAAGTCTTCAGGATTTAAAAAACCGATTTCCTCTTTTTCTTTTATACGTACACAAAAATGAAAATGGTTATTCATTAGACACCATGAAAGCGTGTCAGTCACAGGAAGTACATAAATTGAATATAAGTTCAGAAAATGCAAAAAATCAGCCTCTTCATAGAATAAAATTTCTTTGTTGTTACCTCTGTTGAAGATGTGATAGTGTTTTCCGTATTCAATTTTAAGAGTCATTTCCCATTTCTTTTATCTATGAACAAATATATTGAATTTACTTAAACCCGACTCTTCCAGGTTCTCCATTACACTGCGGACTCTGGAAGGTCGGGAGAATTTTTCAAAAAGCCACAATAATCCAACATTCCATAGTTCGAAGCACTGCGGAGCAGTATAAACTCCGCGGAGAACATGGAATAGTTGGTAAGAGGTCCTCAGCGTCCCGACTCTTCCAGGTTCTCCATAACATTGCGGACTCTGGAAGGTCGGGGAAATTTTTCAAAAAGCCACAATAATCCAACATTCCATAGTTCGAAGCACTGCGGAGCAGTATAAACTCCGCGGAGAACATGGAATAGTTGGTAAGAGGTCCTCAGCGTCCCGACTCTTCCAGGTTCTCCATTGTATTGCGAACTCTGGAAGGTCGGTATGCTATAGAAATTTGTTTTTACCCAACTATCAACTTGAGGAAAATCTTAAAATTACCTGCTGATTACCAGCTTCTGCAACTGTCTTATACCTTCAGCTGCAATCTCAATCACATACATTCCTTCAACAAGATTGCTGGTGTTTATTTGCTGATTTTGCTCTGTCAAAAGCTGCTCCAGCACACAGTTTCCTGTGAGTGTAAAAATTTTCAGCACAGCTCCTTCGGCACCATCGACAATAATTGAATTGTTGGCCGGATTGGGGAATAATGACACACTGCCACTGGCGGCCTCGGTGAATCCGGTAACGCCTGTAGTAAATGACCAGCTGAAATCGGTATTATCGCTGCATAATCCTGTTAAAGCACCTGCAAAGAAATGAACAGTATAAGTTGTTTCACCGGAAAAATCCTGATGATAAATCCGCAAAGTATCGCCTGAAACTGTTACACTGTCAATAATAACAGGTGTGGTTCCATCCGTAATGACAATCAGTGCAGTATCATTAACTACAAATGGTTCATTAATAATGAGTTCAATTACATTTCCAAACTGAATGTTGGTGCTATCAGGTGCGGGAAAAACACTATTGATAACCATGGGCTGATCGGGATGCAGGGCCTGCAGATCCATGATGAAAATCATGTTGGGATCAGCATCTGTGGTTGCACCAGTCACCAGACCGCCAACAGAAACAGTTCCCGCTACAATATCCGGATGTGTAAAAAGTCCGCCTGCAGCAGGAACAGCCCCGGAAAATGATATTTGTGTTGTAACATCAATGCTTCGTCCTGTCGGAAGGCCAGTATAAATATCGACTTGAGACAGGTAAACATTGCTTGGCGTGCCGGGTTGCGAGAAAATCCACAGGTATTCCGAAGGACATGACCAATCGTCAAAGGCAAGTCCATAGCGGTTTCCCAATCCTGTTAGTGTTCCACTAGCAATTGGGTTAACAATTCCTGTTGCGTTCAACAAAGCTCCTGTTCGGTCAACCAGGAAAATATCGCCATTCAGATTACCCACCCAAAAACCATCGCGCACATGATCATAGGCAATATAACGCACACTTGCTCCTGAAGGCGTACTAACGGAACCAATGAGCGATGGGGTCACAGAATCAAGAGCTAACTCATAAATGGTTGGGGTGCCAGCACCTCCAAAAAAGTGACCGCTTACAGGATCATAAGCCAGATCTCGGATACCTACAGCCAATGAAGAAATTCTAAATGTATCAAGCAATGTGCCTGAAAGCGAGTATTTACCGAACTTTCCGGGAGTCGTATAAAATGAAACCCAGAAAAAATCTCCATCGGATTCAATACCCAATGTGCCGTTCAGTATATAGTCATACGTGTTCTGCACTAGCTCCGGAGCATTGGATATGGATGTGTAAAGAGTATCGTTTTCATGATCAGTATCCGTTGCAAGGCCAGTCCACGTTTTGATTTGATATGTCTGATATGCTGAGAAATCATAGGTTGCAGTGAAAGTATAAGTGAATTCCGCACCCGGAGCCAGCGTTGTAAATCCAGTGTAAGATGTGTTGAGCGTTTCATTTACAACCGCACCACCATCCACCTGATAAGAAACAGGAATTGATGTCTGAGCCGTTGTTCCGTAATTTTTGACTGAAACAGAAATTGCTTCGGCGCTCATTCCGAATCCATTGGAAGGAGTAACCAGCGATGCAATTCCCACATCATTGGGTTGTGGATCCCAGATTTTTACATTGTCAATAGCCCACCAATAATCGCCATTAGCACCTTTATAATAAAAGCGTACTTTGAAATTCGCATTTTTGTGTGCTGATGCATCAATGGTAACATGCTGCGGTGTTCCCCATCCGCCCATATCCGATGTAATGCTCATTAAATTCACCCATGTGCTTCCATCCCAGACCTCTGCATTAGCTGATTCAGAGCCGCCTCCGCCAAAATAATGAAAATACATGTCAAACTCAATAAGAATCTGATTATTCGAAGAAAGATCGTAGGTCGGCGAAATCAATTGCTCACTCATGGGCACCGATCCAGCCGCATCGCTGTTCACAATGGCAAAGGGGGTCCCGTCCAATGTATAGGCAACCGGATAAACAGTAACAAACTCCCAGGTATGCGTGTCGCTGAGTGTATCAACAACCGTCCATCCTGCAGGAAGCGAAACGGCATCGAAGGTTTCCATGGTAGTAACAGCTTTGGGCGCCTGAGCATGAACAGTTAGGATTGATGCGATAATCAGGCAGGTCAGTGCGTAGAATTTTTTATTCATAGTGAAGATTTCTTTTCTGTTTCATTAGACAGCAAAACAAAACGAGAAGTTGTTTCTGTTTTACATGATGCAATAATAAATATAATTGATGTGAAATGCAAATAAATATAAAGGTTAAGGTTAGGGTTGAGGTTAAGGTTAAGGTTAAGGTTAAGGTTAAGGTTAAGGTTAAGGTTAAGCTGCTTTCAGCAGGAAAACAGCCAGGTTGCAACTTTCCCGACATTCTATCGTCCGTTACTACGGACATGGAATCGTCGGGAGCAGCCACAGCTCACAAAACAAAACGGACCGCCGTGGGGCAATAAGTTTGATGATTCCCGACATTTTAGCGCCCGTTACTACGAATATGGAATCGTCGGAAAAGTAGCTGCCATGCCCAAACCCAACAGTCCGCCCACCCAGTACAACCAAGTCCTTAGCGGTCGCAGCCAGGGCTTCACGTAGAACCTGACAAGTCGAAGGATTTCGGCGAGATCCCGGCACAGTCAGCAAAGCTGTTTCTCAATCTGGGACCAGGAACTAAGTACGCCTCTGAATCAGGCTTCATCGCAGGCCTTCCTGACTGCCTGTTGCAGTTGAAATTGCAGACAGGTGAAGGCTGATTCGAATTTGTCCGCCCATCATGTCTCAATAGTGACTGATGCCGGCGGGTTCGCGTTTATAAGACCTGCTGAGGAAAGAAGAATTCTTCGCGTAAATCTGCCAAATTCGCGGAAGAAAAATCCAAGGTGCTGTGTCGGTTTTCGGCGAGATCCCGGCACTCTGCAAGCTTCGGCCGGGAACTCAGTCGTTGTGTTTTAGTGGAAAGAGTTTACCCAAAACAAAAACGGACCGCCTTGAGGAGATCCGCTTTGTTGATAATTGGGGGGTAAATAAATATTACTGAACAACTACTTTATGATTCGATTTACCATTGATCACAAAGAAATACATGCCCGGCTCGAGGCAACAGACCTTGTTTTCGTTGATTTCAGGGACCACTTCCCTGCCCATGCTGTCGAAAACCCGGATGCTGCTTACTTCTCCAATGATAATGATATTCTCTCCCTCAGCCACCAGCGTTGGAAAAAGCTGAACAGGACTGCCTTCGCAATCAACCGCAATCACATCCGAATAAGTGAATTTCCCATCATAATCGGTTTGTTTGAGGCGGAAATATTTGGCTGAAGATTCTACTTCAACAGAATAATTCAGCACTTCATTGGAATTCCCTGCACCATTCACCTTTGCCACCGGCACAAAATCAGCATTGGCACTTTCAGCTGCTTCGATGGTGAAATAAGCGTTGTTGGTTTCGGTAGCGGTGGACCAATATAAAACAGCTGAATTTCCATCGCAGATTGATTTGAAAAAAATCAGATCGATTGGTAAAACATCAAAAATGGGAACAGATGCGCAATACCCTGAATCAGAATATGTTGGAGTACCCGGCACATCAAAATCAACTGTTGCACCATCTCCTGCATAAAGTGAATCAGCATTATAAGTAACCGTTTCCGAGTGACATCCAGATCCACACTCCAAAACCAAAGTTTTATCGCCAGTAGAAGTATGATTTCCGAAATGTCCCTGGGTATTTCCTTCACATTGAAAAACTGCATACAATGTGTAATTCAATGCAGAAAAATCGAATTTGCTGAAATCAAAAGCGGTACTTGTGAAAAACATGACCGTTGCTCCTGCAGGAATGACCCCGCCAACCGGCTGAACAACCTGACCAGGAAGAGTAACCGTGGCGTTGATGCCGGCAACGATAGAATCAGTGGCCGCATTCTGACACACCCCCTTCCAAGGATTATTTGGCCAGTCAATAAAAATATCACTGGTATTCAGATCCCCTCCACCAACCGTGAAACGGAACATTTCATTTTCGCCTTCAACTCCTTCATCGCAGGCATCAACCAAAATACTTTCAATTTCATAGCACGAGCAAGGCCCGCCTGAAAGGGTCACATTGAAAGTTGCCGAATTACTGCCGATAACAACCGGATTGCTGCTGATAACCCTGATCATATATCCCGAGCCGGTTGGTGTTCCGGGAGGAATGGTGAATGTTATGGTACCAGAATTTGCATCAGTTAACAACGAACCGATATTTACCGGTGAAGCAAAGCTACCTGAAGCATTGGATAGCTGAGCTGTGTAAGTGTTCGATGAAAATAAATCCGTTGAAGTAAAAGCAACGGTTCCTGTGGCTCCGGTTGAACAGGTGACTGCAAACGGAG
>DAOPKE010000059.1:13465-17228 GCA_035390965.1 Bacteroidales bacterium | reverse complement strand
GAATTCTTGTGGGTGGCAACCTGAGTGTGTTGTATTCAATGCTAGGCTCTGCCTCATTTCCGGATATGCATGGAAAAATATTATTTCTCGAGGATCTCGATGAATATTTGTATCACATCGACCGTATGATGCTGGGACTTAAACGTGCCGGCGTTTTCGATAATCTGGCTGGCGTTGTGATCGGCACCATGAGCGAGATGCATGATAACGAAACTCCTTTTGGAAAAGATGCGGAAACCATTATCCGCGATCAGCTTTGTGAATATTCTTTTCCTCTGCTGTTTGGTTTTCCGGCGGGACATACTGAACTGAACAGAGCGTTCTTTGTTGGTGCTGAGACGGAGATTTCGGTGAAATCTGGTGGTGCAGATTTTTTGCAAGAGATTAGTCAATAATCCCGTGTTCTCTGTTGGGAATTTGTATTAGTTTCTTGTGATCACAGGGAATAAGGAAAAGATTTAAGGAATCCGGATCTGACGTAAAAAAGTGAAACTCAGAATAGAACTCTGACAACTTTACAGTTTTTATCCATTCGGTTTTTGAAAGGTCTTTGAGTGATTTAGAGAAATACTTGTATGCCGTTTCGTCTCTGAAATCATAGTATTTGGAAGCAACCTCACGAATAAAAGTCCTGATATTTCTTATTTGTTTGATTTGTGCTGAATTTTCCGGGTTTGTTTCAATTCCCATTTCAAGGAATCCTCTGGATTTGAATACCCGACCCATTTCAGGGCTTATAATCATTTCTTTGTCTGCAATGTCTGTTAGTCTGATTCGTCGAAAATTTTGACTGCGCCAGTCAAGGTATGAAATATACTTGTCAGCAAGTTCTTCGGGACAGGTACTTTTACAATTATGAGACATGCTGCCACATGAATCAAGAAAAATTTCAAATCCTGGCTGCCGGATACCGGCAGGGGAAGTATTAAAGTCTATACATTCCAGAACCAGCCAGCATGTGGAATCTTGAATTAGTTCTTCAAAGAGTATTTTCTGGTTTATACATTTTGAAAGTTCCTGAATAATTTGATTTTCGAAATATGGAAGGTTTGCCGGATTTTTTTCTAATAAATAATTATAAAAGAAGCAGGTTTTAATATCTCTGAATGCATAGTGATTTGCATTGTTTTCCGGATTGGAAAAGTTACATGACAGCAAGAGGATTGTAGACAATATTGCAGGGATTGTTTTCACCATTATTGTTTGTAAAAATATTATAATTTGTTGAATTAGCTAAAGTAAATAAGTTTGTGTTGAATAATTTATGTGGCTTATTGATTTTTCAACAAAACCCTGCTGTCATCCTGAGTTTCGCTCTTGCAGCGCCTCTTGCGCATAGCGTGCGAAGTATCGAAGGAGTCAGCAGGGCCCGTTGTCGTTCTTCGATACGTTTGATGTCGGATGTTTTTGAGGCATTTGGTTCAAACACTCTGAATGACAACGGGCAAAAATGCAGCGAAAATCAGCAAAAGAAGTCGAATCGCGCCCTCCGCATACATATGTTTTACACGTTGTGAATTGATTCTGAATTTTATTAAGCAAAGGCAGTTTGAATGTGAAATTCAAAAAAGAAATTTTTCTATTTAATTATTTTCCTAAATTTGTATAAAAGGAACTGTTTACATTGATTAAATTTATTTATCATGAATAAGATTTTTGCTGTTTCCATTATACTGCTATCTTTACTTCCTCAGCTGATTCATTGCCAGACGCCTCAGTGGCATTGGGCAAAGGGCTTTGGCGGAGACTATGTCGATAAGGCCAATGCGCTTGCAACCGATGCAGATGGAAATGTTTACATGGCAGGCGGGTTTTACAGTTCAAGCATAACATTTGGCAATACTACTCTGTATAACACCGGTGTGTCGGATATCTTCATCGTGAAATTCGATTCTTCAGGACAGGTGATATGGGCAAACAGCTTTCAGGGTTCGGCTGGCAGCAACAACAAAGCAACCGCATTGACGGTCGATTCACATGGCAATGTCATTATTACAGGAGTTTTTGAAAGTCCTTCATTGTATTATAATGGCTATGCTGTGAACTGTACATGTCTGAGAGATTTCTTTGTTGCCAAAATCAGTCCTTCCAGCGGCCTGATCTGGATGAAAGCGGCTGTTGGTCCGGCATTTGACGGCTCAAGCAGCATTTGCACCGACCAGAATGATAATATTTTTATTGCCGGCGGCTTTGACAGTTATGTTTTATCAATGGATGATGTTGTGCTGGACAAAAAAGGAAATGGAAACCCATGTACCAATGCGTTCATTTTTAAACTGAATGAAAACGGTGAAGCAGTCTGGGGCACCAATTTCGGCGAAGACTCAGACGATGGTATTGTCATCAGAGCAATCAAGGTGAAGCCCGATGGCAACATCGTTTTCTGCGGCAACTTCGCAACTCCCCGGATGGGAATTGGGCCGGATACGATTTTCAATTTGGATACAATTCCACCAAGTATTTCTCTGGATGCATTTGTGATAGAAATGACGCCTGACTTCGAATATAGTGATGTGAAGCAGATTGCCGGAACCGATCATGATAATATTTATGACATGGATATTGACAATGAAGGGAACATTGTTTTCACCGGTTGTTTCAACAGCAATCCGTTGATTATCGGCTCTGACACATTGACATACATTCCACCCAATACAGATGCGTTTACGGCTATGATCAGCTCTTCGGGCGACTTCCTGTGGGCCAGATCAATCGGCGATGATCCCATTGTTGCAGATTACAATAATTGCGTATTTGATTCAAAAGGAAAGATTTTTATCACTGGTCAATACATGTATGATACTCTTTTTATTGCAAACGATACATTGGTTGGCCATTCATTTCCCGACTTTTTATTGCTTAAATACAACAGTGAAGGCGAAACAGAATATTGCCGCGGTGCTGGTGATGAGGGATTTGACGAAGCCTTTGCACTTACCATTGACAAGGAAAACAATATTTATATAGCAGGATCTTATACCAGTTCTGTTCTTGTTATTGGAAATGACTCTCTGATAAATATTGGAGCCGAAAATTGCTTTCTGGCCAAATTCTCTGAGTACAGAAGACACGATTCATTACCTGATATTTCATTTGCAGTATATCCAAATCCCAGCGATGGCTTCATTACTGTAAACCCGGGCTCTGATTTTTCACAGGGCTATAACCTGGAAGTGACAAACATTTTGGGCCAGCGGGTTTTTTATATGCAGGCCGACGACCGGCAGCTACAGGAACTGTTTCTTCCGTTTGCATCAGGCGTTTATTGTGTGACCCTCTACACCCAGCTGACGAGAAAATCTGCTAAAATCATTATTGAATAAGAAATACGGTTTTATTTTTTGAAGTATTGCATTCCATTCTGCAATTCGAATCTCAAATCAGATTAATTTCAAAAATCAAATTTTTTCACACTTAGACCCACGCTGTCATCCTGAGTTTCGCTCCTGCAGCGCCTCTTGAGAAATAGCGTGCGAAGTATCGAAGGAGGCAGCGGAGTAAACTCCGTCGAAAGGCAAAAATCAAAAATCCTCTTGTTCCGTTGATAACACGGAATGTTCTTAAATCAAAACATCCTTCTTTCTTTTCTCTTCCTTGCCTGCCTGGCGTCAGACAGGTTCCTTGTTCAGCTGAAAGTTCCTACCGATAGCGTAGGAATGTTCGATGTTCAGAGTTTAGTCTTTACTTCTCACTTCGAACTTCCTTGTTCTATGTTCAGTGTTCAGAGTTCGTTTTTCAATCGCCCTTCCGATCAAAAATCAAA
>DAOPKE010000059.1:6526-13365 GCA_035390965.1 Bacteroidales bacterium | reverse complement strand
TCTTAAATCATCACTTCCCCCAGCTATCTTTCAGCGTCACTGTCCGGTTGAAAACCGGCTTTCCCGCAGGACTTTCTTTATCCGGAACAAAATATCCCAATCGCTCAAACTGAAAATACTGTCCCGGCTTTGCCGCTGTCAGCGCTGGCTCGCAATATGCTGTCACTGTTTTCATGCTGTTTGGATTCAGATAATCAAGGAATGTTTTTCCTTCTTCAGCGTCATCGGGCGCGGGAACTGTGAAAAGCCGGTCGTAAAGCCGGGTTTCGCAGGCAACCGATTGTTTGGCGGGCACCCAGTGAATGGTCCCTTTCACCTTGCGGCCGTCGGGACTGTTGCCGCCACGGCTCGCCGGATCAATTTCTCCATATACCTCAATCACATTTCCGTTCTCGTCTTTTTTGCAACCGGTGCATTTTACAAAGTAGGCATAACGCAGACGGACTTCATTGCCCGGATACAGGCGATGGTAGCCCTTTACAGGCTCTTCCATGAAATCGTCACGCTCAATGTAGAGCTCGCGTCCAAACGGAATTTCACGGGTTCCGGCTGTTTCGTCTTCCGGATTATTGATGGCCGTTAAAAGATCAATATTGGTATCGTCGAAATTTGTAATAATCAGTTTCACCGGATTCAGAACAGCCATGCGACGTTCGGCTCGTTTGTTCAGATCTTCGCGTACGCAGAATTCCAGCAGACCAAGCTCAATCACGTTTTCGCGTTTGGCAACACCTACTTTTTCGGCAAACAAACGAATAGATTCAGCGGTAAATCCGCGACGGCGCATACCGCTGATGGTCGGCATCCGCGGATCATCCCATCCACTGACATGCTTTTCGTTCACCAGCTGCAGCAATTTACGCTTGCTCATGACGGTGTAGCTCAGATTTAATCGTGCAAATTCAATTTGCTGCGGTGCATGAATGCCGAGATTGGCAACAAACCAATCATACAACGGGCGATGTACTTCAAATTCCAATGTGCATACTGAATGCGTAATGCCTTCAATCGAATCGCTTTGTCCGTGCGCATAATCATACATCGGGTAAATATTCCATTTGTTGCCGGTGCGATGGTGCTCGGCATGCAGAATCCGGTACATGATGGCATCACGCATGTGCATGTTGGGCGAGTTCAGATCGATTTTGGCACGCAGAACCATAGAACCATCCGGAAATTCGCCATCGCGCATGCGGCGGAACAACTGCATATTCTCTTCAGGTGTACGGTTGCGGTGCTCACATGCAATACCCGGACGCGTAGGCGTGGTGCGGTTTGCACTAATGGTCTCCTGACTGCATTCACAAACGTATGCTTTGCCGTCAGCAATCAGCTTTTCGGCCCAGTCGTATAATTGCTGAAAATAATCGCTGGCGTAAAATTCATTGGCCCACTCAAAACCCAGCCATTTAACGTCTTCCTTGATGGAATCAACGTATTCAACATCTTCCTTGGTCGGATTGGTGTCGTCGAAACGCAGATTGCATTTGCCGTTGTATTTGCGGGCCAGCCCGAAATTCAGACAAATACTTTTTGCGTGACCAATGTGCAGATATCCGTTGGGCTCCGGCGGAAAACGGGTCAATACATGATCAAACCGTCCGCTTTCGTAATGCGAATCAATGATTTCTTCAATGAAATTTTTCTGCACTTTTCCTTCTTCAGGAAGATTGATTTTTTCGTCGGCCATTTTTTCTACTTTTGTACAAAATTACGAGCAAAATTTTTATCAGCCACTATTTATGGAGATTATTTCAATTGAAGGTATGGAATTCCGCGCTCCGGTTGGATGTTTCGATGAGGAAAAAATCGTACATCCGGGCTTTTCTGTTGATGTGTATATTTCATTCGACGCTTCACAGGCAATGTTGAGCGACAAACTTGAAACAACAATCAATTATCAGGCGGTTTATCTGCGCATTAAAGAGATTATGGAAGTGCACCACAACATTATTGAGCATGTCGCCAGCCATATTCTTGATACTGTTTTGTCTGAATTTTTATTGGCGCAACATGTAAAATGCAAAATTCATAAAACCTTTCCGGCTTTGGGTGGTCGCATTGCGGCCGTTGCTTTTGAAGCAGAGCGGGGAAGATAAGTTGCACAATCTTTCGAAGGGTTCAAAACCCTTCGATGGATTATTTCATTTATCTTATCACACCGCCGGTCACCTTCAACACCTCAGTCGTAATCCGATCCATCGCTTTATCAACTTCTGCATCAGTCAGCGTTTTTTCATCGTGACGGAACATAAAGCTGATTGCGTAACTTTTTTTATTGTCACCCAGCTTTTTATCCACGTAAACATCAAACAGATCCACCTTTTTAAGTAGCTTCTTTTCAGCTCCCAGTGCGGCTTTCTGAATACTTTCAAAAGTACTATTGCTGTCAATCAGTAATGCCAGATCGCGCCGGACCGCCGGATACTTCGGAATATCCTGATAGCGCATATTTGTTTTACGGATTTTCTTAAGCAACAAATCAAGATTTAGCTCTGCATACCAGATTTCATTGTCAACATCTGATAATGTACGTAGCTCGTTTTTTACCAGACCGAAGGCTGCAAGCGTTTTTTCGTTGAGTATGTATGTCATTCCAAATGTAAACTGATGGTTTACTTCTGTTCTTGCAACAACGGAATTTATAATGCCAAGAAAATCAAAAAGATCTTCCAGCGCCGATTTTATGCTGAAAAAATCCGATGTTTCTGCTGTGTATTTCCAGTTTTCAGGACGTTCGCTTCCGGTCATGAGTAACGAAAGCATGTTTGTTTCTGAAAACCGAGCTGTAACTGGTTTCTCTTTGTCTGTTGTATTTTTCACATATGTTTTTCCTGGTTCGAAAAATTTCAGATTAGCAGTATTGCGGTTAATGTTGTATGCTGCCGATTGAAGCATCCCCGGCAACATGCTGTAACGCATCACATTCAATTCACGACTGAGCGGATTTTGGATGTTTACAATATTTTCAAGTGGATAACCACTTGCTTTTTCGTACCATTGCATGCTGTTAAGCGAGTTGCACATGATTTCGCTGAATCCTTTTGCAGCCAGAAAATCAGATACTTTTTGTATTAATTCATTCAGCGATATGCCTGTGTTTTTAGGGTAAATTGTATTTGATTTTTCCGGCATCGGAATATTATTATAGCCGTAAATCCTGAATATTTCTTCATATACATCCACTGGCCTTGTAACATCGGTGCGGTTGAGCGGAACTTCAATCGTTAGCTCTTCTGGAGTTTGCTTTGTAATTACAAAATCAAGGTCTTTTAAAATACCTGCAACAGTGTCGGTAGGAATCGGTGATCCGGCAAAAGCGTTCATGGATGCAATATTCAGAACAACAGCCGGTTTTTCGACTTTCACCGGATAATAATCCGAAATTTCTGAACTGATGTTGCATCCCGTTAGTTCCTTCAACAGCAATGCAGCGCGTTTAATGGCGTAAATAGTGATTTCCGCATCAGTTCCCCGTTCGAAACGAAACGAAGCATCGGTATGCAATCCGTGATGCTTGGCAGTCTTACGCACTGACACAGGATTGAAACACGCACTTTCAAGAAATACCCTTTTTGTTTCCATGCTTACACCACTGTGTTCACCTCCAAATACACCGGCAATGCACATCCCTTTTTCTGCATCGCAGATCATCAGATCGCGTGAAGTTAGTTTGCGTTCAACACCATCCAATGTTGTAAACATGGTATCATCGGGCAAGCATTGAACAATGACTTTTCCACCACTGATTTTATCGTAATCAAAGGCGTGGAGCGGTTGTCCGAGTTCCAGCATGACATATTGCGTAACATCCACAACCACATTGATGGGACGAAGTCCAACAGATTCCAGTTTTATTTTCAGCCAATCGGGACTTTCGGTAACATTTAGGTTGGTTAGTGTTAATCCGCTGTATCGGATACATGCTTCGGGACTTTTTACTTCAACAGGTGTTGTCAGATCATTGTTGTCTGCTTTAAAAGCATTAACCGAAGGCATTTGCAATTCTGTAGAAAATTCGCCGCATCGGTTATGCAGTGCGGCCAGCAGATCGCGGGCCACTCCTGTGTGACACATGGCGTCGCTTCGGTTGGGGGTCAGGCCGATTTCAAAAACATAATCAGAAGAGATATTAAAGAATTTTGCAGCAGGCAATCCTGTTTCGGCAATAGAATCAAGAACCATAATTCCGGCATGAGATGAGCCCAGACCGAGTTCATCTTCGGCGCAGATCATTCCGTTGCTTTCAATGCCGCGCATTTTGGCTTTTTTTATGGTCAGGGATGTCCCGTCCGATTTGTACAATGTGGCTCCTGGTAAGGCAACCAACACTTTTTGTCCGACAGCAACATTCGGTGCCCCGCATACAATCTGCAATTGTTCAGTCCCTACATCAACTTTCGTGAGAGAAAGATGCTCGGTGCCTTCTACATGCGCGCATTCAAGCACATGACCAACGACAATTCCCTCTAATCCGCCCTTGATTTTTTCATGTTCTTCCAGTCCTTCTACTTCCAATCCGTTGTCGGTGAGAATTTTTGAAATGATTTCTGCTGGCAGATCGGTGCTTAGATATTGCTTCAGCCAGTTGTATGAGATTTTCATCCTGAGAATATTTTCAGCAAAGATACTGAATTCCCTTTTTTCAGAATTTGTATATTTACATAATTAATTTTTTATGGGTCGTTTCGTTTCATTTTGTTTGTTGCTGGCGCTGTTTTCTTTTTTTTCTCATGCTCAGGAAAACAGTATCAGTTCCCGTAATGGTCAGGTTTTACCGGTGAAGGGAACCATCAGGATATTATTGGTGTTTGTTGAAGTTGAATATCCGGCTGGTGTTGAAAAAAATGCAACGGATACAAATGAATTTTGGAAACCCGGAGCATATCCTGTTTGGGCCAGTGATTTGTTTGATGTCTTTCCGTCGTCTGATCCAAAAGGATTGGTTAGCCGATATTATCATGAGTGCTCCTTTGGTCAGTACAATGTTGTTGCCGATATTCTGCTGAATCCTGATAATCCGGAGATCCCGTTTCAGTATAAAAGCAAAGGTGATATTAATGTTGCTTCTATTCTGAATGAAGCATGGAACAAGGGCTTCATGACCAAAGCGGCTTTGCCCGCCGATAGTTTTGATCTTTGGGTTAAATCAGCTCCTGGTAAGCAAAAGTTAATCCGGACACCAGATTCGCCACTTTCTTTTGATCATGTAATGGTGATTGTCCGAAATTGCACTTATCCTGGTCATCTTGCCGGTTATGCTTCTTCAGGAAATGTATCAAGAAATGTCTTGTTTAAAACGGATTCCTATAGCGTATTCTCTTCGCGCAGTATCAGTCCTTTCAATATTCTTTTGCATGAATATAATCATTTGCTCTTTGGCGGCAATAACCTTCATTGTTGCGGAGGAAATCATTCAAGCAGCGGCCCGCAATTGTTTTTGTCTTTTCAGGGAGGATGGGGCATGATGGGAGCAGCCAATAAATCACTGTTGTCTTGCAATGCATGGGATCGTTATAAGCTTGGCTGGAAGCGGCCTGAGAAAGAGTATTATATTTCTGCATTGAATTTTTCAGCTAAAGAGGTAAACACAGATTTTGATTTCCGAAATGAGTACATTGTTGATACATTAATTATTCTCCGCGATTTTATAACATCTGGAGATGCGCTCCGGATTAGACTTCCGGGAGTCCCTGACGATGAATATCAGCAATGGTTGTGGATTGAAAATCATCAGACAAAATCTTTTAATGGAAGTTTATTCGATGTGTTTCAATATGAAGAGTCTGGCTGTACCGATCATGCTGTTCCTGGCATTTATGCTTATTTACAGGTTTCACATGATGATTTGTATGGTAAAAATGTATTCGGCGGTTATGCCGATTTTATTCGTTCATTGCCTGCAAGCGGAATGTATGATTTTGTGTGGGGAGACACCCTTGTAAGAAATGATTGGTGTCTGAATAATGGATTGTATTATCCTTTTGAACGAAAACCCGCACTGATGAACCCGTTGAGCGGTAATGCCGTAACTGAAATAGTGGCTTTTGATAATAATTTTGATGGACATCTGGAAGAAAAAGAGAAACGTGATCCGGCTATAGAACGTGTCTCTGGCGGTTATGTAAATAATCTTCCATATCTTGGCGAATCGGAAATGGCCTTTGTTTTTCACGGTAACAATAAAATTGCAGTGGGAACCAATCCTTCATCTGCAAATGCTCTCACTTTGCTCAATGATAATAGATCCATCAATAAGGGCATGCCGCCTGACAATCGTGTCATTTATCTGAATTCGGTAAGTGTTGAAATTCTTCGAGAGAATTGGCCTTCTCCTGGCGATGTGCTGCTGCGTGTTCGTAATGGAGATAATGTCGTTTCGCAAAATGTAAGATGGAGTGCTCCGAAAATTGTCTTACCCGATTTGCCTTCCGATAATCAGTTTGACCTTATTATTGATAAAAGGCGTAGAGTTATTATTGATGCTGGATTGACTCCAACCCGCATCGATTCTGTGATTATCGTGAAAGGCAAAACGGTAATTACCGATTATACCCATTTCCAAATGATGCCGGGTACACGGTTGCTGCTGCGCAAAGGCGCCCGACTTGATATCCGTAACAAATCGGTTTTTCACGTTTCTCCCGATGCTGTTATTGTTCTGGAAAAAGGTGCCAGAATTATTGTTGGTAGAGATTCAAAGCTCATCAATGAAGGCAAAATTATTAAACGCTGATGTTTGTAAAACCCCATTATTCCGGGTTTAATCCTTTACTGATTTCGCCTGTTTTATTCATTTATATTTGACCCTTTAATCATTTAACCCTTTAACCCTTTAA
>DAOPKE010000059.1:0-6426 GCA_035390965.1 Bacteroidales bacterium | reverse complement strand
CATCTTCCAAAGCAGACAATGTAAGCGGTTTTGCTGCAATTTTCCCTTCAGTGTCAATGACAAAAAAGCTTGGTGTTCCCCAAACATTCCATCGTATGGCATTGGCTCCGTCATATCCTTTGAGGTCGCTTATAGATGGCTCTGGGAGCCCTTCTTCGAGGCATCCGCCTATCCATTTGTTTTCGTCTGTATCAATAGAATATGAAAGCAGCACAATGTCTGGTTTATCTTTTATCAGTGCTGTAACATGCGGAATGGCGTTGCGGCAATGCTCACACGATGATTCCCAGAACATCACAATGACGGTCTTTCCTTTAAAGTCGCTCAGCGATACCGAGTTGCCATTTTTGTCAAACCCTGTCAGTTCCGGAGCAAAAGTGCCTTTTTTCATGTTTTTGATGGAAAGTGCTTTTCGTTCGGCTTCTCCAGGAATGCCGCCATCACAAGAAGTTCCGTGCATGTATGTGTCAAACAAATGCAGATAAACATCGTCAAATCCCGCCGATTCAAATGTGTTGAGCAAAAGATTCAATACATAATCAAATTGTTTGTTGTTCCATGAAAAAGAACTGATAATGAAATCAACAGTTTTGATATAACCGGCCGTGTTTTTTTCGTCTGTAAAATTTCTCAGGTAAAAACTGCATGCATCATATATTACACGCGTATTTACAAGACAACTGTCGTATTTGTCAATGTTGTCGAAGTAGTGTCGTTTTAAAAAGTCATACTCAGTTTTAAATCCATGATCTGGATTTGACAGTGCAAAAGAGTTAAAATCGGGTGGAATGCTGCTTTTGTATAATTTGACTGAGAATAGTCCGGGCCTTTCAGCATCAGTTTGTTGTATTTTTTTCTCAAGTTCAGCTATTTTTAGTTGTAATTGATTTCTGATTTTCTGAAGTTGTGCATGCATCCCCTTTTCATAGTATTCATCGCCAATGGCGGATAAGCTATCAATCGAATTTTCTATGGCGCGTAGTTGGTAAAACGCTTTGTTTTCTTCCGAAATTTGTATGTGTACAGCAAGATTTTCCTCAAGATTGTCAGCGGTGAATTCTATTCTGCGCTCATTGTTAATTACTAGATTGATGAAATATTTTTCTTCCCAAAAAACATAATATTCCCCAGTAACCGGAATTGTGTCGGCCGAAAACAAAACCTCGCCTTTTATTGATTTCATGCTGTCTGCCACATCCCATTCGGATCCTTCAACAGACAAAAGATAGATGGTTGCCGGCCTTTGAAAGTTGCTGATTTGACCGCTTAGCTCAAAACCGTTTTGCGCAATGCTATTGGTGATGAGCATTAAAAATAACGGAATGGTGAATGCAAGACGTGTCATACACTGTTTTTTCGAGGTCAAAATTAATCAAATTCCGGGCCTTTTATAAAAGTTATTTTTTATTGACATCTGTATTGCAATAAAACCGGTAAATTTTCGTAATTTTACAATCCCGTTGTTTAAAACGGTAGAATGGTTATGCGCAAAACTTTCGTCATAATTGTCCTTTTTACCCTTTTGATGCCTTTTCAGAAGGTTTCTGCTCAGTTTTATAATGGGAGCCATATGTCATTTGGTAAAAACAGGGTTCAGTATAACGAAGAGCGTATCTGGAGCCAATTTCGATTTAAAGATTATGACTTTGTCTTTTATCAGGATGGTCGTAAAATTACCATTAATGCCGCCCGATATGCTTCTTCGGCTTTGAAGGAAATATCAGAAAAACTGAGTTATAAATCTGAAAGCAAGATACATTTCATCGTTTTTAACTCCCTCAGTGAAATGAAATCTTCCAATATTGGTCTCGATAACGAAGTGCTGTATAACACCGGGGGAGTAACTCATGTTGTTGACAATAAGGTTTTTCTGTATTTTAATGGCAATTATCTGAACCTTGAGGAACAAATCAGAGGTGGTATTGCCAGAGTTATTCTGAATCAGATGATGTATGGCGAACAGATATCTGCCAATATGAAAAACTCAACGCTGATGTCGTTGCCGGAATGGTATCTCAGCGGTCTTCAATCCTATCTGGCGTCGGATTGGAATACTGAACTGGACGAAAAAATGCGCGACGCCTTTGTGTCAGGAAAATTCAGTAAATTCAATCACCTCGAAGGTGCCGATGCCACTCTTGCCGGTCATTCTGTCTGGCGCTTTATTGCAGGCAAATATGGAGGGAATATGATCCCAAACATCATTTATATGGCAAAGGTTTCTCGAAATGTGGAAAATGGGTTTCTGTTTGTTCTTGGCATTTCTTTTAAAAACCTCATCCGTGAATGGTATGCTCATAATCAGGCGGTTTACCTGAATGATGTGAATGGCCGCGATCTGGCTCCGGACCACAATGTGCCTGTTAAAATTAAAAGAAAAAATCATTATTATCAGGCAAAAGTAAGCCCCGACGGACGTTATCTGACCTATGTAATGGATAAGGTGAACAAGAAAAAACTTTTTATTGTCGATCGTCAGTCCGAAAAGAAAAAGAAATTGTTTCGGCTTGGAACAAAAATGAACGACATCCCTGATATGACTTATCCGCTAACAGCATGGCATCCTACTTCGGGCCTTTTTGCCTGGGAAGTCGAAAATAAAGGACGACGTAAGTTGTATTTATATAATGTCGAAGATAAAACCCGTGAGGAGTTTTTTATCGATAATATCAATAAGGTTCTTGATATGGCCTATTCTCCCGATGGATCCTTACTGGTGATGTCTGCTGTGATTAATGGCTACAGCGACATTTTTCTTTTTTACACGGGTAGTAAATCTTTTGTCCGTATCACTAATGATGTTTATGATGATTTACAGCCTCGCTTCATCGATAATGGCCGCATGATTGCTTTTGCTTCAAATCGCATAAGTGATACACTTGTAATTGAACAGGAAACGTATTTGGTTGATTATTCTATTCCTGTCAATAAGCAGCAATCGTTTGATATTTTTGCCTATGATGTCGTTTCAAAACCGCAAATTCTGCGCCGCGTAACAAATACTCCGGCTGTTTCAGAGTCTTCTCCCATGCCCTGGAATGGAAAATATTTTTCTTTCATCTCTGATGAAAATGGAATCAGAAATCAATTAATTGGTCATTTCGACAGTGCTATTGCATATGTTGATACTTCAATACATTACCGGTATTTTACATCAGTTTCGCCGATGACCAATTATGCATCTTCAATCAGAGAACAGGAGTCATATCTTCGCTCTGATTTTGTTTCTCTGGTTTTTACGGTTGGAAAGTCTTCACGCATTGTTGTTGCTGAAAAAAATATTACAGGTGATTTCGCTTCCGGGTCTGAACCATTAAATACTGCGTGGGCAGATGAGCGAAATCTGATTTTTTCAATGTATCAGACAAAGCCGGATACACTGGGTCAAAATGCCAAAAATGCTCAGAAACAAGGTTTTGTTAAGTCTCAGACTGATAAGGGAAATGTTAACGTATATAATTATCGTTTTACTACAAATACCAATAAAAATCCAAAACCTAACGTAGTGGCTAAAACTGATTCGGTTGAAAAATTTTCTTTGCCGCATCAGCAAAACTATGATGTGGAATATGGCATTGACAAACTTGTTTCTCAACTCGATTTTTCTTTTCTCAATACAACTTATCAGCCATACAACAGGTCTGTTGTTACTTTTGGGAATGCTGGCAATAATGCTCTTTTTCAGATAAGCGCTTCTGATTTACTCGAAGATAAAAGAATTACGGGTGTTGTTCGCTCCTCTTTTTCGCTCGATAACAATGAGTATTTTATTAGTTACGAGGATTTGTTTAAACGTCTTGACCGGCAGATTGTTTTTCATCGGATGACTTATGATGCGGCAAATGAAACTTCATACGTCAAACATCATCTGCACGATGTGAATTATATCTTTAAATGGCCCTTTTCTCCTGTTCTTGCACTGAAGGGCACCTTGATCTTAAAATACGATAATCAAGTTTATAAAAGTATTGATGATTTTACACTGGCTCAACCTGATGTTAATACATTTTGGGGTGGAACAAGGATTGAACTTGTTTTTGATAACTCGCGACCCGTAATGACAAACATTATGTATGGTATGCGTTATAAGGTTTTTGCTGAATATTATCAAGGGATAAATAAATCTGAACTTAATCTTATTACCGCAGGTCTTGATTTCCGGCATTATTCAAAAATTCATAGAACCTTTATCTGGGCAAATCGTCTGGCTTTTGGTACTTCGTTTGGCTCAACCCGATTGCTTTATTATCTTGGCGGAACGGATAACACTTTTCTTCCTTCATTTAATTATAGTCAGCCGGTAGATACTTCGATGAATTTTGCTTTTCAGACACTGGGCACAAATCTTCGTGGATTCCCGCAGAATATCCGCAATGGAAATACTTTTGCAGTTATTAATTCCGAATTGCGTTTTCCGGTCTTCCGCTATCTGCTTAACCGTCCAATCAAGTCGCAGTTTATTAACAATTTTCAGATTGTTGGCTTTGGCGATATCGGTTCTGCTTGGCTTGGGTTGAATCCATATTCAGAACAAAATATCATGGTGCCAGAAACATATTATCAAAAACCAATCACTGTTGTTGTAAAATCTCCCCGAAATCCTTTGGTTGGTGGTATAGGTGCTGGTGTCCGATCTGTGATATTTGGCTATTTTGTCCGATTCGATGTTGCATGGGGAATTGAAGAGCTGCAGGTTTACAGCCCTCGATATGTCCTGTCTTTTAGTCTTGATTTTTAATTATGGATAATACTGAAATTATTTCATCGCTTGCTGCTAAAATCTATCCCCGACTTGTTGCTGTACGTCGTCAGTTGCATAAATATCCCGAACTGTCTGGTCAGGAAAAAAATACTGCGGCCTTGATTTGTTCTGTTCTTGATGAATGGAATATACCTTATAAGGCCGGTATTGGCGGATATGGTGTCGTTGCACTTATTGAAGGAAAATCGCCGGGAGCTTGTGTCGCTTTGCGCGCCGATATGGATGCTCTCAGCATTCAGGAACAAAATTTATGTGATTATAAAAGCATGGTTGATGGAGTTATGCATGCATGTGGCCACGATGCCCATGTGGCCTCGCTTTTGGGATCTGCTTTTATTCTTGATTATTTGAAGAATACTTTTGATGGTACGTTTAAACTGGTTTTTCAACCATCTGAAGAAACTTTTCCGGGTGGGGCCATAAAAATGATTCAGGATGGTGTACTCGACTACCCAAAGGTAAATGCTATGATTGGTCAACATGTTTTACCGGGTTTGCCAACGGGTTCAATCGGTCTGAAAAGCGGACCTTATATGGCTTCGACTGACGAAATTTATATCACCGTCACTGGCCGCGGCGGGCATGGCGCCACGCCTGAACTGAATATTGATCCGGTTGTTATTGCTTCGCAGATCATTGTTGCCTTGCAGCAGATAACAAGCCGTGCTGCCAATCCTTCAATTCCAACGGTTTTATCTTTCGGAAGAATGATTGCCGATGGCCGCACCAATGTAATTCCCGATTCTGTGACAATGGAAGGAACAATCAGAACTTTCGATGAAAATTGGCGGGCCGAAGCACATCAGAAAATTGTTTCCATTGCAAAAGGAATTGCTGAAGGTTTTGGCGCTCAATGTACGGTTGATATCCATCATGGTTATCCATTTCTCATCAATGATGAAAAAACGACTCGTATTGCCCGTTTGGCTGCTGTTGAATTTCTTGGCGCGGATAAGGTTTCAGATCTTCCTTTGCGTATGACCGCAGAGGATTTTGCCTATTATGCCCAAAATGTTCCAGCTGTTTTTTATCGTCTTGGTATTACCAACCCGCTCACAAATGCTCCATCGGCAAATCTTCATACTTCTGGTTTTGATATCGATGAAAATTCATTGATTACTGGTTCTTCTTGTATGGCTTTTATTGCCTTAAAAACAATGTCAGATTTGAATGAAAGTGAAATATGAAAGTCTTTTTTTTGTCGTTTTTTCTGATTGTTTTTTTTGTTTCTTGTTCTTCTGATCAATCAAATAATCAGACTTACTATTACGGCTTTGTCAACAATACATGGAATATTGATCAATCAGTCTCTTTTTCATTTGATATTGCTGATTCATCAGTTCATTATGATGTTTATGGGAAAATGCGAATGGGGAAAAATTTTACTTTTTCATCCCTTGACATGAGTCTGGTTTTGCTAACTCCATCCGGCTCTTCACGCTTTAAAAAAATTCATCTCCCGATGCGTAATGATGATGGCGAAAGAACGGGAAATCTGATCAACGACTATTATGAAATTCCCTTCCCTGTCTATGATTCAATCCGCTTCGCAGAACCGGGCAAATGGACAATGAATTTCAATCATAATATGCCTGTCGATATTTATGAGGGAATGATTGGTATGGAGATTTTTATTGAAGAAAAAAAATAAAAAAACCGCTCAC
>DAOPKE010000058.1:15677-17512 GCA_035390965.1 Bacteroidales bacterium | reverse complement strand
TGATTATGAATAATTCTGTTGAAGCATTGAAAATGTATGAATCGCCTGATGGATATTTTTTTACCAAAAGAGAATCAGGTCACCCGAATGAGGCTGCATTTAACCGTCGAAACAAACAATACTTGCATTATTATAAAAATCAGAAATTTACATCACAGGATGAAGTGTTGGGTTCATTTGTAGGACTGGCGCTAACAATTAAATTTGTTGATGACGAGGCAATACGAAAATCAGCACGGAATCAAATTTTGCGAATGATCAACTTCATGTGTGGCAGTCGCAAAACGCTCTGGTGGCGGCCGCTGTTTCCCGATGGCACACGTATGGGAAACGAAAACGGCGCCGATGGACGCGCTTATGCTTTTGCCCTGAAAACACTGGCTTATAAATTGGTCGGAAAGGAATATCTGAAAAAACACTATCCGGCTATTGTCAGGGCACCCTGGTGCCGCGATGCATATGAGGGAACAGAGCTGGCCTGCTTGAGTGGTATCGGTTATTCCGAATACAGGATTTTACGTTTTCTGATGGCCGAAGCAATGTCTGTATCTGGTGTTTCGAGAGTCGGTAACAATGTTCCGAAAATAATTTATCTGATAACGGATGATTATGAGTGGGACACCTTTTATTTGTTGTTGCATGCTTCGTTGAATAACATTGAAGTTGATGGTACGCTTTATGATTTTAACAGACTATTGACACAGTTGCAGCAGGCTCCGCCAAACGGAACGTGGCAGTATGGCAATAGCAGCTATCCCAAAACACCAGGATGGTCGGCGGAATTCAAGTGGTCGGCAACTACAGCTGCCCAGAATGGCAAAACCGGCGAAAGCTGGGCGCTCGGAAATTATTCAGGTATTGATTTTATGCTTTTGCATAATCTCGCCTGTCTTGTGATTCCGGAATACAATGCATCCTGGAAGAATAGATTTGCAAAAAATTAAAAGGTTGTTGAGATGTAATTTTCTTATACAAAGTGTATTAATGATTACATAATGTGTTAAAAACATATTTGTTGAACGACAAAATAGTCATATTGGTATAATTGTTTTATATTTGCAAAAAATCAAATTTATGAGAACATTTTTATCTGTCTTGATGATGGTTGCATGTGTGATTGTTGCTGCCGGCCAAACGATTCCTTTTACGGAAAGTTTTGAAAATGGGCTGGCAAAATGGAACAATCTTTCAACGGGGGGAACTGTTGAAGCAAGCACAGTTGATGCAATCATCGGCGAAAAATCCTTGCATATCACCGGAAACGGTGTTGGTGAAGGTTTAAGTCTCGATTTTGCTGCCAGTCAAAATCTGAGCGTATTGTTTTATTATGTAAAAGTTGTTGGCGGAGATGGTGGTGTTGTTGCTGCCGGTAACGGCCACTCTGCAATCAATGCTGCTTTTTATGGTGAAATTACCGGTGGTAATTTTGTTGTTACTGGCAGCACCGGAACAACCAATCTGGGACCGGTAGTGAGTAATGAATGGCTGCGCGTGGAAGTGAAAAATATGAATTTCACAGACATGACGTATGATGTGTATCTCAATGGCGTTTTAAAAGGCAATGGACTGCCTTTCCGCGGATCTGTTTCTTCTATCTCTACACTCGATGTGTACAATCAGACTGCTGGCGCCGAAGCATGGTGGGATGGCATTTATGCAGGAGTTTCAAACTTTGATTATCCTGCATTTGAAGACACTAAAATCTGTGCGAACGTAGTGGATGAGATTAGTGTATCTCCGGCTGTTGTACTTGATTCAGCGGGTTTTTACAAAGACAGTACATGGTTCCAGGTTGGACCTTTTGCTGCTGATGAAATGGTTGAATATCGTTATCC
>DAOPKE010000058.1:0-15577 GCA_035390965.1 Bacteroidales bacterium | reverse complement strand
CATGGTTCCAGGTTGGACCTTTTGCTGCTGATGAAATGGTTGAATATCGTTATCCGTTTATTGAAAGCAACTGGATTGGCAATAATAACTATGATTTGGCCTGGGGTGGAAATATGTTTGATGTTGTTGCAGCAAAAGACATTGTGATTGATGGTTTCGACCTCAATCTGGGAACAACAACTGCTGCATCGGCAAAAGTGTATTACAGATCTGGATCATACGTCGGTTTTGAATCTTCAAATGTAGGATGGATTTTGCTGGACTCAGTTAACCTGATTCAGAACGGAGTCGATTATCATGCTCGTCTTGACCTGACAAAATCATTGACTATTGCTGAAGGTCAGACAATGGGCCTTTATATCTGCACAAGCGTTGGTATATATTATACAACGGGTAACGGTACAAATGAAACTATTGTCAATGATGATATGACCTGCCATTTTGGTAATGGTGGCGCATTTTTTAGTGTGATTTTTTCTCCGCGTGTATGGAATGGCCGCATTTATTACAAAGTGGCCGAAGAACATAAGGAAGATAAATCTATAACTTCAATCTTTGCCAGTAATAATCAGTATAACGGTAACATGTTTGACGTTTTCGCAAAAAACGACATTGTGATTGATAGTCTCGATGTGAATATTATTAGTGATGGTTGGGTAAAATTATATGTTAGGAACGGAACAGTAGTTGGAAATAATACCAGCAATGCTGGCTGGTCTTTGGTTGACAGTGTTGTTGTTGTTGCTTCAGGCCAGGATATTCCTACCCGTGTTCCGCTTTCAAACCGCATTTTGCTTCGGGCCGGAAACCTTTATGGTTTGTATGTGTGTTCTGTCAGTGACATGAGATATACAGGTATTGTTGCTGGAACCAATGATGTTTATACCGACAGTAACATGGTTCTGACAGGACATTATGGCGGCTCAAATGCCTTTTTTTGTTCTAGTTCCAGAATTTGGAATGGTACATTGTACTATTCTGTAAGAAATGTTGACACAGTTGATGTTTCGACTCAAACCAGCACTTCAACCTACAGTTCTTTAATGGCTAGAGGGTTTTATTACGTGGCTCCGAATGATCACGTTATAACCGGGCTAAGAGTGCCAAATGAAGCTGCAGGAACGCAATATATTGAAGTGGTCAGGTTAAACAATATTCCTCCATCATATTCTGTCACAACCAATGAATTTGTATCATTGGGAAGGCATACAAATGTTGCGGGAAACGCAATTGTTCCGGTTAATGCTTTTATCCACAAAGGTGATATTATCGGAGTATTGGGAACACGATATTCAGGTACTGTTACAACAATGAGCTGGACTGCCAATCCAACATATCCGACAACTATACTTGGAGATTCCGTTACATTGTATCGGATGGGTACTCAGACTGATTTTGTAAACAATCCTGCTCAAAACCTTTGGACAGAAAACTCAAACTGGGTTGGGCGTGTTGAAATGTTTGTCGAACCGGTCACTATTCATGGTGGCCCCGATTCTGTACTGATTGATGTTCAGACTCCAGCTCCGGACCTTGGTGCCGATGGCGAATTTTGCGTTCAGAATACCGTAACTCTTGACCCCGGAACATTTTCCTCATATGATTGGTCAACTTCAGAAACCACGGCTACCATTGATGTTGATACTACAGGTGCTCCTCTCAATACACCATTTGATGTATGGGTTACTGTTACCGATCAGTATGGCTGCACGGGTTCTGACACCATTACCATTACTTTTATTGATTGTACAGGTATTGATGAAAATGACATTACGCTCAGCATATATCCGAATCCTTCGGACGATGTATTTTATCTGAGAGCTGATAATGTTCAGGATGAAATGCTGGTGCAGGTTTTCAGTCTTGATGGACGTATCGTTAAGGAAGTTGTTTTGAATGATACTTTTGGCAGTATTGATATGAGCAACGAATTGCCGGGTGTGTATTCAATCCGTATTACCATTAAAGATCAGGTGAAAGAAATGCGCGTAGTGCTGCAATAATCCTGTTTTGAAGACAAAATTAAAAGAGGATCCGTTTTTACGGGTCCTCTTTTTTGAATTATAATTTTTCAGCAATCAGAAATTTCTTACAATCACTTTCTGCTGCTGCACGCTTTCTTCGTTTTCGAGCTGAATAATATACAGGCCCGATTCGAATGCCATGGCATTGAAGAAATAATTGTTTTTACCAGATGCAAATTCGCCTTCGTGAATGACAGCAACGGTGCGGCCTGTAGCATCCATCATCGAAAGGCGGCCTGTGAAGCCGTTTCCGCATTCAACCGGAATACAGGTGATGTAGGCAGCAGGATTCGGATAAATGGTTTCCATGCCGATGGCAGCAACGGGTTCTTCGATGCCAACGCTGTTCTGACATTCGAATTCCCAATAACCATCTGGTGCAACAATGGGTCTTACCTGCGATTTGCCGCTGCTGGCCTGTGCCTGAATGTAATAATATACGGTTGTTCCACCTCCCTGAACCGGTATGTATCCTGTCCAGTTGTCGCTCCCGGTGCTGCTCATAGGCACACTGACATAGGATCCGACCAGCGAAGTTTTGTAATATAAATTGGCAGAGGCAATACCGCTTTCATGTTTAATGTATGCGTCAATCTGATATGAATTGCTGCCGGTTTGAGGACTGCTCAGCGGTTGATGTGATATCAGCAGCGGATCGTTGCTGCCAATGCAGTTGGTGATGCAGTGAATGGCTCCGCTGGCTGCAATTGGAGAAGAATTACCTCCTGCATCGCAGTCAATAGGTACAATAGTATAGCCTGGTAAAGATTCCGTAAGAATTCTATTTGCAGTAGTATCGTATTTTGTATAATAACTTGGATATATATATGTTTTATTAACAAACACTCCGTTGGTATATGTTCTGTAGTAAGCCCCAGATGATGGCCAAGTTGAGCCATCTTCACTTGGGAGCATCGGAATTCGTATCACTTTATACGGTGTTCCAAAACAGCTCATATAATTGGTCAGCAGCCATTGCAGGTTGGCTTCAATCTGGGGTCCGTCTGAAATGCCGCTTGGATACTGACCTACAAGAATGGTTTCTTCATCGAGCAGTTTCATGTGCATATCAATGTGATGTATGCCGTCGTAGGGCAATGTCGGAAACAGCACGTACTGGTCGATTCCGAGAAAGCGTTTCATGATGGTGTCGATTTCCGCAACCGAATGCGACGGGTTTTCATCTACAATCAGTTCGCTCGACATGGCGGTGCCAAAGCCGTCCACCATCAGGTTTCCGCCGGTGGCAATAAAGTCCCAGGGTGATACTGTCATGGAATACAAATCAAGTCCGGCCCAGGCAGCGTGCTCTTCGGGCATCAGGTCATCTTCGGGACGCGGGCGGTTGTATTCCCAGTCAACCAGATAATGGTTCCCCACAACATTCTGATAGATGGTATGTGCGCCGTAATCGCGGATCCAGACCGATGTGTAAGGCACTTCGATATAATCGACGTTGGTAAGCGGAACTCCACCCGAGTTCAAATAACTTTTTACAGCATTTGAGTCATCGCAGGCAATCAGTACGGTGCATTCTTCCTGTGCTGCATCGACAATCTGGCGCAGCACCGAAGTGTAGGATGTCCAGGTAATCAGCAGCGCATCAATTTCTTCCCATTCGGCCATGGCGCGCGGGGTCCATGTTGGCGGAGTGGTAATGCTGCTGCGCATTTGCGGAAACTGATAAAAGGGCATCATGGCCTTTTCTTCTTCGGTCATGCCTTTGGGCAGATCCTGTGCCTGGGTGTTCAGCGCCAGCAGCGCGACGACAAAACAAACAAGTATTTTTTTGATCATAAGGTTGGTTTGGCGGGTCAAAAATAGGACGTTTCGGTATATCAGACAAAATAATTTTAAAAAGGTGACAGACTCCGCTGTGTGAAGTTTAAACTTCGCACAGCGTAAGCTTTTTTATATTTACAGAAAAAAATCATGGCTGCAAAAAACATTCAGCGTTGCGCGTGGTGTATCGCTGATCCCCTCTACATCAAATATCACGACGAAGAATGGGGTATTCCGGTGCATGATGATTACAAAATGTTTGAGTTCATGATTCTCGAAACTTTTCAGGCCGGACTGAGTTGGCTGACGATTCTGCGCAAGCGTGAAAATTTTCGCAAAGCCTTTGCTGGTTTCGATTTTGAGAAGGTGGCGAAATTCACCGAAAAGGATTTCAACCGGCTGATGCAGGATGCCGGCATCATTCGAAACCGCTTGAAAATTGCAGCTGCCATTACCAATGCAAAAGCATTTATTGAAGTCAGAAAAGAATTCGGAACTTTCTGTACCTATCTCTGGGCCTTTGTTGACAATAAGCCGGTTCATTCAAAACTGAAATTGCTGGCCGATATCCCTTCTTCAACACCGCTCTCCGACGCCATTAGCAAAGATCTGAAAAAGCGCGGATTCAAATTTGTTGGCACCACCATCGTGTACGCGCATCTGCAGGCCTGCGGTCTGGTGAATGATCATGTGAAAGGGTGTTTCAGATATTAAAGTTGTGCAACGTTTCTAAACTTCGCACAACTTTGTGTCTGTTTCTTCATAAATCCGGCCCCACTTCACATGTGCCCATACACGCTCATGGAGATAGAAAAATCCGATTTTGGTTACCACTTCTGTTCCGCTCAGAATGAAGGAATGGCCGATGTTTCCGGTGACAAGATACGAAAGCAGAGTGGTGTCGAGACTACCCCAGAAGCGGTATGAAATACTTTTCACGAGCGAGCGCCAGGGGGCTACACTACCATCAGGCCGCCGGCCGGCTTTCACAACATTCCATAAACGCTCATGAAAAAAGAAAAGGAAAATTTTTGTAAGCACTTCGAAACCCGCAATGGCAGAGGCGTGCGCAACATTGCCGAAAATGATATACCCAAGCACAAAAGTATCTAAGCTCGCAACTGCGCGCCAACTGATGCCTTTAACAATGGATCTTGCTTTACTGTCTTTCATTTTCAAATGCAAAAATACACAATTTCTATTATTCCGACTATTATTGTAGAGAAATGTGATAAATATCAGGCGTTGTTTACAATAGCCACTATGGCACAAAGACTCTGTGATAAAAGATTTTAAGATTTGAGATTTTTAATTTCAGAAGTTATAGATTTCAGAAGTTTTTTTGATATAAAAGCAGCAGGGCTCAGAATGACAAAATTTTTTTCTAAGCCCCGCCAATTTTTCCGCAAAAATTACATCGGTTTCACCGGCAGGCATATATCCACAATGAAGCGACCGTCTTTTGGTTCTTCGGGATACAATTCAAAACAGGGCCGGTCGTCGGGTTGATAGCCGCTGGTTGGGAGCCATGAACCATAGACCCAGTCCCACGCTTCGGTAAAATCTCCGGGTCCCAGATCAAAACGGGCAACCACATATTTCCCGGCATCAATTTTCATTTTGCCGAATTCACCATCGGTTTTGGTGTCGGGCGGAACCGTCATGCACACGCTGATGCGGAGCTTGTTTTCTTCGGTAATGTTCGGATCATCGTGATAGACCGTCAGAAATTTCAGATCGCGCTGCTGCATCAGATCGCGCGCTGCAGCCCAGGTACAGAGCTTGTCCCACAAGGTTGAAAATAATTCTTCGTTGCCTTTGTAAGGCCCGATGTGACGGACATAAACAACCGTCATTTCCGGAAATTCTTTTACCTCGGTACTTTTGTTTTGTTTCATTGTTTTCCTCCTTTGTTTTTCAGGTTTGTCATTACAAAAGTACCCGGTGTTTGTGCAAGCGGATTGATGCATATTGCTTTCCGCTTGACCGATATTGCTTTTTTGTTTTTTGAATTCGGAGGCCGTTACGCCGAAATAATTTTTAAAGTATCGCGAAAAAACCGACATGTCCTGAAAGCCCCATTTGAACGCGATTTCGGAAATGCTGTCGTTGGGATTTGACAACATGTTGGCGGCACATTTTTCAAGCCGAATGCGTTGAATATATTGAAAAGGACTTTCGCCGATCAGCGCTTTGAAAATCCGGTTGAAATGAAATTTTGAAAAGGCTGCTACTGCCGATAATTCCTCTAATGTAAATGATTGATCGATGTGCGATTCAATATAATCGGTCGCACTGAAAATCCGGTTTTTATATTCGGCCTCCAGTTGTTTTTTATTCATGCCTGCAAAAAGAAAACTGATTCAGAACATTTGAAATCGTTTTCAAAAATACACAATTTCAGAAAATGAATATACTGTATAAAAACATGTTGAATGCAGCGCGAAAGCCGCATAAAATCACTCATCTGCAGAATTCTTTATTCCACAACAATCGCTTTACGATACATCTGTTCACCGATTATTTCAAGAAAATATAAACCTGGTTTTATATCTGAAATATTCAATTGAACTTTTTGTTCATCGATATTGTTTTGCTCCATCACTTTTTGTCCGTTCGGCGTCACCATTTGGACGGAATAAATGATGTTGTTCTCTGTGCCAATGTAAACCGCATCTGATGCAGGATTTGGATATACATTGATTATTTCATCAGAAAAATCTTTTACGCTGGTAACGCCACCATTGATTGTTTTCAGAATGGTTCCACCTTGACCTACAGCATAGCCAATAATGGTGTTTGTAAAATATACGGCCTGCAGTACTTCAACGGATCCGCTTGTTTGTTGAACCCACGATGCTCCGCCATTATTGGTGTGGTTGATGGTGCCAACAACGCCAACTGCATACCCATTGTTTTCATCGGTGAAATACACTGAAGTTAATGGTGTGAGAAAACCACCTAAGCTCTGTGAAGTCCATGTTGTACCGGCGTTGCTTGTTTTCAATATGTTGCCATCGTACGTAACGGCAAAACCATTTAAGGCATTTGTAAAATACAACGAATAAATCCCAACGGTTGTTCCACTGTTTAAGGCAGACCAGGTCGTGCCAGCATTGGTGGTTTTTATGATAGCGCCTGCGTTCCCTGTCATGTAGCCGGTGTCAGGACTTGTAAAAAATATGGAATGCAGATAATCGCTAACTCCGCTGTTTATTTTTGTCCATGTGTTTCCGGCATCACTTGTTTTTATTATCTCTCCACTTTCGCCTGCTGCAAATCCTGTGTTTGCATCTAAGAAATATACCGATGTCAAATGCTTAAATGTGCCTGTGTTCAGACTTATCCATGAATTTCCACTATCGGTTGATTTTAATACAGTACCATCATATCCGGCAATGTAGGCGGTTGTTGCACTGGTGTATGCAATTGAATTAAGATAAGTTGTGGTGCTACATGGAACAATGACCCAGTTTATGCCGCCATTGGTCGTTTTTAAAATTGTTCCATTTTCTCCGCATACCAATCCATTGTCTTCATCCGAAAACCGAACGGCATATAAATCATCGGTTGTACCTGAATTCATTGTTGTCCATTGGGCTTGAGCAGCAATAGTCAATGTGCAGAAAAGCAGAATAAAAACATGAATTTTTTTCATTTTAGCGAAGCTTGATGAGTGATTTCAAATATATGCATAATATATTAATTCAATGATTATTTAACACTTCAGTTGATCATGATTGACCGGTATGAAACAATGTCTCCTTCCGTTTTTATAAAATACATTCCGGGTTTAACTCCAGAAACATCCATTTGGATGGTGTTCCCGGAACTTGTGTTTTTTTTCAGAATGATTCTGCCGTCAAGCGAAAGTAGTTTTATTGTGCAATCTGATGGTCCGGGAAATTCAACGAAAATGTTTTCTGTAGCGGGATTTGGATACACCCGGATGTTGTCGTTCTCTTCTGTAATACTCAGATATTCAGGCAACACATTCAATACCACAACCGCATCAATGGCAACTGGTGTTGTCTGATTGTCCTTCAATGTGACTTTGATCAGATAACTTCCATCGGATGGCAATAACGCTGTGTTGAAGTCGCCGAGCCATTCGTGACGTTTCTCCGTGTTTTGTTCCGGCCCTGCGGCAATCCATGTGATGCCCATATCGGTACTGTAAAAAATCTGGTACGATCCGAAATCCATCAATGGCGAAGCCGGGTCTTTGTCAATCCAGGCCGAGCCATGCAAGGAGTATGGCTGGCCGTAATACGCTTCGTATGGTCCTTCGATGTTTACAAACCAGGCGCAGCCATTGTCGCGGTGTATCGGATCTTGCGGAATGGTACTCTGAGCTACAATCAGCACACTTGTTCCCTGCGCTTCCAGCGCACCGTACAGTACATTGCTATTAACATACAGCATAATGCCGTTTTGCTGCGAGCGTATCGCAGAACTGCATGTAGTGTAGCCTCCGATGCATACGCTGTGATCGCCGGCAAAGAAATATCCGCCGCTGCCGTCAATCATCGTGGTGTTGGTCATCAGCTGCGAATAGCCGAAGGTGCCGATTTCGCCCACAATGCATGATTGCACATTGACTTTTACCGTGTCGAACGTATAAATGCTCCAGGTGCGTACCGAGCAGGCCTGCAGTGTAAGGTTGCGGTCGCTGATGTTCATCAACTGATTGGCATAGGTTGACTGATTGACTAATCCGGACACATTGAGTGAATCGCTGCCGGTGAACCATAATCCTATGGTGCGGAGCAGACTGTTACTGATGGTGACATCGGTATTGGGTTCCGGCATCAGGCCCCACATCACGTCGGTGCATGAATCAATTTCAATGTTGTAATCAATGCCGTTAACACCGGGTGTAGTGTTGTTGAAATCGTAACTCAGCAAAGTATCACCATCGGGAAATGAATGAGTGATGACGCTTCCAGCCGGGAACTGGTGCCAGAGCAGAACGGTTTCGGCATTTTTTATTGCAACATTCGAAGACCCTGTAATCACAAATTCTCCCGCCTGATTGATGCCATCAATGTTCAGCGAACCTGTTCCACTCAGGCCACAGGTGCGGAATCCGGTAGTAGTGACGTCTTTCATAATCACGCTTCCGTTGTCGGCAATGGACATGTTATGCGACAGTCCGTTGAAGTTGAGCGTGCTGTTTTTAATGTTCATAATACCGTTTCCGGCCGCAATCATAGAGCGCTGATAGAAATATTGCTGCGGCATATTCACCGTTGAGTTGATGATGTCGATGCGGGCATCATTGCCGAATACAAGCATGTCGCCCAATAAAAGTACGGTGGCATTTTGTATCAATATTTTTCCTGTGTCAACCGCAATGAGTGTCCCGTTGAAGTTCCAGTTGCCGTTTATAAGCGTATCTTCGGTGATGTACAAAGTGTCACCCATAATAATGTTTTTTTCAGGAATCTGAAAAATGCTTTTGCTGAATTCATGATTTTTATTCATCCATTCAGCCGGTGATGAATCCGGCGTTTGCTGTTGCGCAAAAGATAAAACCGGAAGAAAAAATAACCAGAAAAAGTGTCTCATAGTTTTGGGTTTTCAACAGTATTACACATTCAAATGAATTTACCCCTATGCGGTTTTGGAGATCTTTGAAAATTTAATTTATTAAGCACAGCCTGCTGTCACTCTGAGCCTTGCATCTGTCATCCTGAGCCCCGCCGCTGTCACATTGAGCCCTGCGTCCCGCAGAATAAACTTCGTCGGAATGTCGACAGCGGGGTAAACTCCATCGAAGGATGAACAGTAGAACAGACTCAAGAGATTTCCTTTCATTATTTTGTGTGTAAACGAAAAACGAAGATAGCAAAAAGTTTTTGTATGTTTGTTTTATGAAATACTGTTATGAATACCCGCGACCGGCTGTAACTGTCGATGCAGCTGTACTGGTAAAGAAAGATGATAAATTATCGATACTTCTCATCGAGCGCAAACACGATCCGTATCAGGGATTTTATGCATTGCCTGGCGGATTTATTAAGAAGAACGAAACGCTCGAAGAAGCCATTGCGCGCGAGCTTCAGGAAGAAACAAATCTGACATTAAACAACCTGCAGCAATTCCGCGCTTACAGCCGCCCCGACCGGGACCCGCGCGGACGAACGATTTCGGTGATATTTGTTTCGCTTCTCGATGCATTTCCAGCTGCTGTTGCCGGCGACGATGCCGCTGCCGTAAAATGGTTCCCGCTCAATCAGCTGCCGGAATTGGCTTTTGATCATACTGAGATTGTTGCGGATATAATGAAATCGATGAATAAGTGAAACTCTTATTGTTTCAAAAAACCATATTCATATACTTTTGGTTCAATTTTCTTTGCAAGAATTTTTAGTGGCTCTCTTAAATCTGAAATTAGATTCATGTAGGTTTCATCCTCGCTTTTATTATTCATTTTACCTTTCTCGTTTCTGCCCTGAAAATATTCACGGATATCGTAGAGCGAAGCATTTACATTGCAATCGGGCTGTTTGTGATAGTATTTCCAAAGTTGACGTCCGGCATTGAACACTGCCTGTGCTTCGGGTGAAAATTCCAAAGGTGTATTGCGCTTTGCAGGTGATGGGTAGTCAAATAGTGCTTCCTGAACCATAGTTGGGTTACCTTTTCCCTGAATAAACTGGATCATGAAATCACTTTCAAATTTTTCACGCGAACCAACTTCGTATTCTGTGAAAGGAATCCAATGGTTAATGCTGTTTTTCCCGGAAATTTTATTTTGACTATAAAAAAGCGAAAAAGCAAAACAATCGTTTTGGAATACTGTGTCATTTTCCCAGCCATTGCTGGGGTATAAAAACTGATCTCGGTCATTCAGCCAGGTTGCATCAATACAATGCCGGATACATAAATATATACTCATCTGCATTACATTGGTCTTTGTTATATTAGTAAGTAAATGTTTTACAAAATCATTTTTGGATGGATCATTGGTAAAAAATACACCCTGATTATTTTGCATGTCTGTGCCCTGCATCCTTAAATAGCCAATTCTTTCATTTGTTTTGTCGTAAAACTTCCTTAACCAGTTTATTATATATTTGTTTTTTTCCACACTGAAAAAACTCTTTTTTCCTACATAAATTCCATCACCATCAAATACATCACATTGAATATTAGAAATTCTTTTGTGTGTCTGTAAATCCCAGATTATAAAACCTATAGGAAATTTGCCTTTAACGTTGTCAAAGCTATCAGCTGGGCAAACAAATCCTTTTTGAAATTCTGTTTTGAAATAGTTTCTGAATTTGTCGAAGTTTTGAGAATTTACATATTTCAATGTGCTAAATGAAGCAAGTTTGACTCCTGAAATGTCATTATGAATTCTCACAAAAAACTGAGTGAAAAGTTCTCTTGCGGCTGTACCTACCAATTTGTTATATTCTGAATATTTCCTTTTTTCTGTAGCAACTGAAGTTTTGTTTTCGCCTTTTGAAACAACTGTTGCTCTATCACTTGCCTCCGCATACGGCGGATTAATATACATCACCAGCTTTTTCCGCTTTTTAGAATCATTAATAATGTTTTGCAGTGGCAATGGGAGTTTCGAAAAATCGTCATTCAGAAAATCAAACTGAAATACGTGATCCTCAAGCAAATTGGTGCCGTTTTTAATACGATCGTGGATAATTTCTACATCCTGTTTATCGAGTGTCGATGCCCAGATGTTGTATTTGTTGGTGAGTCCGTTCAACAGGTTGCCCGTTCCTGCAGCGCAATCCCATATGTAATATTCGTCCTGCCAGTCTTCCCCTAATACGTCGGTCAGATATTTCTGAGACAGCTCTACCCATATCTGCGGAGTGAAAAAACTGCCTTTTCGTTCACGAATATCCTGAGGAACCAGCAGATCCCGGCGTTCAATAATATAGTCCCAGTATTCTTCTTTGGGCGGCCGGTCATAGCGGTTCCAGAATTGAGCGTGTGCTTTTTGTGCGTCATTGAATTCAACTGTACTTGATGTCAAAGCCCCATACTCATCTTTGAAACGGTTGAACTCATATTTGGTAGCTTTTAAAACAACAAACAGATTGTCTTTTAAAGTATTGTTTTCATCTGATAATAAATCGGCCAGATAAAAGTCGCCATCAATGATTCCGTTTTTACGCGCTGCTTCCCAGTTTACAGCAATGGATGGTTTTACATCACGCAACCATTTGTTGTAAATCACCATGAAATTGTTTTTGTCAATTTTGGTTTTTGTTAGTCCAAGTTTGCCAACTACAAAATTATGCCGTATGAATTTAATAAGCTCTTTATCATCTTGCTCAAAATGAAACAACAGTGCTTTCTGGTCGATGGTGTCTTTGACTCTTTTGTGAACCAGCTGAAATTCTTTTGTGTTATAATCGGATGGAGTTACATTCCAGTTGAAATCGTTCTGATAGAAAATTTCATGAATATCACTGTACGGAATAAAGGCGATTTTTTCTCCGTCAAAAGCGCCAAGCATGGGCGGTGGCATGTGTTTATCAAAGGTTCGTGCTTTACCAATGGTTAGAATAAGCTGTGTGATTGAATTGTAGATATCGGACGATCCTCTTTTTGCTTCAGCCCATAAAAGTGATTCCTGATCAAATAATGAAGGCTGATTTTCTATCATGCAAACACAATAGTCAATATTTCCGATTATTCTGGAACAGTCGTAGAGCCAGAAATAATCCTGAGAGACTTTGTTTTTAAGTTCTTCTTCTTTTATGTTTTTATATTTCATGTTTTTTTTAATTCCTGATACTATTGACCAAATAAAATTACAAAAGAATCTGAGACCTTACAGGAAATTTTATCAACAATTCACCGAAGTCTTTTGTTGATGCAGCAATAAAGCATTTGCCCTTTTCAAGAGGCAAATACTTTCAGGGATAGAAATTGTACAGACAAAACCGAAAGCAGCATCAAATATTAAATATGCATTAAAGAATGCTACTACAAAAGCGCCTTTCAACTTTACAAACTTTATAAACTTTACAAACTGATGATTCAGGCGGGCAGCATCTCCTTAACCAATCGCGAAACCAGACTGTTATCGGCTTTCCCGGCCAGTTGTTTGGAGGCCATCCCCATTACCTTGCCCATGTCTCTGATACTGCTGGCGCCGGTTTGAGCAATAATATCCTGAATGATTTTTTTGATTTCCTCTTCGCTCATCTGAGCAGGAAGATATGTTTCAATCACTTTGGCCTGATTGATTTCAACCTCATACAGGTCCTGTCGGTTTTGAGTCTTATATATTTCTGCCGATTCCTTGCGCTGTTTCACAAGCTTCTGCAAAATTTTCAATTCGTCTTCGGCTGTGATTTCTTTATTTCCTTCGGCTGTATTGGCCAATAGTAACGCAGCTTTCACTCCGCGCAAAGCTTCCAGTTTTTCCATTTCGCGCGCCTTCATGGCGGCCATAATATCAGCACTTATTTTTTCGAGTAAACTCATGATTGTTTTGTTTTTTTACAAAAATACGAAATTCCGAATTTATATAATTTGAATTGTATGGTTATACCTGTTTTTGTGTGAAACTTGCAGTCTGAAGATTTTGCCAGCATTTAAACCTGGTCTCCTGCTGAAGACACTGATGTGACAGATTTTGTCCGACCTGCAGCGCAGGTCAAACAATAATAGCGCGGCCTGCAAGGCTGTGAAAAAGATAGAATATTATTGACCTCGGAGAGGTCCAATCAAGGATAATTTATTGCATCAATAATTTTCAAACACATATTAATTAGACTCTGGCAGGGTCTTGTTTTTGGGCTTTATCACATCCGGCTTCACGTAAAACAGCTTGTCACGTTCCACGTGATGACAAGCTCGCCGGACGCTATTATTGTTTGACATCCCGCCTCTGTTGGTCGGGCAAGCCTCCGGATGTCAGAGAGTTTTTTTATAAGCTCGTCTTGAAATGTGATTTATGGGTGAATTTCCACACAAACTTTTATTGTTCCAATTGTATTAATCCGCCATTGCAGTTTCACCTTGTTTTCGCAGTTTGTTTCTGTAATAAAACAAAATCACAGCGGTGGTGATTGTGGCAATGAAATCGGAAGTGGGAAGCGCTATCCAGACACCATCGAGTCCGAAAATCAAGGGCAAAATCAACAGAAACGGAATCAGAAAAATCACCTGACGTGAAAGACTCAGGAAAATGGCAATCTTTGCTTTACCGATGTATTGAAAAAAACTTGAAACAGTCACCTGAAATCCAACAACAAAGAAAACAACCATGGTTATTCGCATGCCGTGAACAGTAGTGTTGATCATGGTTTCATCGGTGGTGAACGCCCGGGCGATCGCTCCGGGGAAAATCATGCTGCCCAGAAAACCAAGAAAACTTATTGCAGTCGCCCATAGAATGGTCAGTTTCAGAACATCGGTCACGCGGCTGTATTGCCCTGCGCCGTAATTATATCCGACAATCGGCTGCATTCCTTGGGTGAGTCCCAGAATAATCATAACAACCAACATTCCAATGCTGCCAATGATTCCATATGCACCGATGGCAAAATCTCCGCCATACTCGCTTAGTTTCAGATTGGTAATGATTGAAACAACACTGGCCGCAACATGAATGGCAAAGGGCGACATGCCAATGGCAAATATATCTGTAACAATTCTCTTTCTGAGTTTGAATCCCGAAAAACGGAAATGTATATAGGGCTTTCTGCTGTAGAAATGCGCCAGAACCCAGATCATGCCTATGGTTTGTGCAATGACCGTTGCCATGGCTGCACCCCTTATTCCCAGGTCCAGAACGAAAATGAAAATCGGTGCAAGAATGATGTTGATGGCAATGGTGAGCAGAATGGAAATCATTGCTTTTGCAGGATAGCCCGAAGCCCGCATGACATTGTTGAGTCCGTAGAAAATATGCGGGATGACATTGGCGGCCAAAATGATCTGCATGAATTCGCGGGCGTATGGCAGGGTTTGATCACTTGCACCAAACAATCGCAGAATGTCATCGAGATAAATGAGTGCGAACACACTGAAAGTGATTCCGAGAATAATATTCAGTGTCAGCGCATTCCCCAGTATCCTGATGGCATCGGCTCTTCGCTTCTGTCCCATACGGATGGATACCAATGCAGCTGCTCCGGCTCCGACCAGCGTTCCAAATGCAACCGCAAGATTCATAATCGGCAATGTGAGTGTTAACCCCGAAATGGCCATGGACCCGACTCCCTGACCGATAAATATGCGGTCGATGATGTTGTACAACGAACTGGCAGTAGTGGCAATAATGGCTGGCAGCGCATAGTTGAGCAGCAGCTTTGAGATTTTTCCTTTTCCTAATTGTTCAACTTTTGGATCCATCCGGCCCAGATATTTTTTTATGGCGGGCAAAGATAGGAATTAGTGGTCAGTTGTGTCGCGATAATTTATGGGAGGTCCGTGGTGAGTTTTGTAAGGCGCAACTCTAAATGCATGGGGCCTGGAGCGCGGTGAAATGTGTAATGTTTTGCGGTATTGAAATATTTTCGAGGGAAGTTGTATTCTTGCTTTAATGTCATTTTGTTATTAAAGAATCCTTATATGACTGTATAAATTAAAATTGCATCATTAAAAAATTGAATAATACATACAAAAAATTAAAAATATTTGACAAAATAAAATTTATTTAGTATTATTGCAGTTCCAATTACAAATCAATTATGAAAATCAATTTCCTGAAACGCCCGGAAATGGCCATTTGTAGAGAGAGAGAGAGAGCAGCAAGTTCTCCGCAACCATTTGTTTAA
>DAOPKE010000057.1:0-18495 GCA_035390965.1 Bacteroidales bacterium | reverse complement strand
TCGTCTTGTCGCCTCAAATCTGGCGCGCCTCAGACTTTTTCAGCAGGCCCTAAATGAAAAATAAAATGTCAATCGGAACAAATTCATTATGGGTACCTCTGAAAACCTCATTTTGTTTGCAATCAATAAGTCTTGAAATGCTTTTAACAAGCTGAATATTAATTGATTGCAGCGATATTTCGACGGAGTTTATCCCGCTAAACGCGGGGCTCAATATGACAAAAATGGTTTTTAGAAGTGCTCTTATGATTTTGTTGGTTGATGCCAGAGAGGGCGCATATTGACATGCATTATCAGAAGACGAAGCATTTTATATGTGACTCCTCCGGAGTCGTGGTTTTGTGTATTTATGGGCTACAGATATGTGACTCCTCCGGAGTCGTCCAAAAATGATTGCACCGATATATCAATCGTTTTGGTAGAAAATATCCGGAGAACATAGAATATTTGAGAAAATAACCCAGCATTTGAATCATACAGGTTTTCCATTGCATTTAAACTTTGGAAGGTCAGGAGCTGGCACTATATACATGATACTGCATTATTATCCCGTAGGGACAAAATATTGGTAGAACCAGATATAGAACAAGCCCGTGCCGTAAGGTACGGAACGGTTTCAATGTAATATTATCCGTCAAAGTACGTACAATGACTCTGCTTTCACAAAAATAATTATTGTATGACTTATTGACATATGAACAATTATATTTTATCTTTGTACTACTAAAAAATACAAGACTATGTCAAAGGAAAAAACACTTAAGGAAAAATCGGTGAAAAAAGCTCCGACAAAAAGTCTGAAAGAAAAACGTCTGGAAAAGGCAGCCAAGAAAAAAGATAAGGCCAGCAGAGATCAGTAGATCCGGTTTTTAATAATTGTTGTAGTAGTTATCTGTGTTTTCATCACAAATAACTACCAATTTTGTTTTGAATTTTAATATTTTAATATAAGTCTGATTTACAAACCAGACATGTTTGTTATTATCTCTATCTTTGAACTCCAAATTTATTTGAAATGACAGATTTCAGAACCCTACCGAAAATCACCACACACGTGCTGCAGGAAATGAAGCTGAAAGGTGAAAAAATTGCGATGCTGACGGCATATGATTTTTCAATGGCCAAAATAATAGACAAAGCAGGAATTGATATTATTCTTGTGGGCGACTCAGCATCGAACGTAATGGCTGGAAATGAAACCACGCTGCCGATCACGCTGGAGCAAATGATTTATCATGCCACTTCGGTTGTTCGTGGTGTTGACCGCGCACTCATTGTCGTTGACCTGCCATTTGGGACTTATCAGGGAGATTCGAAGGAAGCACTTCAATCGGCCATCCGCATTATGAAAGAAGCTGGTGCCAGTGCCATCAAAATGGAAGGCGGCAAAGAAATTATTGAAAGCGTAAAACGCATTTTATCAGCAGGTATTCCGGTCATGGGGCATTTGGGCCTCACCCCGCAATCCATCTATAAATTCGGGACATATTCCGTTCGTGCTCAGGAAGACGAAGAAGCAAAAAAACTCAAAGACGATGCCTTGCTTCTCGAAAAAGCAGGTTGTTTTGGTATCGTTTTAGAAAAAATTCCGGCAAAACTTGCAAAAGAAGTAAGTGAATGTCTTAAAATTCCCACAATCGGCATCGGAGCTGGCCGCTCTTGCGATGGACAGGTGCTGGTTCTGCACGATATGCTCGGTATCAATCAGGATTTTTCGCCCCGTTTTCTGCGTCGCTACCACAATTTGTTTGCTGAAATGACAGGTGCTGTCACAAACTATATTCACGACGTCAAGACTGAAGATTTTCCGAGCGAAAAAGAGCAATATTAATTTGAAAATGTGCGACTTCACATGAAACCACGTGGAACAACGTAAAACCCGGCAAGCTGGGACAGGTATGAGTGACGATAAAATACGAAATCAGAAATACGAAATTTGAAATACGAACGGATTAAAATGCTGAAAGTTAAAAAATTGAAAATGTACCTTGTCACCTTGTCACCTTGTAACGTCTGTAACGCGTAACGCGTAACGAAAAAAATGTCAGAAACCAATTCGATAAAATCCCGCATTCTGTATGAAGACAACCATATAATTGTTCTGCAGAAGCTTTATGGCGAGATTTCACAAGGCGACAAAACGGGCGACCTGTCATTGCCTGATTTACTGAAAGCATACATCAAAGAAAAATATCACAAACCCGGCGAAGTTTTTCTGGGCGTTGTGCATCGGTTGGACAGGCCTGTGGGCGGTGTGATGGTTTTTGCACGTACTTCAAAAGCGCTTGAACGACTAAATGAATCGTTTCGCGAAGGCAAAGCACGGAAAACCTATCTGGCAGTAACATGTGCCAAACCTGCACCCGAAGCCGCCGAACTGAAAAACAATCTTGAACGCAACGAAAAACTGAATAAATCATTTATTGTCGATACCCCTTCGAAATTCAGTAAAGAAGCCATTCTGCGATATCACTGGCTAGGTAGTTCTGATCGTTATTCACTTGTTGAAGTAGAATTACTAACAGGCCGCCATCATCAGATTCGTGCTCAACTGGCCCATATCGGCTGTATCATCAAAGGCGATCTGAAATACGGAGCCAAACGTTCAAATCCGGATGGGAACCTATCGCTGCTATCGTGGAAACTCACCTTCCCTCACCCGACTACCAAAGAAATACTTTCGTTCACGGCCTCCCTGCCCGATGTGCAACCCTGGATTGAACTATCAAAATATATTGGTTGCTAAGACCTCGAAGAATTTAGCATTCCCGTTTATCAAAATCAGTGTCGTTTGTCATATTCATCTGGCATTTTGAGAAAACTGATGCATGAACAACAATTAATATTCTATTTTTGTCAATCAAAATTTACTGCATGAACGATATTTCTGCATCGAAACAAAAAATGATTTTTGCATTGGTAACGACCCTTTTCTTTTTATGGGGATTCATTACCTGCATGAACGACATTCTGATACCATATCTTAAAAAAGTATTTGAGTTGAATTATGCGCAAGCCATGTTGGTTCAATTGGCGTTTTTTGGGGCATATTTCATTGGCTCGTTGCTGTATTTCTTTATTTCATCGGCATTTGATGATCCAATCAATAAAATCGGCTACCGCAAAGGCATCGTTGCCGGGTTGCTGCTGTCGGCCATCGGATGTTTGCTTTTCTACCCGGCCGCCAACATGCATTTATACGGATTTTTCCTCGCTGCCTTGTTTGTGCTTGGTCTGGGATTTACCATTCTGCAGATTGCAGCCAATCCATATGTTGCCATTCTCGGAAGTCCGGAAACAGCTTCCAGCCGCTTGAATCTGTCGCAAGGATTTAATTCCTTCGGAACGACGATAGCTCCCATCGTAGGCGGATATCTGGTTTTTCATTTCTTTGCCCAATGGGGAACACCATTGCTAACAAACAGCGGAGAGCAGGTACTCACCGAAGGCGGCACAACTGTTTCGGCATCCAGTGTACAGCTGCCTTATTTAATTTTTGCCGGTGTTTTTATTCTGATGGCGCTGGTATTTGCATTCTCGCATTTACCGCGCATCGATGCAGGCAACACAGGAAAAGAAAGCGGAAGCGCGCTGAAATACCGGCATCTGATTTTAGGCATCATTGCCATTTTCTTTTATGTCGGCAGCGAAGTAGCCATCGGAAGTACCATTATCAATTATCTCAACGACCTGATGGGTTATGCCGAAATGGAAGCCAAATTGTTCCTTGCTTTTTATTGGGGTGGCGCCATGATTGGTCGTTTCATCGGTGCTATTTCGCTCAACGATATGCCCGATAAAATTAAAAAAATTCTATGGATGGCTGTGGCCGGCATTCTCGGATTTGTTGTCATTTATTCGGCCGGCTACATCGAAAGCGGACTCGATATTCAGCGCGTATTTTGGTTCCTCGTTCTCATGGCTGTTAATTTCGGAGCTTTCATGCTCGGACGTTCGAAACCGGCACGCACACTCGGAATTTTCTGTCTGTTTATAATTTCACTGCTGCTGCTCACTGTGTTCAGCACCGGAGAACTCGCCATGTGGGCCATTATCGGCATCGGACTTTTTAATTCCATTATGTGGTCAAATATTTTTACGCTGGCCATCGACAAATTGGGCAAGCACACCAGTCAGGGCTCATCACTGCTAGTAATGGCCATTCTCGGAGGAGCGCTGCTGCCGCCATTTTTAGGTATTGTTGCCGATCAGATCGGATTGCAAATGTCATATCTGATTCTCATTATTCCTTACGCTTACCTGGCTTTTTACGGATTCAAAGGATATAAACCACGCTCAATATGAGTAAAAATAATTTAGTTTGCGGAATCGATATTGGAGGCACCAACACTACAGCCGGACTGGTTACCCCTGATGGAACAATTGTTTTAAAAAAGAATATACCAACTACCACACATAAAACAATTGGTGATTTTATCGATGCTGTAGCAACATTGATACAAAACATGGTAAGCGAGACCGGATGCGCTCTTACAGGCATCGGTATCGGAGCCCCCAATGGAAATTTTTACAACGGAACCATCGAATTCGCTCCCAATCTGCCATGGAAAGGTGTTATCCGGTTCACGGAACAATTAAAAAAATATTTCCCGACAACCAATATTATTCTCACCAATGATGCCAATGCAGCTGCCTGGGGCGAAAAAATTTACGGAGCCGCAAAAGGTGAAAACGATTTCATCATGATAACTCTTGGAACCGGCGTTGGTAGCGGCATTGTATGTGGCGGGAATCTGGTTTACGGCCACGATGGCTTTGCCGGCGAAATAGGTCACACAATTGTTGATCCCAACGGACGTCCCTGTGGATGCGGCCGCAAAGGATGTCTCGAAACATATACTTCGGCATCAGGGGTTGTGAAAACCGCCCTTGAACTTCTTGAATCCGCACAACAAAAATCGCTTCTCAGCAAAATTCCACCAGAAAAAATCACTTCAAAGGAAATTGCTGATGCAGCATTGAAAGGAGATAAACTCGCCATTGAAGTTTTTGATAAAACTGCATATTACCTTGCTTTAAAACTATCCGATGCTGTAGCTCACACCAGCCCTTCATCTATTTATATTTTTGGAGGTGTGGCAAAAGCCGGCGATTTGCTCATGCTTCCTTTGAAAAAATATTTCAATGAATTTCTGTTGCAAATTTATAAAAACAAAGTCGAACTGAAATGGTCGGCCCTGCCCGATAATGATGCTGCTATTCTTGGCGCCGCTTCTCTTGTTCAATAAACCCTTTGAATCATGAACACTGAACAAGGAACACCGAATTTTGAAGTGAAGTCAGAAATAGAAAAAGCTTCTTTGCGAATTCACAAAAATTCACTGCTCGCTGCTCACCACTCGCTGCTCACCACTCACTGCTCACCGCTCGCTGCTCACCACTCACTGCTCACCAAAGGTGCTCAACCTTAACCTTGTTCTTAACCTTGTCCTAAAAATATTCTGATGAGACCAATATTCACAACGCTGCTTTTTCTTATTACCATCAGCATTTTTGCGCAAAATGATTTTTCGAAATATGTCAATCCATTCATTGGAACCGGCGGCCATGGCCACACTTATCCCGGTGCACAGTATCCTTATGGCATGATGCAACTGAGTCCTGACACACGCAAAGAAGGATGGGACGGCTGTTCGGGCTATCATTTCAGCGATTCGGTCATCCTTGGTTTTTCACACACTCATTTGAGCGGCACCGGCGTTTCGGACTACAGCGATCTGCTCATCATGCCCTTTGCTGACAACGCAGCTGAAGCATATCCTACACTTTCAAAAGTAAAGACAGCGAGCCAATTTTCGCACAAATACGAAGATGCATCGCCTGGTTATTATGAAGTGCTGCTTGCAGAAAATGATATCAATGTGGCGCTGACAGCCACTGCCCGTTGCGGAATGCACAAATATGTTTTCAATCGCAGCGGGAAAAACAAAATCCTGATCGATTTGCAATACCGCGACGAAGTAACCTATTCGAAAATCACTTTCGAAAACGATAGCACTATCAGTGGTGTGCGCTACAGTAAAGCATGGGCAACCAATCAGAAATTTTATTTTGTGATTAAGCTTTCACAACCAGTACGTCATAAATTTCTTTATCTGAACGACACCTTGCAAACCGGCATGAAAACAGCTATTGGAACGAATCTGAAAGCCGTTTTGTTTCTTCCCGACACAACATCTGCATTTCTGATGAAAGTTGGCATATCGGCGACCGGAATCGAAGATGCACAAAAAAATCTGAATCTTGAAATTCCAGACTGGAATATCAAGAAAGTGCTGAATCAGGCAACTGAAGCGTGGAACAAAGAATTGGGACGCATTGAATATTCAACAAACAATCAAAACGATAAAATTATTTTCTATTCTGCGCTTTATCATTGCATGATTGTTCCAACTGTTTTTACCAATGTGGACAATACCTATCTTGGACGTGATTTTGAAAAACACACAGCGGAAGGATTTGATTACTATACCGTATTCTCGCTCTGGGACACCTATCGCGGATATCATCCGCTGATGAGCGTCATCGATCGAAAACGCACACGGGATTACGTGCTGACATTTCTTGAACAATTTAATCAGGTCGGTCTGCTGCCTGTGTGGGAATTCGCCGCCAACGAAACTTTCTGTATGATTGGCAATCACAGCATACCAGTAATTTCATCCGCCATCATGAATGATATCATTGTCAATCCGGACACACAGAAACTTTTGTTGAATGCCATGGTAGAAACCGCAAATACGCCAAGGGGTGGAATCGGAGTGTATAAAGAGTTTGGATATATTCCATCAAACCGTGAATCGGAGAGCGTTTCGAAGACACTGGAATTTGCGTATGACGACTGGTGTATTGCACAGGTAGCCCGAAAGCTTGGTGACGAGCAGGTTTACACTGAGTTCATTAAGCGAGCACAATCCTATAAAAATATTTTCAATCCTGAAAACGGCTTCCATGCGCCGAAAGCAAATGGTACTTTTCTGAAGCCTTTTGATCCGAAAGAAGTCAATTTTAATTATACCGAAGCCAACGGCTGGCAATACAACTTTTATATTCCGCAAGATGTGAGCGGATATATGGATTTGCTGGGTGATGAAAAAATATTTGCGGCCAAACTGGACTCGATGTTCGAAGCCGACTCACAAACCACAGGTCGCGACCAGAGCGATATTACAGGTTTGATCGGACAATATGCGCATGGAAACGAACCCAGTCATCACATGGCCTATTTGTACGCATGGACGTCGCAGCCATGGAAAACACAACTGTATTGCGATTCAATTCTGCAACATTTATATTTCAATGCACCGGACGGGTTATCCGGAAACGAAGACTGCGGGCAGATGTCGGCATGGTACGTTTTAAGCGCCCTTGGTTTTTATCCGGTCAATCCCGCCGATGGGAACTTTGTATTCGGCTCTCCGCAACACAACGAAGCATCCATTCACCTTGAAAACGGAAAAACATTTCGTATCAAGACTGTCGGACAAAGCGATAAAAACAAATACATACAGCAGGTAACGCTTAATGGGATAGCGTATAGTAAAAACTACATTTCATACGCAGATATTCTTGCAGGAGACGAACTGGTTTTTGTTATGGGACCTGAACACAGCTCATATGGCGCCAAACCAGAAGACCGTCCGAACTCTGAAATTACTGATAACAAAATACAACCGCTGCCCTACGCCACTTTGCTGAATGGAATAGTATTCTCAAAAAAGAATGTAATGTCGCTGCATTCAGCAACAGGATGGCAAATTGAATATCGCATTCTGCCTGATGGTGAATGGAAAAAATACAAAAAACCCCTGCGCATCAAAAAAACGACTTTGGTGGAATACCGCAATGCAGGCGAAGTTGAAACCGATATGACACAGGCAATAAAAAAGAACATTCACCTGAAAGTCGAATTATTTCAGCCGTACAATTCGCAGTACACCGCCGGTGGACCCAGCGGACTTGTTGACGGGCAGCGCGGTGGCGAAGATTTCCGTACCGGTGGCTGGCAAGGTTATGAGGGCACGGATTTTACGGCTGTGATTGACCTTGGAAAAAAACAAATGGTACGTCGCATCACGCTGGGCTGTCTTCAGGAAGCCCGCTCCTGGATATGGATGCCAACTTCTGTTGAATATTATTATTCTGTAGATGGAGTGAATTATATCAAACTTGGATCGCTCGGACACAATGTTCCTGACACTGATTTAGGCGCTTATGTGATGGATTTTCCGCTTGATTTTGTTCCTGTTGAAGCGCGCTACATCAAAGTGTTTGCAAAGAATTACGGAGTATGTCCCGACTGGCATCTGGGTAAAGGCGGAAAAGCGTGGATCTTTGTTGATGAAATCATTGTTGAGTAGTCAGTAGCCAATTGTGAGTGATGAGTTATGGGTGATGAGTTATGAGTTTGGTTGAAAGGTTGAGTGGTTGAGATGTTGAGTTGCCGAAGGCGTCAGAGAAAGCTACGACTTGTCGCGTTTCACGCGAAGTTCCATAATGATTCGCCGGTAGGCGATAAATATTAATAGCCCGCATGCCCTTTAGGGCTCCGGGGACGAGGAAGTAGGTGTTGTGAAATACGAAATCAGAAATCAGAAATACAAAGTACAATGTGGATATGTGCGGCTACGCCGATGTGGCGCCTCACGTGAAACCACGTGGAACGTGGCAAGCTGTGACCGGTACGGCGATGTGGAAATATGAGATTCTTGAAATGATTTGGAATCCGATGGTGATCGGATGTGGAAAAAATAGGTTTGGCGTAAGGGGCAGGAATTAAGAAGTTGTTAGTGATTTGTAGTTGTCAGCTGATAGCTGCATACAACTCAGTATTACGAAAAAGTTTATATATTTGAAAAAATAAAATACATGATCAGGTTACATTTTTCAGCGCTTTTATTTTTCGCTGTTTGCGTAACAGGTCATACTCAGAATGATGCTCCACCGGCTTATGTGATGCTCGAAGAAATTGTGGTCACGGCAGACGATCCACGCTTTGCACCGTTGTTTTATTCAACTTCGGAAACCGGCGAAGGAAGCCTTGTATATGATTTAATAGACCTTGTAAAGACCGGGAAAATTGAAGTGGGCAGTTATATTGTTGGAAAAAATAAAACTGACTGGAATTGGATTCAACAAATTCTTGGAAAAAGAGAGAAAGACAGTTGGGTTTTCAATGAAATTGTTGATGGGAAGCGTTTTACAGGCACCTTGAAAAAAGAAATTACTTATTCACTTAAAAAAGTTAAGGGATATCGGTTGTTTTATATTACCTGTTATGATGAGAAATTTAATTTGGTCACGCGTGAATTTGCCGGGCTGACGCCATTGATTCCAAGGCCAGATGACTCGCTGAATTTCAAAGGTTATAATGTTGGATATTTCAGTTTAAAAGAACCATTGGTCAAAGCGATTCTGGAGAAAAAATGCACGTATAGTTCGTTTTCATCCATGTCATACCTTACGTTTCTGAGACAGATACCTGTAGCGGAATTATATCCATACGCGCATTTTATCACTCCTTATCTGGCTGACTCACTGTCGGATGAATTACAGTTTAAAAAGCCATCTGCATCTGTATTTTCTTATCCTGAATTTGTCAATGGTTCGGCATGTATTGTAATGAAGGATCTTGAAAAAGAAAAATTTCAGGACTCGGTTTTTTATATTTACGCAAATGATTTTTATAACATTTCCAATATATATAATTCTTTTCAAAAACATGCCCGTTCTTTTGGTAATATTCCTTTTTATAAAAGTGAAAAAGACTTTGGATATACATCGATTTTCGATGCTATAGAAAGCACAATATATCAATGTCTGGACGTTTATACATATGACTCCATCAATCTTTTTACACAGCGCTTAGACAGCATACAAATTTTTGCATTGGCTTCAAAGATTGATTCAGTTGAGGTTTTTGATCCATTTACTGGTGAGCATTGGCACGAAGCATTGATTGGAAATTTTGAATGCGCAGTTTTTAGAATCCTTGAATTGCATGATGGCTCTGAAATATATCCGATTGCATTTTGTATTGGGAAAAACATTATTGATGAAAACTGGGATGTTACTGGATATAAACCAATATTGTGGATTCCGTTCAACCAGCAATTCATCAGCATTGTCGACAGCTACCAGGCCTACCTGCCCGGATATCCTCAGCAGATGTCACTTTGGGGCTATCTGCTCAGCGGTTTGTACAAAGGCAATATTATTTCCGAGCGTCCCATTGATAATGCGGAATGGCAGACTTTGAGAGAGTTTTTGAAATAAATACGGTTTTTAATGTGCTGATGTGATATTGTGCTAATGCGCTGATAATATGAAATACGATAGCGATCAGATATGCGTTGTGCATTGTGCATTGTGCTTTGAGCGATTTTGTATATTTGCATTCATGGATGAAAAACATCTGCATAAACACGAGAAGCAGACGCTGTTGGTTGTGATTCTGACTGCCGTAACCATGGCAGTGGAAATTGTGTTTGGGCTGACAACGAATTCAATGGCGCTGCTGGCCGATGGTATTCATATGGGATCGCACGTGCTGGCCATTGGGTTGAGCTGGGTGGCTTATATACTTGTGCGCAGGGTTGCCAACACTGAAAAATACAAAGGAAAAGGCGACCGTATTCTTTCGCTTTCGGGCTACACCAGCGGGCTGCTGCTTTTGATTTTTGCATTCGGAATTGCATGGGGTGCCATTCAGCGTATCAACAACCCGGTTGATATTCAGTTTCGCGAAGCGATTCTGGTGGCCTGCATCGGGCTTGCAGTCAATATTCTCAGCGCCCTATTGCTTCGCCATGACCATGAAGAGGAGAAAGACCATAACCTGCAGGCCGCATATTTACACGTAATTGCAGATGCACTCACCAGTGTACTGGCTATCGGCGGTCTGACTGCAGCCATGCTTTGGAATATCATCTGGATTGACGGAGCATGTGCTCTTGCAGGTGCAGTCATCATTTCACGCTGGTCAATCAAACTGATTGTGCAGAGCGGAAAAAGTCTGATATAGAAATCAACACCCATAATATTTTATCAATATTACAACCGAACACTGATTTTAATCAGCCTAAAACTAATTTTCAATTCAACGAAAAATCACGCATTGAGCGTGACATAGTCAGGAATTTCCTGCAGAAAATCCAATTTTTTGGAGGCGGCATCTGCCAAACAGACAAAATGCGACAACCCATTAGTAATCAATATATAAGTATTTCCTAAAACCGAGGTATAAGTAGCCGCCTGCAGGAAAGTTTTTTCATCGATGGTGACATCGGGTTTCTTGCATTCGATAACCATCAGAATCTGCCCGTTACGGCCTGAGATCACAGCATCGGGTCTGCGAGTCATGCCATTGTAAGTGAGTGATTTTTCGACAGCAATGGCGGTGGCGGGATAGCCAAGATGAACATGAAGATACATCAGAAGCTGCTGTCTGACCCATTCTTCGGGAGTAAGGCGCACCCATTTTTTGCGGAATTCGTCAAAAATAACCTCGTTGCCCTCAACAAGCTGTATTCGGGAATTGAAAAGCGGAAGATTGAGGGCAATATTTGAATTCATGTAAAAATATACCTTAAAATTGTTATTTTTGTTGGTCGAAACCTGTTTACAAATTTAGTAAATAAGAGCGAACGAGTTGAATAAAAACAGAAACGCATGAAAACAAAACCCGAAATAGTAGAAAACTGGTTGCCACGCTACACCGGGCTTTCATTGGATAAATTCGGAGAATATATTCTGTTGACAAACTTCAGTCAATATGTTGATCTGTTTGCGCAGATACACAATGTAGAAATAGAAGGACTTGACAGGAGCATGCCGAATGCAACTGCTGAAAACATTACGATTATCAATTTCGGGATGGGAAGTGCCAATGCGGCCACCATCATGGATTTGCTTGGAGCTGTGAATCCAAAAGCGGTCTTGTTTCTTGGAAAATGCGGTGGAATAAAAAAAATCACGAAGGTTGGCGATTTGATTCTTCCAATTGCAGCCATACGTGGTGAAGGAACATCGAATGATTATTTTCCGCCTGAAGTTCCCGCACTGCCGGCGTTTGCATTGCAACGGGTAATATCATCTTCCGTTCGTGATCATCATCGTGATTACTGGACAGGGACAGTATTTACGACAAACCGCCGTGTTTGGGAACACGACGAGGAATTTAAGGAATATCTCATCAAAGTCAGAGCCATTGCGGTAGATATGGAAACCGCCACCTTATTTTCGGCAGGTTTTTTCAATCATATTTCAACAGGTGCCTTATTGCTGGTAAGCGACGAGCCCATGATTTCGGAAGGAGTGAAAACTGAAGCGAGCGATAAAAAAGTGAACGAAAACTATGTTGAAGAACATTTGAATATAGGCATTGGCGCATTGCAGCTTTTGATAAACAACAGCGTATCGGTGAAACACCTTTTATTCGACAACGACAATCCAAACAGATGACGCATACCGACGTTATAAAAGAAGTCAATAAAAAAATCTTCAGACCCGTGTATTTTCTGCATGGATCTGAGCCCTATTTTATTGATGTTTTATCGAATCATCTGGGCACCTCGATTCTTGATGCATCGGAACGTGAATTCAATCAAACAGTGATTTACGGCCGCGATGCAAACATGAGTGACTTGGTATCAACATTAAAATGCTTTCCGATGATGAGCAATTATCAGGTTGCCATTCTCAAAGAAGCGCAGGATATCAAAGACAAAGATTTTGAGCAATTAACATCATATCTTGCAAATCCGCAACCAAGCTCAATTCTGGTAATTTGTTACAAAAAACAGGCAGGCAAAAAGCTACAAAATCTTTTTTCAAAAAATCCGGCATCTGTACTCATTTTTGAATCGCCGGAAATAAAAGAATCGGCATTACCGGACTGGATAATGAAATATCTTGCACAGAAAAAAATTGTTTGTTCGCCAAAGACTGCGCAAATTATAGCGGGCTCATTGGGAAAAGACCTGGGCAAAATTGCAAACGAACTCGACAAGGTAATGTTGAATATAGCCGAAGGCGGCACATTAGGCATGGATGAAGTGGAAGCAAATATTGGCATTTCGAAAAAATACAATATTTTCGAGTTGCAAAGTGCTATAGCCAACAACGAGAAAGCCAAAGCCATGGAAATCGTTAGTTATTTTGCTGCCAATACCCGTGAAACATCACTGCTGCCAATAATTTCAATTCTCAACAGTCACTTTGAAAAGCTGTTTATCTACATGCAGCTTTGCAATTCGAAAAGTCCGGCTGATCTGGCAACAGAAATGGGCACCCGTCCATATTTTCTTGATCAGTACAGAAAATCTGCTGGATTTTTCAACATGAAGAAAGTGCTTGATGTTTTCAAATTGCTGCGCGATTACGATTTGAAATTCAAAGGCATTGAATGTGTAACGCCGGAAAACGAACTGATGCGTGAAATGATTTACAAAATAGTACATCTATGATGACCATAAAAAAAGTGGAAACCCGTAAAGATCAGAAAGCATTTATCATGCTTCCGTTTGAATTATACAAAGATAATTCATACTGGATTCCCCCAATAATCAAAGACGAATATAAAATATTCAGCAAAGCCACCAATCCCGCCATGGATTTCTGTGATTCATGTTTCTGGATAGCAGAAGAAAACGGAAAGACCATCGGTCGGATAGCAGCCATCATCAATCACCGCTACAATGAAAAGGTAAGCGAAAAGTTGGGGCGTTTTTCTCGTCTTGAAAGCATCAATGATGGCGATGTAATTGGCGCATTATTGCATACAGCTGAAGACTGGCTGCGGGAAAAAGGGATGACAAAAGTACATGGTCCACTGGGATTCACCAATCTCGATCTGCAGGGCTTGCTTGTTGAAGGATTTGATCACCTGCCTTCGATTGCATCGGTTTATCATCATCCGTATTATCAAACGCACATTGAAAAAAACGGATATGAAAAAGAGAACGACTGGCTTGAATTCAGATTAAAGCTGGAAGACCATATACCTGAAAAGGCCACACGTATGGTAGATCTGATAAAAAAGCGATTTAATCTCAAAGTAATAAGTTTTAAAAGCAAAAAGGAAATGCTGCCATATGCAAATAAACTTTTTACGTTATTAAATTCAGCATTTGAAGAATTACCCTACGTTTCGGCATTTGATGAGATCACCAAAGAGTTTTACATCAAAAAATATTTCAGTTTTTTAAATCCTGAATTTGTAAAAGTGGTTGTAGATGAGCACAACGAATTACGTGCATTTATCGTTGGATTGCCCAGTCTTTCGCGTGCGATGCAAAAATGCAATGGAAAATTATTTCCGTTCCGTTTTCGTCATATTCTGCATGCATTAAAGCATCCAACAGAAATGGATTTATTACTTACAGGCGTAGATCCTGCATTACAGAGTCAAGGTGTTGCAGCCGTACTCATTTTCGAGCTACAACAGGTATTGTTGAAATACAAAGTTCCTTTTGTTGAGACCACCGGCATATTTGAGAGCAACAACAAAGCCATAACCACATGGAAAAACTATGAACACATACAACACAAAAGACGTCGTTGCTTTGTAAAAAATCTTTGAATCGAACCAACACCATCCAAGCATTTCACATGAAAAAGATAGCATTATTACTGTTTATTTCGGCACTTTCGATAAGCGCATTCGGACAAAAAGGGACCATACGTGGTTTTGTTTATGACAAAGGCAACAGCGAGCCGGTCATTTTCACCAATGTATATCTGAAGGGGACCAGCTACGGATCGCCAACAGATATCAACGGATATTTCACGATCAACCAGATTCCTCCGGGGACATATGAATTGATGATTACGTATCTTGGATACGATACACTGAAAGAAACAATTGTAATCAAAGGCAATGAGCTGCTGACAAAGAAATACTATCTGGAAAAAGCAGCAAGGACCATCAACGAAGTGCAAATCATTGGGAATCGTGGAGACGATACAACACAAACGCAGATTAGTAAAGAAACAGTAACACCCATCGAAATAAAACAGGTGCCCACCATTGGTTCGCCTGACATTGTACAATACATCACCAATATCCCGGGTATTATCACAACAGGAGATCAGGGTGGACAACTATATATCCGCGGTGGATCGAGCATACAAAACAAAGTGCTGCTTGATGGCATGGTGGTCTATAATCCATTTCACAGTATAGGATTGTTTTCGGTATTTGAAACAGAAATCATCCGTAATGTAGATGTTTACACCGGAGGATTCGGAGCAGAATACGGAGGGCGAATATCATCGGTGATGGATATAACAACACGCGACGGGAACAAGAAAAAATACAGCGGAGTTTTTATGGCCAATCCTTTCGGTGCAAATATGGTATTCGAAGGGCCGATTGTAAAAGACAAAGGCAAAGGTTTTAATTCGTCTTTTGTTATTGCAGCAAAGAATTCATACCTGAGCGAAAGCTCGAAAATATTTTACAACTACATCGATACAGCAGGCCTGCCATTTGATTTTCGGGATATTTACGGAAAAATCAGTCTGGGTACGGATAACGGATCAAAAATCAATTTTTTTGGATTTAATTTCACCGATGACGTTACTTACCGTTCCATAGCCAACTTCGCATGGGATGCCAATGGCGGTGGGGCAAACTTCATGATAATACCCGGTGCGTCAACAACAATCATCGAGGGTGTGCTGGCCTATTCAGACTATAAACTGACACTGACAGATCATACCAACCTTCCCAAAAGCTCATCCATCAACGGATTTAATATAGCTCTGACATCTACCAAATTTCTCGGTAAGAACTCTGACATTAAATTCGGACTCGAACTGATTGGATTCAATACCGACCTTTCATTCTATAATAGTGCACGCAGGCAGATAACTCAACAGGACAACACCACAGAATTTGCCATTTTTTCAAAATATAAAACCATCATCGACAGCAGCTTTATCATTGAACCATCATTGCGATTTCATGCCTACCCAAGCTTATCGGAATCAGAGCTTGAACCACGACTGGCATTAAAATACAATATAACCAGTAAATTCAGAATAAAAGCTGCGGGCGGATTATATTCACAAAATCTTATTTCTGCCTCATCGGATCGCGATGTAGTTAACCTGTTTTACGGCTTTTTATCGGGGCCCGAAAATCTGCAGGATCAATTTGACGGAAAGGATGTTGAATCGAGACTGCAAAAAGCACAGCATGCCATAATCGGATTTGAATTTGGTTCGTTTGAATTGTCAAAAGACAAAACCAAACAAAGAACTCTCACCTTCAATCTTGAATTTTATTACAAAAACTTTTCTCAGCTAACCAATATGAACCGCAATAAAGTATATGACGACACCGGCGAGTATTATGACAAACCCGACTACCTGAAAAAAGATTTTATTGTTGAGAATGGTAATGCAGAAGGGGTTGATTTATCGGCAAAATACAACAGCAAACACTTATACATCTGGGGAGTATATTCATACGGCTTTGTTCACCGCTACGATGGATTGATACATTATGCACCCCACTACGACCGCCGACACAATGCCAACCTTGTTACATCATACCGTTTTGGTGAGTTCAATAAATGGGAAATCAGCTTTCGCTGGAATCTTGGCTCAGGATTTCCATTCACACAAAATGCCGGCTTCTATCCATCACTTGATTTTACCGATGGCCTGGGAACAGACCTTTTTACCTCAGATGAATCACTCGGTGTTTTGTATGACGATTATAATGCCGGAAGACTTCCGTATTATCACAGACTCGATTTCAGTGCAAAAAGAACATTTTACCTGACAGAAAATACTAAACTGGAAACCAATTTATCGGTTACCAATGTGTATGATCGCGACAACGTTTTCTATTTCGACCGTATTACAAACGAAAGAGTTAATCAACTTCCACTGATGCCCAGTTTTGGTGTAACACTGCGCTTTTGATACAAATTTAAAATGTCGGAAAACTCAACATTCAACGATGCAATAAATTACATCATGTCTGCTTTGCCAATGTATCAGCGAGTTGGGAAAGTTGCATACAAAGCCAATCTTGACAATACAATCGCATTGCTTGATTACCTGGATAATCCCCAGAAAAAATTCCAGAGTATTCATATAGCAGGAACCAATGGCAAAGGAAGCGTTTCGCACTGCCTTGCATCGGTATTTCAGGAATCCGGTTATAAAACCGGATTGTACACCTCACCACATCTGACAGATTTTCGCGAACGCATCCGCATCAACGGAATTATGATTGAAAAATCATACGTAACTGCATTTATTCGCAAAAACAAAACATTTCTCGATAAACTAAAACCCTCGTTTTTTGAAATGTCGGTCGGACTTTGCTTTCAGTATTTTGCTGATCGGAAAGTTGATGTGGCTATTATTGAAACCGGTATGGGTGGCCGACTTGATAGTACAAACATCATTATGCCTGAACTGTCAGTAATTACCAATATAGGTTTTGATCATACGGCGTTTCTTGGAAATACTCTTGAAAAAATTGCAGCTGAAAAAGCCGGAATTATAAAATCCGGAGTACCCGTTGTTATAGGCGAAACACAGCCGGCAATAAAAAATATTTTTATCAATGCTGCTAAAAAAAACAAATCCCCCATCATTTTTGCTGATGCTGAAATATATGCTAAAACTGAATCCCATACTCTGATTCCACCCTCTCTGACACTACGCGCAGCCATTGAAGAAGATGAACATCTGATTGTATCGCCCCTGGCCGGAACCTATCAGATCAAAAACCTGAAAACGGTGCTCGCTGCTACAATAACTCTTCGGAAAACCGGATATAAACTCTATATAAAAAATATTCTTAAGGGAATTACCAATGTTGTACAAAATACAGGACTGCGCGGCCGCTGGATGGTTTTTGATTCAAAACCAGTTATTGTAATGGACACCGGACATAATGCAGATGGACTTAGCAGTATATCGCAAATGCTTAAAACACTTTCCTACTCTACCCTGCATATGGTTATTGGAATGGTCGATGATAAAGACCATAACTCAATGCTTCAAATACTTCCTGAAAATGCCATGTATTATTTCTGCAAACCCAGCGTTCCCAGAGGATTTGATGCAAAACAACTATTAAAAATAGCTCAACAGATAAATATCAGAGGCCACGCATATAAAAATGTTGAATCAGCAGTAAATGCCGCAATAAAACAGGCCACAGTAAATGATGTAATTTGTATCGGCGGTAGTACCTTTACTGTGGCCGACGCTTTGACACTGAAAATGTTTACCCCACACAAAATTAAAAAATTCCCTCCGTCAGGGAAACAAATCAAAATGAAATTATAATTGCAAATAAAAAAATGCAATTATAACATGAATCCAGCAAACCGAAGACTTGCGGTAGCTGTATATCTGAAAATTTCAAGTTGCAATCTGGAGATATTTCGCCTGACTTCGACACTATAAAATTTCAGATTTTATAACCGCCTATTGTACAGTTAT
>DAOPKE010000056.1:13945-18678 GCA_035390965.1 Bacteroidales bacterium | reverse complement strand
AGTCCTGTTCCGGGCACAAAAAGCAGACTTCGGTCTGCTTTTTTGCATTCATGGCTTGAGAAATTTGTCCATCTTTTTTCAATCCCATTTTTGTATATTTGTACATGCTTTGTTTTCCGAAAGCCAAAATCAATCTCGGTCTGCAGGTGCTGCGCAAGCGGCCCGATGGCTATCACGACATTGAAACCGTGATGGTGCCCGTGTCGCTGCACGATGCACTGGAAGTCACGAAAACCGCTCCCAGAACGGATATCCGCATGTATGGAACAGACCTGTTTGTGCCGGTTGAGCAAAATCTTGTCTTTAAAGCATGGAAATTGCTGGCTGACCGGCACAAAATCAAACCGGTTATTTTTCATCTTGCCAAAAGCATACCTGCCGGAGCCGGCATGGGAGGCGGATCTTCGGATGCCGCTGCGACTTTTGTCCTGCTGAACAACTTTTTCCGGCTTGAATTATCAAACGATGTTTTGAAAACCTATGCGGCCGAACTCGGCAGCGACTGTGCTTTTTTTATTGATTCAAAACCCGCATTGGCACAGGGTAGGGGAGAAATACTGAAAAGCATTGAACTCGATTTATCAAATTATGCAATTGCAATTGTCAAGCCGTTGAAAATGTCCGACGGACAAACAGGCATATCGACTCCTGTTGCGTATTCGCTTGTAAAGCCTGATGTAGCGCGGATTCCGGTGAGTGAAGTCATTTCTCTGCCAGTCAGTGAATGGCGCAATAGACTAATCAATGATTTCGAAAAACCAATTTTGCAAAAATATCCTGAAATTGTTGGAATCATCAGCAAACTCTACAATGCAGGTGCAGTATATGCAGCCATGAGCGGCAGCGGCTCAGCTTGCTTCGGTTTATTTGAAACAAAAAATCCCACACTGAATTTCAGCCGGGATTTCTTTGTGCATATTGCGAAAATGCAATAACTATTTTTCTTTTTTCTTACTGCCACCTTTATCGGGCATATATTCAGGTGCCGGGCCAAGTCTGGGTGATATCAGAATCAGGGCAATACCACATAAGATAAACGGAATGCTTAGGAGTTGCCCCATATTGAGTATCATATTTTGTTCAAATCCAACCTGATCGTTTTTAATGAACTCGACAAAAAAGCGAAGAATAAAAATGAGGGTAATGGCCCAACCAACAAGAAAGCCACGGTTTATTATTCCATTTCGCTTGTTATACATAAAAAGCAGAACAATAAAAATGAGGAGATAGCCCAGCGATTCGTAAATCTGAGTTGGATGATGCGGCATTGTTTGACCGTCGCGTACGAAAACGAAGCCCCAAGGCAGATCGGTTTGATAGCCGTAAATTTCGCTGTTGAAAAGGTTTCCCAGACGGATAAAACTACCAGCAAGTGCTGTAGGGACGGCAATTCGATCTAAAATATGCAACCATGAATGATTCCAGGATTTCAAAGAATAGAGCCATAATCCAAAAATAAGACCTATGGCGCCACCATGACTGGCGAGTCCACCCTGCCACACAAAAAGAATTTGAATGGGATCAGCAAGATATATATCGGGTTCATAGAAAAAACAATGTCCGAGACGCGCTCCAATAACAGATCCAAGAATGATATACAGCGCCATTTTGTCGATTTCGATTTGAGGCGCATTTTCTTTGTTGAAAAAATATTTTATAATGTAGTAACCGACAAGAAATCCCAGAGCGAATAACAATCCATAATAGCGCACTTCAAGAGATCCCAAGCGGAAAAGAATGGGGTCAACATTCCAGACAATGTAATTCAACATAAACAGCAACTTTTATTTTGCAGCGATACATTCAATTTCAACCATAACACCCAAAGGAAGCCGCACTACACCATAAGCTGCACGAGCCGGGGCATTTTCGGTAAAATACTGTCCATAGACTTCATTCATCGGGGCGAAGTTATCCATGTTATCGAGTAAGACTGTGCATTTAACTACGTCGCTGTAGTCGTAACCAGCTTCGCGGAGAATATGACCCATATTTTTGAGTACCTGATGGGTTTGTTCAGTAATGCCACCTTCAACAATTTTTCCGGTTTCTGCATCCATGGGAATCTGCCCGGAAACAAAGAGCATATTTCCAGTTTGTACAGCCTGGCTGTATGGACCCACAGCTTTGGGCGCTTTTTCGGAGTGAACAATTTTCTTCATAAACATCAATTTGTAGCAAAGTTAGTAAAAATCGAAAGATTAAAGGCACCTTGAAATAGTTGTATTTTCAAAATTACCCTATTTTGGAGAGTTGCGATTCTTTAATTTGTTCACTTTTTATTTTATTCTGTTCAAGGATTCATGTTGTATTTTCAGTGATTATGTAGTAAGAATTAGATTCCAAAAAAGCAAATAATTTAAATGTAAAGTTGTTGTATATCAATATAATATGTATTTTTTAATTATACGAAAGTGTGATATAAAAATCACACTTTCGTATAAAAATTCTGGAGCGATTCTCCATCATTTTTTTTTTTACTTTTGCATAAAACTCTCAAACATGGAGTTTCTTGCAATATTGATATCCATTCCATGGACTGATATACTTTGGATTTCGCTGGGTGTAATACTCACCATGCTTGGAATACTTGGTTGTTTTTTACCAATAATACCCGGACCGCCATTGAGTTTTGCAGCGTTGTTGTTGCTACAGCTTAAAGAGGAGCCCCCATTTAGTGTGACATTTCTTCTGATCATGGCTGGTGTTGCGATATTTGTAACAGTGCTTGACTATGTTGTGCCTGTTGCCGGAGCTAAAAAGTTTGGGGCCTCGAAGGCTGGAGTCTGGGGTAGTACCATTGGTCTGATACTTGGCATTTTTATTTTACCGCCATGGGGCATCATAGTCATGCCGTTTATTGGCGCCTTAATTGGTGAATTCATCATTGGGAAACAGAGTAAGCAGGCATTTCGTGCGGCCTGGGGGACTTTTCTGGGATTTTTGACGGGCGTATTGCTCAAACTGATTGCTTCAGGAGTGATGGCATTTTATTTCTTCAGTCATATTAACTGAAACCCATCATGGTTTTATTAAGCTGTATTTTTTAATTTCACAGCTGTTAAATGTTTCTGTAAGTCGCATTTATTCAATGTTTTTGAAATTCTTTGTACTTTTGTATTATGTTCGGTAAAAGAGCAAAATACATTATCGACCCGATTACATTGTCGCTTCATTCTGTCGAAAAATCGGGGAAATATCTCACAAAAAAGCTTTTGAGTGGGCTTGGCCTTTCAGTTTTGGTTGGAATTGCCATTGCCATTGCTTTTTTTATTTTTACCGAAAGCCCCCAGGAAAACCGGATTTCCCGCGATATTAATTATTATCGTCTTCGTCTCGAATTACTGAATTCAAAAAGCGATAAACTGATTTCAATTCTGAATACTCTTCAATCAAAAGACGACCGGACTTATCGAACTATTTTTGCCATGGATCCGCTTCCTGAAGACGAACGAAATCCGGGAGTGGGTGGCCCATCTACTGTGTATTCACAATTCAATGTTGTTGAAAATGGCCACTTGCTGAAAGAAACTTTATCAAAACTTGATCTCATAAGTAGAAAAATTGTTGTTCAATCAAAGTCTTTTCAGGATTTGTCGGTCATGATTCAAAATAAGGAAAAAATGCTGGCTTCTGTACCCAGCATTATGCCTGTTGACCGCAACAGAGTGAAGCTGTCAAGTGGATTTGGCTGGCGACGCAATCCTTTTACCAGAGCAGGATCGCAATTTCATCCAGGCATTGATCTGGCCGGTAAGATTGGTACACCTATTTATGCAACCGGCGATGGCGTTGTTATTGACCCGCTTGGATCAATGACTGGTTACGGAATTGTTATCGTTATTGATCATGGATACGGTTTCAGAACTCTCTATGCGCACCTTTCAAAAAAACTTGTTAAAGAAGGCGAAGCTGTAAAACGAGGTCAGATTATTGGCCTGCTAGGCAATACCGGCCCCAGTACCGGCCCTCATTTACATTACGAAGTGATTCGTAACGGACAGAAAGTGAATCCCATCAATTATATCTATAGCGGATTTACCAATGAAGAATTTCAACAACTGATCAAAGAAGCTGAAGAGAACAGTAAGATACTTTCCTGATTCTTTGCAAATTGATATTTTGCTGCCAATGATTTTTTATATCAGGCCAATGGTACTTGGTCTAAGCTTCAGATATTTTTCGACATCTCTTTAAATCCATTTTTGTCATATTGAGCGCTTTCGATGTCTATCGGAATGAAATTTCTGTGCATGCATATCTGTCTGCTTTTTGAAATCATCAACAAATATGTTGATTGTCAATAAAATGAGATTTTAAAAAGCGCCCTTTAATCGAGTCGGTCAAAAGTATTTTGGTCATCAGTGTTGCCGTGCACTGCTGATTGCTGGATTATTTTCCTGAAAATGAATGAGTCGGTATTTCCATTTTTAAAGATGGGTTCAAAAGGCATATAAACCAAAATTATTTTTATACAAAGATGTGAAATACAAATCACACTTTTGTATAAAAATAAATGTTTTAAAATATTAGTAATCAACATTTAGTGTATTTTATTTAACGCTGTTTCCAAAACAAATCATTCAACTTTGCATCAACAAAATCACTTGGATTTGCCATCAGAATTAATAAATGATATGTGGTGGTTGCAATATCATCATTTTAGGTAAAGAAGTGTTGTTAGGGGCATGAGAAGGTCATAAATAATTGCCGGGAATAGTCCTTTATTTTAT
>DAOPKE010000056.1:0-13845 GCA_035390965.1 Bacteroidales bacterium | reverse complement strand
ATTATTGGCACAATTATGTACATTTGTACAATTCAATTATAAATAGTGTATTATATGAAGTGGATTGTTTTATTGCTTTTAGTTTTTTCATTTGCTCTCAGCAGTTGTAAATGCAATAAGGAAGCAAAGAAAAGCGATACGAATGTTACAGTAATTATGGGTTCAACCATTGGGACTGTGTCTCATAAATTCAGAGCTACCGGATGTAAAACAGTTATTTTCGTGAACCAGAGTGAACAGGTATTGATTCCCATTGAAGGGTTACCTCAGGATTTGGATGTGGATGGAAGGGTAATCACATTCGATTTTAATTTGTTGCGAATGCCTCAGCCCGAAGGTTGTAATATTGGGCAGCCCGCTCAGCTCTCAAATGTTGCTGCCAAATAGATCATCAAAATATAAAGCCCTGTGAAAGCGAGGCTTTTTTTTATGCAAGTACATGTCAGCTTTCAGCAATCAGATATCAGCAATCAGCAAGTATGGTTTAAATAGTGAGCGGTGACTGGTTGGCGGTAATCATTTAGCAATGCCTCATCCTTTTTACGTCACCTTTATAACTTTACAACTTTATCACTTTCAACTCGCAGAGCGAAGCGTTGTGCTCAGCCTCCGGCGCGTTTGGCTTTATAGCCGTTATCGGCCAGATATTTCATTATTTTGTCGGCCTGGTGACCCTGCAATATGATTTCACCGTCTTTCTCGCTGCCACCGGTACCGCAATGATTTTTCAGTTTTTTGCCCAACTCTTTCAAGGCCTGATCGCTGCCTTCAAATCCTTTTATTATAGTAACAACTTTTCCACCCCGGTGATTTTTTTCAATCCAAACGCGCAGATTTTGCTGTAACGGATCCGGAGTATCGGGTTCCTGCGGCTGACGGTTGTTTTCAATGTCTTTCATCGTTTCGCTGCTGGTGCTGTACACCAGATTTTTCAATCCTTCGAAGCCTGAAATTTTTTGTTTGGACATATTCAATGTTTTACATGGATATTCAATGCTGCGGGCAGTGTTTCAATCAATATATCAGCTTTTTCAAGTATGTATGGGTCGCCATCAATGTGAAAATAAGCTGGCAGTGAAGCTGTGATTTGAGCTTTTTTTGTCCGTATTATTTTCAGATAACGGGTCTGATTCATCTTTTTCAAAAAAAGCAAGGGTGAAAGAAGTGCTGCTGCCGGAATTGGAACTTTTTTCATCAGGCAAATATCAATCAAACTATCTGAAATACTGGCTTCAGGCGATAGCGAAGTGTTGTAGCCAAACTGATTTGAATTGGCAAAAGAGATCATCAGAAATCTGCCTGTGATTTTTTTCCCCTCGGCTTCAACGCAATAATCCGATGGTTTGAAACCCGGATAATTTTGCATAACTGCACGAATATAATTCCGAAGTCCGCGTCCTTTCATTTGCGAAAACCTGTATGCGACCATGGCATCGAAACCTACACCGGCAACGCTGAAGAAAGGAATATTATTAAATAAACCAACATCGCACGATAGTGTTTTTTCTCCGAATGCAATATCCAAAGCTTTTTCGGTTTTCTTCGGAAGCCGCAAGTGAAGCGCTAATCCGTTGCCGCTACCCACTGGTATTATTCCCAAAGTAACATCATTCTGTTGCAGGTACAGGGCTGAGGCAACTTCATTCAACGTTCCGTCGCCTCCGGCAACAATAAAATGATTGAATCCTTCTGAAACTGCATCTGATGCTAACTCCCGGGCATGTCCCCGATATTTTGTCGTTTCAATCCTGCAATTTATTTGATGAAGATCGATCCAGTTTCGGATAAGGTTTTCGACACCATCGATCCGTCGTGTTCCGGCTATGGGATTAATAATGATAATACTCTGCCGATGCATCATGGCTTTTTTAATCGGTTGCTGATGGTTCTGTTGTTGAATTGCTGTATGATGGCTTTTATCAGTCTTTTGTTGTATGTGGCTGTGTTTGTAGTGATAGTGTTCTCTGTTTTTGAACAGCATTTGTAATCCGATTGTCTGAAATTTGTTTCTCCGTCGAATTCCGATTTTTGCAATCCATCTGTGAACATTTGATAAACCACATCATTAAGCATAATTACAAAGCGTTTTGATTGTGAATCGAAAATACTGTTACCAAAAGCAATAATGGTATCATTCAGATTCAGGTAGTCTGCAATGGATGGCAAAATGTCGGCTTGCTGGCAAAGTACATCAGATCGGCCTTTGAGCATGCTGTCGCCCGGATAATACCAAAGCATTGGTATGGCGTGATTGCATGGAACCGAGGTATAACATTCCGAATAAAGCTCGCTGGTATGATCGGCTGTAATGATAAAAAGAGTGTTTTTGTACCAGTTGGTTTTAGCGGCGGTTTCAAAAAACTTTTTGAGTGCAAAATCGGCATATCCGATGGTTTCGAGTATGGGTTTCGGGCCTGTGGAAAATTTCCCTTTGTGCTGATCTGGTATGGTGTAGGGATGATGTGCTGATAGTGTGAACACGCAGCTTGTAAAAGGTTCTTTAAAGTTGTTGCATTTTTCTGCCATATATTGTAAAAAGGGCTCATCAAAAATGCCCCAGCGACCATCAAAATCGCTTTCCGGACCCGGGTATTCGCTTTTGCCGAAGTATTGGTCATATCCGGCGGCGGCGGCGTATCCGTCAAAATTCATGGTCCCATTAAATCCACCGTGAAAAAAAGCTGTCTGGTATCCCTGGTCTCCAAGCATACTGCCCACTCCTTCAATTTCATTTCCCGAATACATGGAGGTTACAAAAGGATTGCGCATCAGTGGCGGCAAGCTGCTGATGATGGCGGGAATACCGTCCAGACTTCGTTTTCCATTGGCATACATGTTTTCTAACACCAGACAGTGTTTGCTGAGTGAGTCTAGAAAAGGCGTGTATGAGGGTAACCCTCCGTTCAGAAAACCGCAGTGTTCGGCCGACAGACTTTCGGAAATAATGATAACAACATTGAGTGGCTGTGTTGAGTCTGTCTCAGAATAATAATAATGTACCGGATTGAAAATTCCGGGCAGTTCCATTTCGCTGAACCAGTCCTTTTTTTCGAGATCCTTTTTACCGTATGTCTTAATAATGGTATAAGTCGAATTCACAACAAGCGGCGCATATTCAGGGCCGGCCACACGCGATGCATGTAAAATTCCCAGCGGTCGCATATCTAAACTACCGCGTCCTCCCATAATCAAAATGGCAGAAAACAAAAGCGCAACCGGCAGTTGGTATTTGTATTTTACCGCAATTTCACGGTTCTTTTTATTCAGTATTGTACGTTTGATCAGAAATATATAGCCAACAAACAGCACAATAAATACAATAAACATGTACCAGAAATCAATCAGGAAGCGCAGGGAAAGCCCGCCGATTTCGTTTTCCATGGTCCCGATGAAACTGAAAACATCAAAAGTGGTTCTTTTCAGCGTGAAGCGATAATAGATTACATCGATGATATTAGGCGCCAGCAAAACGAACCCGGCCAGTAACAGAAGCGTGTAACGCCCAATCCGGAAGACTTTTTTATTCAGCCATGCAAATGGTACAAGAAGAAAAGGAATAAATATCAGATGTACCAGACAAAAAGTGCTGAAATCAAAAAGCCCTCCACCGAATAGTACATTAAAAAAGGTTTTTGCCGAAGCCGGATTAAACAAATGGGTATTGAAAGCCCAAAGCAGGAGGCGCACCAGAGTGATGAGCAGGAGTACGCCTGAAAAGTATATAAGGTATCTGATTAGCAGGCGCAGCTGCGGGCTCTGTTTCATGCTTCAAAAATAAAAAAAAAAGAGACTGTCCGGCAGGACAGTCTCTTTTTAATTTTTTTAGAAACAGATTACTGTTTGGTGTAGGTTGATGTACAGTTGTCCATCTGGCTTGCACCATAGTCAATTACATAGGTAAGACTTGAGAGAGCTGCAATTGGGGTAGCACCAGCGGTTACAGTGAAAGCGCTGAGTGTTGATCCTGTGATTGTAGCATCTGTAGCTGTACCATCATCATCCCAATCATAATTTTTTGTCTGATTGAAAGTAATGCCAGCGCCACTTACAGTACCTTGAACCTGAAGTCCCGGGAATCCGCAGAAATCAGCAAAATAAATATAGTTGTAGTTTACTGAAGATCCGGTTACAACTTCTACGAAGTTATAATTTCCGGCACCTGCACCAGTAATAACACAACTCACATTGTAAGAACCTGCAAGACGGTTGGCCTGAACAGTAACGGTTCTGGTTTCGGTTGTAGTGTTGCCAGCTTCGTCAGAAACGGTATATTCGATTTCATAAATGCCTACTTTGTTTACATCTACAGTACCAGTAGTAGTAATTTGTGAAGTCAGATCTCCGTCTTTGTCATCATTGGCGGTTGCGCCTGCATCGGTATAGGTGTCACCAAGGTCAATGGTAACAGCTGCGCTGCCAGTGATGGTAATAGTTGGGTTCGTGATGTCATCTTCGGTACATGAAACACCGATGAATGCTACTGCTGCAATAGCAACTGCAAATTTTAAGAATGTTTTTTTCATAGTTTTCAACTTTATTTGTTTGACAAAAGTACAAAAAAATGATACATCATTAAAAAAAGTATTACTTTTGTGCCGTTAAACCAAAAAAACCAAAAAAGAATGAAAAACTTATTCGCAATTGTAGCCCTCGTTGGCATGTTCGCACTTGTTTCATGCGGTGGATCAAAAAAAGATGATGACAAAGCAAAACAGGATTCACTGAAGAAAGACAGCATCATGAAAGACAGCATCAAAAAAGCTGAAGAACTGGCCGCTGACACCATGAATGCTGATTCAGCCAAAGCTGAAGAAGTTAAGTAATTATTGATTATTATCCACTAAACCAAAAAAACATGAAAAATCTGTTTGTAATCGCAGCTCTCGCTGGTATGTTCGCGCTGGTTTCTTGCGGTGGTAGCAAGAAAGATGACGAAAAAGCAAAGCAGGATTCAATCCGCAAAGCTGATTCACTTGCAAAAGTTGCTGAAGACAGCATCCAAAAAGCTGAAGAACTCGAGCAGGCTCGTTTGGATTCAATTGCTAAAGCAAAAGAAGACAGCATTGCCAATGCTGCTAAACAAGGTACCGGTACTTACAAACCGAAAACCAACACTACAACTGTTTCAACCAACACTGCTACCGTAACTACCAACACTGGTAAACCGGTTCGCGGAGGTCGTTAAGAGTTAACGGTTCTGAAAAAAAAGGTTATTCATTTGAATAACCTTTTTTTTTGACCTGAAAAGCTTCAAATTCTTTAAAGGGGGACTCCTTTATTCAGAAATCCAATTATACCAAAGTGATTTGTATTTCAGTTCAATCATTTTGGCTGACTCCGGAGGAGTCGAATATAAAGAACTGTGTCTTATGACAATGCTTGATAATACACAATCTGCCATGCTTCGTCAGACTCAGCACATGGCCGGCGGCTTGTGTGGCAGGTCTTGGTTTTTTACAGAATCATGAGGTCTCGGGCATCAGTCAGCAACACAATCAATGAAATTGCTTTGATTGACTGTATTATATTTTTATTTGGTATTATTTTTCATCCAAAGGATTTTTGCAATAATCCATTATTACAATGTACACTCCCAGCATTTCTTTATATACGCCAAAAGGATAAATGCAAACACCAGGTCTCTGAAGAGCTGTTTGTTTGCGTTGACGAAGACTAAACAGACTGGTATTGAATGTTGGAATGGCTGTGATTTGTTGTACAAGCTGTGCGCGTCTTTTGTAATAGGCATTGATTTTTTCTTTTTCAGTCTTGTTTTTTCCAGTATAGACACGGTTCGATCTTGTGCTTTTTTCAGCGTCATACAAATGCGAAATGCCCATTTGTTGAGGAAGAGATCCAAGTATCATATTCAGACTATCGTTTGATTCTCTCGTCCAGAAAAGTCTTTCAGCATCCCACTTGTTTTCGTACAGAAAATGAATGAGAGCTGTCTCATTTTTCGGTAATGCGGCCAGACTATCGAGACTCATGGTGCTGCAGTCCGATTCTACATGTGTATATTTTTCAATTCGGTAAATTGTAATACTGGTATCATCCATGCTCATGGTCCAGCCAGTTGGCAAATGATGATAAATCTGATACAAAATAGTATCCGCCGCCAGGGTTTCCTGAAGTTTATCCTGCTGCGCCATAACTATAGTGCTGAGCAGAATGAATGCAAAAAATGTGTTTAATCTTTTCATGACTTTAGGTTTACTAAAAACTGTGCCGAAGCGAATTTAAAAAAAATGTCATCCCTGAGGATGACATTTAGAATATAAGGTGCAATTTTATGCGTTGAGCATAATAGGCATGATGAGCATGAGTACATCCTCCTCGGCCGAATTGGTTTCTTCCGGAATCAGCAAGGCGGCTCTGGTGGGTGAAGACAGCGTTACAGTAATGTTTTCGCAGGCCAGAGTCTGAAGGGTTTCGAGGAAGAATTTCGAATTGAAACCGATTTCAATGTCAGCTCCGTCGTAAATGCAGTTCAGACGCTCTTTTGCTTCGTTTGAATAGTCAATGTCTTCAGCAGAAATATTGAGTTCCTGTCCTTTAACATCGAAACGAACCTGATGCGAAGCCTGATTTGCAAAAATAGCCACACGCTTCAACGTGCTGATGAGCGAATTGCGGTTGATGACCAGTTTGTAATTGTTGTCTTTCGGAATCACACCTTCATAAGCCGGGTACTTGCCGTCGAGCAGGCGACAGACAACCTGATAGTTTTCGAAACGGAATGAAACATTGGTATTGTTGAATTCTACTGAAACTGTGCAATCAAAACCATTAAGCAGGTTTCGGAGCAGGTTCAGCGGTTTTTTATGAACGATGAAAGAATGGGCTTCGTCCGATTTGATGTCGTTGCGGCGGAAACGAACGAGTTTGTGAGCATCGGTGGCCACAAAATTGGTGTAGTCCGGTGTGATCTCGAAGAACACACCCATCAGCTGCGGACGGATTTCATCGTTGCCGCAGGCAAAAATGGTGCTGCTCACTGCATTTTGAAGAACGATGCTGCTCATCGAAATAGATTTTGCATTTTCGATGGCTGCTATTGATGGATAGTTTTCAGGGTTGTAGCCAGCCAGACGATAAACGCCATCACCAGCACTGATTTCAACGGCGAAGGTTTCTTCGTTTACATTGATGGTGATGGGAATATTGGGAAAAGTTTTGAGAGTCTCAAGCAAAACACGCGGTGGAATGGCCACTGCGCCGGTGCCGTTGATTTTTTCGGGACTCAGTTCCACCACGGCACGGGTTTCGTTGTCGGTGGCTGTTACCAGCAATTTGGTTCCGTCGGTGCTGAACAGAAAATTTTCAATAATGGGCACCAGACTGTTGCTTGAAAGCAGACCACTTACATTTTGCAGTCCTTTCAGAAGAATATTGCTCGAAATAATGAAATTCATAGCAGCTTAATATTATTGTTCGTGCAAAATTAATGAATTAAACGAATGTAGAAAAACGTTTTTTCAGAAAAGTGTATCAAATTCACCTGATCTGTTTGTTGGTGCGCCATCCGAGTCTAAAAATTCGTTTGCATAGCGCATCAGGGGTCCGAATACAAAATATTGGGCTGAAACGAGATCTTTTCCGTTTACGATTCCATACAGCCGTTCCGGATCAAATTCAATGGGTTCACCTGAAATATTGGTGCTTCCCTCCGGCAGTTTTATCCGATATAAAGAAATGCTGTTGGTCTCATTTTTCCGGTCGGTAACAGTGATGATGCAAAATGGTGCAGACTTTCGGATAGAATCCTGTTTTTGAATCGGAAGATTTGTCAGAAACTCTTCAAAACGCGCATCAGTATAAGCGTTTAGGTAGTTTATCACTTTTACCGTATCGATATTTTCCAGTTTGCCGTTGATTTCGTTTTTAACCGAAAAGTTGATGTTATCCGGATTCAGTAATTCAAAGGACCTGTCGGCATATTTTGGGTATGTTACGTTGATTTTGGCAATGTCTGTAAGGTTGTAACGAAACACTTTATGGTCTCGCCAGTCTTGTTCGCGTGGTGAATAGCGTGGCTCGAGAAAACCACGAAAGCCTGGAATGTGCATAATGAAAGGCATTTCGGCGCCTTCCATCAGCATGTACGATCCTGTGTTGTCCATCGTGGCTGAGCCCACATAATATGTACGGATACATTTTTCATATGGAAACAGCTTAATTCCCATCAAATCAATCCGATACACTTTTGCATATACTTCAACTTTGGTTGCAAAACCTGCAAGTTGCTTGTAAACAGCATCGTATTGTGTTTTGGGAACGGGATTCCGCACAGTAATATACATGAGGGTGTATAATAATTCTTCTATCATTTCGGGTTGCACCGAATATTTTTTATTCAGTATCCAGCCATTGCTGTCGTTGCGTTCGAGAAGAACGGAATTGTTTTTTTTGTCGGCAAGAAAAACTTTTGTAACCGAAGCTGTATCAGTGATTGAAAAATTCTTTTCGCCTGGATTCAATGTCGTGTTTGAACGGTTGGTAATGAAAACGGTCAGGAAAACTGCCACAATCAGCAGCAATGGAAGCCAGAAATACCATTTTTTCAGCCATTTTTTCATATGCTTCTTTTAAGTTTGATTTTGCGGAATATCATAAGAATTAACCCGATGGCTACAATAATCAGCACCGGCCCCAGCACATTCGACCACTGAATATAGGTTTGATTTGATGTTACCAGAGATTTATCGAGCAGACGTATTTTAAGTTCGCGTGAGCGTATATCAAGCAGGTTCGATTCATCGGTAAGAAAATTCATGCAGTTGAGCAGAAAATCCTTGTTGCCGTAGTTGATGCCTGTGAAACGATCGTAGCCGAGCGGATAAGTGAAGTATTGTCCGTTGCGGTAAACAAACTGATTGTTGATGATATCGCCATCTGAAACAACAATCATTTTGGATGGTTTGCCTGACTCCGAAAATCCAATTTCCTTGTCTTCAGCAATTTCAGGTGGGATGCGGTTTGTAAACACACTGCTGAAATTTCCTTCAAGTAAAACAGCGACCGGAATTTTGGGTTTGTTGAAAAACTCACGTCCGGGAGTTTCGGTCAGCATGCGTAAACTGATAACTGCCGGGGTGTTTACTATTCTGCTGTATTGCGATGAGGTGAGCAACACAGTCTTTTTAATACCCCCGGATCCAACTGTATCAATGCCTGACACAAATTCAAAACGAATGGCATTAAGGTTTTTTACTATCGGATGTCCGTCAGTATTTGAAATACTGGGGAAGTAAAACCAGTTGAAATATTCAAATTGTGGCTGATCGCCAATCTGGCCGGTTTTTACCGGAATGGGACAACTATTCATGTCGAGCACGAGATTATTGTTGATGCGGACACCATATTTAAACAGCATGTCTTCCAGATTGATTTCATTGGCAACAGCCACTGTTTCAGAACTCGACTGCAGTGAATCCATATTGGTGGCTGTTCCGTCAACCAGCCAAAGAACACGCCCTCCATCCATCACAAACTGGTCGATGATGAATTTGTCTTTTTCATCAAAAACTGAGTCTGGTCCGGCAATTATAATGGTTTTGAATTTATCGAGTGATTTGAGCTGCTGGTTGATTGTTACTCGTTGAACGTTGTAGTAATCGGTCAGACTTCGGGTGATGTCTTCGGTCATCATGGCACTTGATTCTCCGTGGCCATCTATAAAGGCAATATTGGGTTTTTTACGTACAAACAATCGGCGGATGGCATCAATCAAATTGAATTCGAGTGATTCGAGCGATTCGTTAATGAGTACTTCCTTATCGGTTTGCTGTCCGGTTTGAATAAAATTGATGGCCGTTTCTCTTGTTTTGTACGAAACGAGGGCGCCTGGCCATATGATTCTTTGCTCGCTCGAAGAGCTGCTTTGCTGACGATCGACAGATGGCTGCAGTCCTTTTTCGACCAATTCGTTGTAATATTCATTCAAAGTGCGTTTGTCCTTGCCTTCGGTGGGGTCGATAAATTCGTATTGGATGTTGGCTTTGTTGTAGGCCCTGAATTCATCAAGGGTTTCGCGAATGGCATTGCGCAGTTTTGTATATGAAGCCGGCAGTTCCCCTTCAAGATAAATGCGGAAATATACAATATCATCTACTTTTTTGAGCAGATCGATGGTGTTATCGGAAAGAGTATAACGTTTTTCCTGAGTAAGGTCAAGGCGAAAGAAGCCCAGTGTTCCGGCCAGATTAATCACAATCAGGATGGCTATTCCAGCCAGTAGTCTAATAAGACTTTTTTTTCTGTTGCTCCCGTGGTTTGTTTTCGTTTCCATACTTATTACCATTTACGACGTTCGAGTGAAAGGCGGGTTAACATCAGAAAAAGTGCAATCAGACTAAGAAAATAGAGCAGGTCGCGTGAGTCAATAACACCGCGGCTCATCGAAATATAGTGCTCGTTGATACCGATTGATTTGATAAACAGTTCGGCGCCTTTAAAAATACCACTGTCGTAAATGAATTCAAATCCAAGGTACATGAAAGCGGTCAGAAAAACCGCAATTACAAAAGAGACAATCTGGTTTTTCGATATCGATGATGCAAAAATTCCGATGGCCAGAAACGAAGCGCCAAGGAAGAGCAGTCCGATATATGACCCCCAGATGCCCCCAAAATCGAGATTTCCTTTGGGAACAGCGAGTTGAGAAATGGTGTTGAGATAAATCAGTGTTGGGAGCAGTGAAAAAAGGAGAATGACTATGCCTGCGAGATATTTGGCTGCAATAATTTTCATTTCGCTGATGGGTTTGGTCATCAGTAATTCGATGGTGCCTGTGTTAATTTCATCTGCAAAGCTGCGCATACTGATGGCAGGTAGCAGAAACAGAAACACAAAAGGCGCCAGAATAAATAGTCCGTCGAGCGTGGCATAACCAAAACCAAGAATATTGAAGCTGTTGGGGAAGACCCACAAAATTAGCCCGTTGGCTGCCAAAAAGACGCAGATGACTATATAGCCAATCAGCGAATGCAGAAATGAACTGATTTCCTTTTTGAATAATGCGTACATCGGAAGTTTTTTTAGCGGTGCAAAGTTAATTGAATATTGATAATGCATATAAGAAAATACGAAATAGATGTGCAAATGTGCGGCTTCACGTAAAACTTGACACAGTCGCCGATGTGGCGCGTTCGCGCATGTGAGAATATTTGATTCCGGGGAAAATTGTAACATTTGTAACGACCGAAACGACAAAGCCACTTCTTTAACCTCTCAGCGTCGCTGAAAGCGACCTGAGTGAGTTGGAGAGAATGCTACAAGGCACAGCGCGCAACGAACAAGGCCTGTGAATTTCAAAAAAACATCTCAAAGCTTACCAGCTGATGATTGCGTATCCTGCAGACGGGACTTCGCTGGAAGCTGATAGCTACTCAACCTCAACCTCAGCCTCAACCTCAACCTTTCAATTAGTCTATTCAAACTCAATGCGCACAACATCATTCACACGAATGCCCAGGAGTTCTCTGGCTGAAGTTTGATAAAGCGCTATTTCCAACAGTCCGGTACTGCCGAAAACAGCCACCAGTTCAGCTTCGGGAGCAAAATTGTAAGTAGGGGAAATTTTTTGCGTAAAGTATTTTCCGAAGCGAATAATATACTTATTTTTTTTATTCATTTTGTCAAACATCTTTTTAGTGATGTTTGTAATGGCATTGTGGTAATTGTCAATATAAATTACCATGCCCTTAATGGTATTATTGTCGCTTGTCGGGCGAAACGGCATGGATTCGAGCAGATTGTCTGATTTTGAACCGAGCTCCAGTATGTCTTTTCCTTCGGCCAGATGCACTGCTGCCTTGGTACAAACATCCAGCTCCGGAAAAGTTTCATGCTCAATGGGATTTGAATTAAGATGAACAATAATTTCAGGATTTTCATCGAAAACCAATCCATGTAGTCCATTATCGGGTCCGACAAAAAAATGGTTTTTGTATTTAATGGCGACCTGCCGGTCCTGATTGCCCGAAGTTCCGTTTACCAGCACCAGATGTACTGTTCCATCGGGAAAGCTGTTCCACATGTTGCGCACAATGACTGAGGCCTGAAACACATCATACTGTCGTATCTGATGAGTCACGGTAACAATATTGAGTGCCGGCTGCAGCGAAAGGAGCCGTCCATTGACCACTGCCGCATAAAAATCGCGGATACCGAAATCGCTTGTAATTGTTACCGGATTTAAATTCAAAATCAGTATTTTTGTTTCAAAATTACAAATTTTGTAATTCATCACGAATCTTGAAATAAATGTCAGTAACAGAACGTGTTTTTGACCTGCAGTTCATCGATCATGCTGCTTTTTATGGGGTAGGCGATGCGCATCTGAATCAAATCCGGGAGATATTTCCCAAATTGAAAATAGTTGCCAGGGGCGATATGGTGAAAGTTCTTGGTCCGAAAGGCGAAATCGAAGAGTTTTCGCGACGGTTTGAAAATTTGTTGAAGCATTTTGATGTTTTTGGCGATTTAAAGTCAAATGACATTGCACAAATCATGGGCGTTGAAGCGGTTTTTGCCGAACCAATGGCTCAGATGCCTGCCGATGTAATTGTTTATGGTCGCAGCGGTCAGCCCATTAAAGCACGTACCCGCAATCAGTTAAAGATGGTTGAAAAAATACAATCATCCGATATGTTGTTTGCAGTGGGTCCTGCCGGAACGGGAAAAACATATACTGCTGTAGCATTGGCTGTTAAGTGGCTTAAAGAAAAGAAAGTGCGTCGCATTGTCCTTACCAGACCTGCTGTTGAAGCTGGAGAGAATCTGGGTTTTCTCCCGGGTGATCTGCGCGAAAAACTCGATCCTTATCTTCAGCCCCTCTATGATGCACTGAATGATATGTTGCCGCAGCAGAAACTGTTGGGCTATTTCGAAGATGGTACTATTGAAATTGCACCCCTCGCATTTATGCGTGGGCGAACGCTGGAAAAAAGTTTTGTGATTCTTGATGAGGCCCAGAATGCCACCCGTATGCAGATGAAAATGTTTCTAACTCGTATGGGGCAGGATTCCAAATTCATTATCACTGGGGATATGACACAGATCGACCTTCCGCGAACTCAGGCCAGTGGCCTGATTCACGCTGTCAACATGGTGAAGAATATTCCTGAAATTGCTGTGGTCGTTCTTGACAAAAGCGATGTGATTCGTCATCCGATAGTTACAAAAATTATTAATGCTTACGAAACCGAACAACCCAATGAAAATAGTAAATAAATTATTTTTGATTCTTGCTGTCTCTGCATTACTTTCTGCCTGCGGTAAATACGATGATGGCCCCGCTGTCAGTTTCCGTTCTGCTGAAAAACGGCTGATAGGTCTATGGGAATTCTCTTCCATTAAAATTGATGGAATTGAATATATAAACGATTATTATAATGATTCAACCGATTTGAAAATTTCGATGAGCGGTAGCCGGGAAGAAATTTATGCCATTCTTGTCGAAGAAAACAGAAGCTCATCGCAATTATCATCGTCGCTTGTGGAAATGAATGAGAAAAGTACGGAATTTTCGATGGGCTTGCCGGTGAGTCCTGTTTACAACAATGTTACACAATATTTTTATGCGCTGATTCCGGCCTTTGCCGAAAAAAATATTTACACCATCCGTCGTTTGTCATCAAGCGAGCTTTGGATAAGTACATCTTTCAATAATCAGGTCTATGACCTGCAATTGAACAAACTTGAACAGTACATTTTCAATCCATAAAAACTTATGAAAGACCTCGTAAAAACTCAGTTTCAGTTCAGCACGTCGCAGACTGTTTATAACGGAAAAGTGCGTGACGTATATCGTGTCGGTGATTTATTGATAATGATTGTGAG
>DAOPKE010000055.1:7844-19115 GCA_035390965.1 Bacteroidales bacterium | reverse complement strand
GCTTATATTTGCATCGCATCACTAAGAAAAAAACAAGTTTTTAGAGGTGCCCTTAAGAGGAAACAGCAAGGAACTGGAACAGGAAGAACGCATCAAAAGCGGAAAACCTGGCAGTCCGTGCCACAAGAAAAATCTGGCACTCAATGTCGATAAAAGCGGAAACAATATCTGCGCCGGATCAAATGTTTATCAGGCGGCTAAAATAAAAGAACTCGACGCTCTTAATCTTCCTCCTGAAAAATACGCGGTTGAATATCGCAAGATTGTTGAAAAAGCATGCATTTGCGTTGGACTTGGAACTTCGGCTCTGCTGGTGAATGGCCTGGATACAAAACTTGAAGGCGATGGCGTCTCTGTTTGTCCTGGTCCAAATCTGGCTTACTTTTCCAAAGAAATGACTCTTCAGGAAATGACTGATCATATTTACAACCGCTCCAATGTTGTTTCAAGAAAAGACCGGCCTCATGTTTTTATCAATGAACTGCATATGTATCTCGATGTTCTCAAACAAAAATTTGAGTCTTTCTGCAATGCTGAGAATAAACTGCAGCCGAAATCCATTCAGTCTTTTTCGCAAAATATGATTGATGGCATCGAGTATTATTCCGGACTTTTCAAGAATATGAAAGGCCGCTTCAATGAGCTTAAAACGCAGATTGATATTGAACTTGAAAGTGCAAGACAATCCATTCAGACTATTCTCAAAGAACTTGAGAAACTGAAAATGGTTCTTGTTGTCATTTGATTTTTTGATTCTGTAATCTTTTATGTGATTAACTTACAAGAAGAATTACATCTCTCCGTGCCTGCCGCGAAAACTTGGCATCGAAACAATCCCATTGAATAAAATTGTCCTGTACCTGCACGGAATCATGTTGTTTTCGGTTGCTACCAATATTTTTTCTGATCAACTTTCTTTATGTCGGAAAAGCGTAATCAGTATTATATTTTCAAAACGGCTAAACACCATCAACCTCTGCGAGGGCGCATATATACATGCATTGTCAGAGGACGTAGCTTTTTATATGCGACTCCGCTGGAGTCGTCATTTGTGTATTCATTGACTACAAATATGTGACTCCTCCGGAGTCTTCCAAAATTGATTGCAATAATGTATCAATCGTTTTGGTATAAGAGTATGCCAGGCATATAATACGGAGATTTTTATGTGTGACTCCTCCGGAGTCGTGGTTTTGTGTATTTATGGGCTACAGATATGTGACTCCTCCGGAGTCTTCCAAAATTGATTGCAATAATGTATCAATCGTTTTGGTATAAGAGTATGCCAGGCATATAATACGGAGATTTTTATGTGTGACTCCTCCGGAGTCGTGGTTTTGTGTATTTATGGGCTACAGATATGCGACTCCTCCGGAATCTTCCAAAAATGATGGCACCGATGTATAAAATGCTTTGGCGTTATTTAAGCTCAACAAAAGCAACGCGAATTTGTCTCGGAATTCGTAGCCAGAAGGGAAACAGCAGACTAAGCTGCTATTGTCCCGTAGGGACAAAATATTGGTAGAACAAAAAAGAACGCCAGCTCGTGCCGTCAGGTACGGAATGGTTTATTCAATGAAACATCCGGAGTCATCCAAAATGATTGAACCGAATGCATGCATCTGACGGGTAGAGTGCAATAAAATGTAACTATCATGATTTTGAACTCTTTTTCTGACCATATTTCGGAGTTTCAATTTTATTATGATTTCAGATTCATTAATAACACGGGGACAACGCATTAAAACATGCATAAAACTTCCTGAATTTCATTAAAAAAAAGGTTGATGTTCCATGCTTGAAGGTACCATTAGATGCATCAATCAGAAGTATTCGTTTGCATTTAAATGCGTTGACCCTGACCAATAATATTGATTATATTAGAAAAAATTTTTATGTTTGTATATGCGATATTTCCATGCCCTTAAATTGTTTTTTCTTTGGCTTTTGGCTGCGTGGCTCATTGCATCATGCAGTCATAAATCCGATGCTGATTTTTCAAAAATCATACTGCAACAGTGGTATGCCGGCGAAATAAATGGTGAAAAATGGTTTTTCAAATTTCAATCCGCCACAAACAAAACGGCAGAAGGAATAGCTTTTCATGACAAAAACCAATCGATGCTAAGCCCTGGAAAAGTAAGCATTGGCAACGATTTTCTTAAAATCAATTTTGAAAACTCATCAGAAACAATCGATGGGAAATGGAATATTTCGGGCTTTGATCTCATTTTTATTAAGAAAAAAGAAGGTCGCCAAAAAACGGTTTTTAAACTACAACCCACTTTTACTTTACCCGCCACAAAAAAAAGATATCTGAATAATATCGCAAAAAAAGTTTCACGAAAAGAGGTTAAATATGGCTCAGTAAGAGGTTTTTACACATCAAAAAAAGTCAAGGACATGAATGCGGAATCATATCCGCAAATCATTTCTGACGTGCTGAGTGAGCTTGGCAACAATTTGCTAACCACAGAACTTTCGCTGATGCTTGACATATATGAGCCCCAAAACGACTCAGCCACATCAAGACCGCTCCTGCTGCTGATTCACGGCGGAGCTTTTATTGTTGGAGACAAGCGTGATTCATTTCAGCAAAAACTCGCCATTCACTATGCAAAACGTGGGTACGTGGTAGCAAGCATCAATTACCGGCTGGGTTATTTGTTTATTCCGGGAGCTTATTCAAATCTCGAACGATGCATCTATCGTGCGGTACAAGACTCACGTGCAGCACTGCGATATCTGGTGAAACATAAAAACAAATATCGCATCGACCCTGATCATATTTTTATAGCCGGCAACAGTGCCGGAGGTTTTATTGCCTTGAAAACGGCATTCATGGCCGAATCCGAATCCTATAAAAGTATTGAGGGGAATTTGCTCATGCTTCAGGAAGACCTGGGATGTATTGACTGCTCTGGAAATTATTTTAAAGAAAAATATCGGTTGAAAGGCGTCATCAATATGTGGGGTGCACTTACCGATATTGAAATGATGGACGAATTCGAGCAAATGCCGCTACTGCTCATTCACGGCGATTCAGATGCTATCGTCCCTTACGGGCACAGCTATCCTTTCAGCAATGTTGGCGAACAATATTCAGCTTTTTTCTCAAATAAAGTATATGGTTCTGAACCCATATTTAAAAAAGCTTCAGCGATGGGATTTCCCGTCTCACTGCTTACAATTCCCGGTGGCGGCCATGAACCGCAGTTTGACGAACACAACAACTATACGCAGGACTTGTCACTCATAACAGCGGCCATCGACAGTTTTCTGTACGCACAACTGACCATTAACACTTTCAGAATTGAAAAACAGACACAGAATATCTTTGCAATAACACCAGTGACAAACGTCGATAAAGTCTATTGGAACATCACTGGCGGCTGTATTACCGACATTGCAGCCAAAAATAAAGTACGAATGGTGCGTTTCAGCGATGCGGAAAAATGCGTACTCAAAGCTGTTGTGCTGAATAAAAACGGTTTGTCGCAATACATTGAAATCAACATAGACTGATTTTTTTTTGAAATGCTGAATCGCAAATAAAAAACTATATAAGGCCTGCTGAAAAAGTCGGAGCTGCGCTATATTCGAGGCGACAAGACAAAAATGAATAATTATGTCAATTTGAATATATGATAATCTAAAAAAAATCATGTATTTCATTTTATTAATACCGACAGGAGTAGTTTTCGTCGGTATTACGTGTTTTTTCGCAGGCCCTTGATATTCTGACAATACTGATAATATGCGATCCCTCTGGCATCGGCCGGCAGTTTTATACGTCGCTTCTGTTTAATATCATCAAAATTCAAAAAAGATTGTATTTTTGTTTATTCATGAAGAAAAATATTATAATATTATTTCTGCTGATTTTTTCTGGTTCTGCTGCCTCAGCACAGAATGCATTCATTTCGGCTGATTCACTCATTACCTTATCGGAAAAATGGAGTAATACCGACAATAAGAAAAGTCTGATTTTTGCGAAAACCGCATTGAAAATTTCATCTCTGGAAAAAGACACGTCAACAATGGCTGCAAGTCTCTTCAATGTTGGCTTGGCGCAATATTATCTGAGTGATTTCGATAGCGCGCTGCATTCTTTACAGACAAGCTATTATCTGTATAAAAAAATAAATCATTTAAAAGGGATGTCGGCAGCCGCCAACAATATAGGCATGGTGTATCACGCATTAAGTGATTTTGCCAATGCCAAAAAATATTACAAAATCAGTCTCCGCATTGATATTTCAATCAAAGATACAGCAGGCATGGCTTTTGGTTTGAACAACCTGGGCGAACTCTATCATTTCAAACAGGATTATGAAAAGGCACTGCATTATTATCTGCTTTCAGAAGGAATCGATCAAAAAGCAGGCAATATGTACGGTGTTGCTGCTTCCTGGCTTAACATTGGCGGCATATATACCGAAACCGGCAATATGGCGAAAGGAAATGAATACTACATAAAGGCCATTGAATATTTCACTTCAGTAAACGACAAACGCAACCTTCCACTGGTATTGACAAGTCTGGGCGATAATTACCGGCTGATCGGCAATTTCGGTCAAGCGCGAAAGCTGATTTTACATGCCGTGAATATCAGCAGAGAATATCAGAATGACTTGGGATTAATTCAGGCACAGATTTACTATTCAAAGCTTCTGTATGATGAAAACAAACCAGACAGCGCCGAATACTGGCTTTTTGAAGCCCTTGACAAATGCGTTGAAACAAACAATAATCTGATGGCATGCGAAGCTCTGATGCAACAAGGCATAGTGCTGTCGGACAACAAAAAATACGAAGAAGCAAACCTGTATTTGCTCAATGCCTATGAATTTGCAATCGACATGCAGTACAATGCCGCACTGAATGACATTTTGCAATTACTGAGCGACAATTATTCTGCACTGAATGATTTTGAAAATGCTTTGAAATACCAGAAACTGGCGACTGCCATTGATGAGCCAACAAATATTCAAAAGACAAACACCGTTGAAAAAACACAAACAAATCATGCTGACACATCAGCGAAGAGTATTATTATTGGACTTGCATCAGGAGTTGTACTGATACTGTTTCTGACAATTATTTTTCTGTATTCAAAAATGAAACACTACAAAAAGCTGGCGGAATCACATTCTTCGACGGGCGAAAAAAGGCAGTAAAACGCCTTCGAGTCCAAGATTCAGATCTGCTTCGATATAATCAACACCATACTGCGGTGACTTTGTGCGAATTTCGTTCATCAGTTTTGCAAAATTCTTCTGATACATTTCTCTGACCTCAGCTGGACGTATCTTAATCACAGAGCGGTTTTCGAGATCAATAAACTTATGGGGCACATTGCCGAATTCAAAATCTTCCTCGAATTTTTTATCGAGCGTATGAAAAATAATCACTTCATTTCCGTTGTGTCGTAAATGCTGCAAAGCATCAAGCAAAGCATCGGGATTGTGTGCTGCATCGAAAAGGTCGCTGAAAATAATCACCATCGAACGACGATGAATCCGTTCAGCAATTTCATGTAAGGCAGGTACCAGGCGAGTTTCAGAAGACGGCTCCTTGATTGTTTTATCAAGATGTTGTTGCAAAATACTCATCAGATACTGATGATGAATAAATGTTGATTTGGCAGCCGTATGCGTTTCAAGCTCTTTGCTAACGAGCGAAAGTCCGACAGCATCGCGTTGATGCCGGAAAATAATCATGAACACTGCAGCCAGAAAAACCGAAAAATGATATTTGCTTTGCAATTCCTGCGGCTGGCTGCTGTCGCCGGGAAACAACATGGAAGACGATCCATCAATTATAATGCGACAGCGCAGATTGGTCTCTTCTTCAAAACGCTTGATAAAAAGTTTTTCGCTTCGGGCAAATAATTTCCAATCAATAAAACGCGTGCTTTCACCTGAATTGTATTGCCTGTGTTCCGAAAATTCAACCGAAAAACCATGAAAGGGGCTCTTGTGAAGCCCCGTTATAAATCCTTCTACAACCTGTCGTGCACGCAATCCGAGATAGCCGAACTGCTGCAGACGTTTATCATTCCAGTCTATCAAAGCAGTTTCTGCAATTTTTCTTCAAAAATACGTTTCGAAGCAGCTCCGACATGTTTATCAACCAGTTGTCCGCCTTTGAAAAACAAAACAGTCGGAATATTTCTGATGCCAAATTGCGAAGTAATCTGTGGGTTTTCATCGACATTGACCTTGCCGACTTTAGCTTTTTCTGCATACTCTGTCCCAAGTTCTTCGATGATCGGACCAATCATGCGGCAAGGTCCGCACCATTCTGCCCAAAAATCAACAATAACGGGAACGTCGCTTTGCAAAACGTCTTTTTCGAATTCAGCATCGGTAAATTGATGTGCCATAAATATTTTAGGTTTAAGGTTAGAACAAATACAAAATTACTCAAATCTGACGAAAAAACAAATCCGTTTTTAATTGCTATTCCTGATATTCATCAGCATTGACATCTTCGGAAATTTCAACCACAGCAGCGGTTGGTTCTTCTTCAATCAGTTTTTTCCTGAAGGGTATCACCGAGTTAAGAATGGTGCTTTTTACATCATAAGCAATAATAAATTCCAGATCGGCCAGCAATGAAATGCCCTCTACATCGGTTTTCATGTAAGGATTGCTCAGTTTGACCACTTCCTTGTTTTGCGGATCAAGCATCAGAAATTTGATAATTATATTTCCAGGATGCGCACTGATTATTTCTTCAATGCGCCGTGTGCCATCGGCCGAAATATCGGACATAGGAACATGAAAAAGCACAGCTGCGATTTTCTGATCGAAATAACCTGCCAGTTTTGAAATATTCTGCAGCCGCAATTCGCGCGAATCCGGATCACGCCCAAAGCGCCCTGCATCTACTTTTGCATAAACAAACACTTTCTGTCCGTTCTCAAGTATCGGCTTGAATTTTACATAGTCATCCTTAAATGCACGCAGACTCATTTCGCCTGAATAATCAAATAAAGTAAACGACGAATACAAATTTTCATTTTTATCGCGACGCTCCTGCAAATCTTTCACCACCCCGGAAAATAAAAGATCGGTACCCACTTTCATCACATCGAGTCCATCAGAGATTTCCTGAATCTGATACGTGCTGAAATGCAACACTTCGTTTCTGAATTCATCCAAAGGATGACCACTGATATAGAAGCCCGCCACATCAAGTTCGCGAGCCAGCTTATCATCAAGATTCCATCGGTCACAGGCAGGTAATTCCATAACAGGAAAAGTAGCTTCTTCCATTTCACCAAACAAAGACGCCTGTTGAGAGTTCATTTTTTCCTGCATCTGCGTTGCATGCTTGATCATTTTTTCAAGAAAAACAACACCATCTGCATCCATATTGAAAAACTGTGCGCGATGCGAATTCATATTGTCGAAACTTCCGGCCATGGCAAGTGATTCAAGCGCACGCTTATTGACATTGCGAAAATTATTTCGCTTGAAAAAATCATTGATATCAGAATACATCCCATTCGAAATTCTTTCATCAATGATAGACTGAGCTGCCGATTCTCCCACATTTTTCAATGCAGCCAATCCGAAACGAATCTGGTTTTCCCTGTTGACTGAAAATTTCAGCGAGCTTTCATTCACGTCGGGGCCAAGCACAGCAATGCCCATGCGACGGCACTCGCTAATATAGAAAGTAACTTTTTTCAGATCGTTGAGGTTGTGACCCAATACCGCAGCCATGTATTCCGGCGGATAATTGGCCTTGAGCCATGCCGTCTGATAGGCCAGAACCGTGTATGCAGCCGAATGCGATTTGTTGAATCCATACTCACCAAACTTCGCCATTGTGTCATAAATCTCGTTGGCAAGTGCCTTTTCGATACCATTGGCTTTTGCACCTTCGATAAATTCACCGCGAAGACGATCAATAATATCCATCTTCTTTTTACCCATGGCCTTGCGAAGTTCATCAGCTTTACCTTTGGTGAAATTGGCCAAGCGCTGCGACAACAACATGATCTGCTCCTGATAAATCATAATGCCGTAAGTGTCCTTCAAAACCTGCTCTGCCAAAGGATGCGGATAATCAACAGTTTCGACACCGTGTTTTCGTGCAATAAAATTCGGTATAAACCCCATAGGACCGGGACGGAACAAGGCATTCATGGCAATCAGATCCTCGATATAGGTAGGTTTGAGCTTTTTCAGCCACGAGCGCATTCCTTCCGATTCAAACTGAAAAGTACCGATGGTTTCGCCTTTCTGATAAAGTTTATACGTTCTCTCATCTTCGAGCGAAATGGAATCAATATCAATGGTTTTATTGTGTCGTTCTTTGATAATTTCAAGCGCATCTTTAATGATGGAAAGTGTCTTCAGTCCAAGGAAGTCCATCTTCAGCAGGCCAGCCTTTTCAACAACGCTGCCATCATATTGCACCAAAGGAAGAATCGAATCTTTGGCACGCGCCATCGGCACATGATCCGATAAATCGTCTTTCCCGATTATTACACCACAGGCATGAACACCGGTGCTGCGCACATTACCGTCGAGTGTACGCGCAATATCAACTACTTTTTTCACATCCGGATTTGAATTGTATAAATCTTCAAAATCCTTGTTTCGCATGGCATCGTCGAGTGTCACCTTGGGCCCATCTGGGATCAGTTTTGTAATACGGTTCGACAATGCGAGATCAACGCCCATCACACGTGCTACATCCTTAATCGATGATTTGGCGCCGAGTTTACCAAAGGTGATAATCTGACTTACCCGCTCAGCACCATATTGTTTGATTACATAATCAATAACGGAATCGCGTCCATAATCATCAAAATCAACATCGATATCAGGCATGGAGATACGATCGGGATTGAGAAATCGCTCAAACAGCAGATTGTATTTGATGGGGTCTATATTTGTGATTCCAAGACCATATGCAACAATAGAACCCGCAGCACTTCCACGGCCCGGCCCCACCAGAACGCCCATTTGGCGCGCTTTTCGGATATAATCCTGTACAATCAGAAAATAACCGGCAAAACCCATTTTTTCAATCGTTGCCAATTCAAAATCAAGCCGGTCTTTAATTTCATCGGTGAATTCAGAATACCTGTTTTTCACACCTTCACGCGCCAGATGAGCCATGTATTCATAGTCACTGCTGAACTCTTTTGGTGTTGGATAAACCGGCAGCATTACATCATGCTCAATGCTGAACTCTTCTATTTTATCTGCAATTTCGACTGTATTGGACAATGCTTCGGGATGTTCAGCAAACAATGAATACATTTCATCGTATGACTTCAGATACTCATTGCCAGTGTAATATAAATCATCATTGTCATCCTTGTTGGTGTTGATCCGGATAAGAATTTTATGTGCTTCAAAATCTTCCTTATGCACATAATGCACATCATTGGTGGCAATCAACTTAACACCTGTTTTTTGCGAGAGGCGCACCAATGCTTCATTCACTTGTTTCTGTTCCGGCAGTCCATGATCCATCATTTCAAGATAAAAGTCATCACCGAAAAGATTTTTAAACCATTCAACAGATTTTAATGCTTCGTCCTCTCCACGATTCATGATCAACTGCGGTATTTCACCCCCCAGACAGGCCGATGAAGCAATAAGCCCTTCGTGATACTTGGTCAGCAAATCCTTATCAATGCGGGGAGTATAGAAAAACCCCTTCAGATTGGCCTGTGAAACCAATTTGACCAAATTGCGATAGCCCTGCATGTTTTTGGCCAATAACACCAAATGATGCCCGCTGCGGTCTTCCTTCGACGACATCTGATCCATGCTGTTGCGCGCAACATATGTTTCGCAACCGATAATGGGTTTGATGCCGGCCTTTTTTGCCTCGCTCACAAATTCAAGTATGCCGAACATCTGACCGTGATCGGTTACTGCTACAGCTTTCATGTTCAATGCTGCAGCCCGCTTGAGCAGCGTTTTTATGTTGGCCGCACCATCAAGAACAGAATAAATGGTATGCAAATGTAAATGCACAAACTGAGACATAAATACCTTTCTTTTTCTTTGAAATTTTCGTTTCGATAAAAATATATATTTTTACCCTTTCAAAAAGTGTTGTTGAAAACTTTTCTTACATGTCCACAAAATCTAAAACTAAAAGAAATTTCGCTGTTGTTTTTTTGTTCATTGTTGTCGTCATGACTTCGTGTTCCACAGATAATACAGGAAAATTACTACAAAATACAGGCTCTATCCTCGCTTCTGTCCAACGTCCGCCTGATACTACATTGAATATTCCCTGGCTTGACGGCGACCGAAAAGTATATGTGATCCCCGCCAACACGTTTTTCAGCCGAGGCAATATACTGCTACTGCATGGATGGAATCTTCCGCCATTGGGTTGGTGCGAACAAACAACACTCTGCAAAAAACTGCGCGATGCCGGTTTTAATATCATCATTCCCGATATGGGGAAAAGCATGTATGCATCGCAAACCTACGACGAAACACTGCCAACAATGGCCGAACAACCTCTACGTTCCTGGCTTACAGATACTGTTATTTTTCATCTGCGCGACTCATTTAAATTATTTACTCAGGAAGCAAATAATTTTATTGTTGGTCTCTCAACAGGTGCAAGAGGCGCTTTTGCTGTTGGAATCGATATTCCGGAAGTATTTGATGGCGCTGTCGTTCTTTCTGGTGATTATGATCAAACGCTCATGTCCGATGATAACCTGATGACCTATTTCTACGGAAGCTACGAAGAATACCCGGAGCGTTGGAAAGGCGAAGACAATATGCTGCTCAATGCTGACAAATGGACATTACCCATCTACATAGGTCATGCACAGCAAGACCGCGTGGTGCCCTGGCTACAATCCGACACACTGAATAAAACCTTGCTGAAAATTGGTAAAGTTGAACCGGTTACGCATTTTCCCAAAAACTTCGGACACGACTATACATATTGGGAAAGCGAATCAGACAATATCATTGCATTCATTCGCAAAATCTGCGACCGCGAAATAACCAGCGAAAAATAAGGCATGCGGCTTGCGAAGCGGCTTAACGCTGAAAGGATTTTTCTCATACTATATCTTAAGTCTTAAGTTTTTAAGCTTTAGTGGTCCTTGTTCCCGCACTATTCGCCACGGCGGTCTCACCAATAACCAATAACCATTAACCACAATCCTTCACTTAATCATTTAGCCATTTAATCATTTAGCCATTTAATCATTTAGTCATTTAATCATTTAGTCATTTAATCATTTAGTCATTTAATCATTTA
>DAOPKE010000055.1:0-7744 GCA_035390965.1 Bacteroidales bacterium | reverse complement strand
TCATTTAGTCATTTAATCATTTAGTCATTTAATCATTTAGTCATTTAATCATTTAGTCATTTAATCATTTAAGTTTTAATCATTGACAAAATTTCATATACACATTCCACCTGTTCGTATAAAATTTTGATACACTTATACTCAATACACGAAATATTTCTACATTGCGCTCAAAAAACACAATGAAAAGGGGGATACTTTTTTTACTGGGCATGATTTCGCTTTCAGTGTCGGCACAGCAGATTTCAATTATTAAAGCTGAAACAACCGCCAATGAATTCTTTTCGCAGAACAAGCTGGGTTGCACGATACAAGGAGTTTTTCCACGACTGGATTCGTCCGGCGACACACTGTATTATATTGTCAATGCTGCTCCGCATCACTATGTGATTGTGTCGGCCAGCAAGTATGTATCACCGGTCATTGCCTGGTCCGCCACATCGCTATTCGATGAATCCATGCCGTTTGCACAAATTCTCGACAAGGATATTTCCAACAGAATTGGTAAAGCTTCGTTACTGACAAACCAGCACAAAAACATTATTGCCAATCAATGGAACCAGCTCTGCGATGGAATTTCACAATCGCCAAAACTGCAGTACTGGCCCGATTCGGGCACTACCAGCACAGGCGGCTGGGTCGAATCACACTGGACACAGACTGCGCCTTACAATCTGATGTGTCCGATGGATCCAGCAACCGGCACACGCAGCTATGCCGGTTGTCCGGCCATAGCCATGGGACAGATTGTCAACTATCTGAAAACAACCCAGAATACACGCTTTGATGATGGAGACGATTATTATCACAACTACGGAACCCGGAAATACGACATCGACGATGACGCGGATTCGCTCAGTTTTCCAACGTTTCCGGATTTAAATGAATGGCTTGATTCAGCGGATATTCTGTATCAATCAGGACTCGACGCCACCGCATCAACAGCGGCAGCCATTGTATTTGCCTGCGGAACCGCATGTACACAGGTGTATTCGTCGGCAGGATCCGGCACCTACGCTATAAGTCAGGCCTACGCTGCCTATCAGCGTTTTGGTTTTACCAGTTGCGAACTGCACGAAAACACCGATTCATTAATGTATGCCACGCTGATCAGCAATATGAAAAGTGGCTGGCCGGCACATCTGGCTGTGGTGGATGATGCCTGGAGTGTAGGTCATAATGTAGTGGTGGATGGCTACCGCGCCGACGGTTATTTTCACATCAATTTCGGATGGGGTGGATCAAACGATGGCTGGTGGCTCGTTCCCGATCCAACGTTCCCCTACTCCATGGGTGTACTCGAAGGAATTGTGCTTAATATTATTCCGGTCAGCGCAGGTATGAAAGAAACAGTAAACTCAGAAAACATTGATTTTTATCCAAATCCGGCCAACGATATGATCTATTTGAACGACGCTTCCGGAGCCAATGTTCAGTACTTCGTTTTTTCTTCAACCGGACAGTTGATGCAATCGGATTACACCAGCGGAAGCATTTCTGTGAGCGACCTTCCTGCCGGCATTTATTTTCTGCAACTGCAGACTGAAGATGGAATGCAGGTTTCAAAACTGGTAATTGAATAACCGTAATTAATGATAAAGCGAAACGCACATAAATATTTCAATAAATAAACAAATGAAAAAAATCTGTTTCGTATTTCTTCTCATGTCTGTTTTTGGATTTGCCCAGAACAATCATCTCAACCTGCATTTCAACGGCGGCACATCGGGCTTTCAGCTGATTGATAATGGCGGAACACTGATTGACATCTACGACGCCCTGATTCATGAACAGGAAAACGGAATGTTTTACAATGCCACACTGGGCTATTCACACAGCTTCGGGCGTTTCTCTTTCGGTGCAGATGTGTCATGGAACAGGCTGCAGGAAAAATCTATATTGCACATGGATTCATTAAACGCTGGTTCAGGCAATGAATATGTTGGTCTCACGCAATCCGACGATTATCGCTACCGCTACATGAATGCTACGGCAAAGGTTCAATTCAGCATGATCAGTCACGACAAATTCAACTTTGGCCCATATCTTCAGTTTGGTGCTGCGCATATATTTTCAATACGTCGCAAAGCCGATTTCCATTTCGAAGCAGCTTTGGACAGTTATTCCATTGTTGAAAAAAAAGACGGCAGCGATTTTCGCCCATTGATACTGAATGCTGCTGCCGGATTGTTTGCGCAATACAAACTGGCCGAAAGCTGGAGCATGCGCGCTGATCTGAATTACATGTCGTTTCTGCAACACTGGGTAAAACTAGATTTTCCTGAAAAGAGCTGGTACCGCTATTATTCGGCGAGTGGTGGAATTGAGGTTGTGTATTCGTTCTGAGCAAACCTCAGAACAAAAACAACGCTTCACCACAACCGACTCTTCCATTTCGCCGCGGCGAATTCCATTGCATTGCGGACTATGGACGGTCGGATCGTTTGAGAAAGTTGTAGTTTTTGTTGCAATAAGCGCATTTGCAAAAGTACCGGCAGTTTTTACTGCATTCATTTCCCCAACTACGCCACGAAAAAAAGCAGCACCGGAACCGATGCTGCCTTTTGCGTAAAAATGACTTTGTATTTATGCAGCTTTGAAAGCGCTGATGCGGGTTGTGGCAAGCTGATAAACTCCAAAGAATACCAGGGTGAAGCCGAGAGTTCCAACCAATTCGTAACGGAAGAACGGAATAGCCATTGCAAAGCATTCAGTCAATCCGGTCACTGTCATCGGGTACCAAAGACCTTCGGCCCAGACACCAAGATTAGAAACAACAAAAAACAGTACTGAAGAAGCCAGTGATGCAAGAACCACATTATGAACCTTCATGTGCTTGCGGAGCCAGAGACCTACAACAGCTATCAATGCAAACGAACCATACACAAAAGCCATAAGGAAAGGACTATAGAAGCCAAGAACCGCATCGCTTGCAAACAAAATGACCAATGGGAAAAGAATAGCCCAGCCTTTACGGCTGATCAGCGTTCCTCCAAAAAGAGCAATGGCTGCTACCGGAGAAATATTGGGCATTTCGATAAATATGCGCAGGAAAGCGAAAACCGCCATAATGGCAATAACAAGAAATAAGCGTGAAATTGTTGTATTGTCTTTCATGAACCTTTGATTTTGTGCAAAAGTAAAATTTTTTTTACGTCGAAGAAAAAAATATGTGTCGATTGCTGTTCAAAATTTCAACAAAAGCGCACTGATTAAGGGCTTGGGATTGTTCAAAGAAAACTTCGTTTGATTTTCACATTGATATTTTTAGCCGCAATGGCATCGATGAACTGATTGTACATCTGATTGACCTGAGCCGGAACAAACTTCACCACTTTTTTCGTCCCGTTTTCAGTTTTGTAATAAAACTTCACTGCTTCAAGCGCCGATACCAAACGGATGGCAGGCTTGCTTCCGGCGTAAATCTGTTCAAAAGGCACTTTTTCTTCAACGTCTTTGCATCGGATGTACATAAATTGATCATCGGCATACACTTTTCGCATGATGCGGAGAGAGCGGAAAGTCAGGTATCCGCACAAGGCAAATATAAGTCCCATAATCAGAAACACGAGATAATACGACGTAATACACATATATACCATCAAACCAAGCAGTACAGCCCACATAAGCAAAAAGGCAACAACCGGAATTTTCTGACCTACTGCCGATATCCGTGTTTTTTTATCGAGATAAACCCGTTTCAGTTCCTTGATATCGCTCATAGCAACCCATTTTTATTTATTTGAATCAACCAACGGCACCAGCCAGACGGAACAAAACACCAGTACTAGTAGTAATACGAACAACCACAAGACTGATTTTGATTTTCTGACCATCGAAAGTATCAATCCGGTAATTTACCGAAGCATAGGCCGGACTTTTTGTGTCGCTGTCAAATTTCCCCAATCTCATGAATGAGCACTTTTTAATATTGCTGATATTGGCACAGATAAATGTTTTATTATCGGCCGTACTGTAGCCACAGAAAAGTTCATTGATGAATTTCGTTGTATCATTTTTATGCATTCCAATCAGCTGCACCTGCTTGTATGATCCATCCAATAATGCAAGGACACCCTTTACATCATGTGATTCAACACGGGCTGCAAATTTCTTCAATAATTTGCCGGGTTTCTTTCCGGTGCTTTCTGCAAATGCTCCCATCGATAAACTGCTTAAAAGCAGGAATGCAAACAAAATGTGTAAAAACTTTTTCATTCTTGAATTTTTCTTCAAAGTAAAGGATTTTTTTGAACATTGATAATGTCTGATATATAACATGGATATCAATAATGTGTTAACCGCAGGGCGCCATTAAAATTCTTATCTTTGCACCATGAAACAAACACTGTCAGAAATCCGCAGTCAGTTTCCCATTCTTTCCCGGCAGGTCAACGGGAAACAACTGGTATATTTTGATAATGCAGCCACTACTCAACATCCGGTGTCAGTCATAGAAGCTGAATCCAGATATTATAAGGAGCTGAACGCCAATGTACATCGGGGCGTTCATTATCTGTCAACCCAGGCAACCATTGCTTTTGAAGAAGCCCGCAAATCCGTACAGACCTTTATCAATGCGGCTTCGGAAAATGAAATCATTTTCACCCGTGGCACCACCGAAAGCATCAATCTTGTCGCTTCGTCTTTTACCACACTGATGAAACCAGGCGATAATGTTATTATCACTACCATGGAACACCACTCCAATATTGTTCCATGGCAACTGGCGTGTCATCGTCAGGGACTCGAACTGCGTGTCGCAAAACTTACTCCGGATGAAATCCTGGATGTTGAACATCTGAAATCGCTGACCGACGAAAAAACAAAACTTATCAGTGTTGCTCATATCAGCAATGTATTGGGCGTTATCAATCCTATAAAAGAAATTATCAAATTTGCACACGCAGAAAACATACCGGTACTTATTGATGCAGCGCAGTCTGTAGCTCATCAGTGCATAGATGTTCAATCGCTGGATTGCGATTTTCTTGTTTTTTCGGGACATAAAATGTATGCTCCCATGGGAACCGGTGTTCTGTTTGGAAAAGAAAAATGGCTCGACAAAATGCCCCCCTGGCAGTCTGGTGGTGAGATGATTAAAAATGTTAGTTTTGAAAAAACAACTTTCAACGAACTTCCTTTTAAATTCGAGGCTGGAACACCCAATGTGGCCGGTGCTATTGGATTGCAGGCTGCTATTGAATTTCTGCAAAACACCGGATTGAAAAATGCCGCAGATCATGAACATGAGTTAACCCAATACGCCATGCAGAAATTCCGCGACACGGCCAATATCCGCATTTTTGCACCAGATACCGAAAGATCGGCTGTCATATCATTTCTTATCAATGGCGTTCATCCCTACGACTCCGGCACACTGCTCGATAAGCTGGGGATTGCCATCCGGACAGGCACTCACTGCGCAGAACCATTGATGAAACATTTAGGAATCACAGGCACCATGCGCATTTCATTTGCACTCTACAACTCAAAGGAAGAAATAGATTATTTCTTCGAATCTCTCAACAAAGTAAAATCCATTTTTGAATGAAAACCATTACCGAAAAAACGGCGGAAATGACTGCCGGCTTTTCAAATTTCGAAGACTGGCTCGATAAGTACAATTACATCATCGAAACAGGCAAATCTTTGCCCACCCTTGATGAATCCAAAAAAAATCCGTCCAATCTAATATCCGGCTGCCAATCGCAGGTTTGGATCAGTGCATCCTATGAAAATGGTGCTGTATTTTTTGAAGGCGACAGCGATGCGCTCATTACAAAAGGCATTGCAGCCATCCTTATTGGCGTTTTATCCGGCTCAACTCCTGATGAAATTATTCAATGCGACATGAAATTCATCGACGATATCGGACTACGCGAGCACCTCTCACCCACACGCGCCAATGGCCTCAATGGAATGATCAAACAAATGAAACTCTACGCATTGGCATTCAAAACGAAATTTGAAAAACAAGTATAACAATGGATACAAACAACCCGATTATTCAGGAAATAATTACACGGATCAAAACCGTGTATGACCCTGAAATCCCTGTCAACATATGGGATATGGGCATGATCTACGACATTTCGGTCGATGCTGAATTAAATGCAAAAATCCTGATGACCGTAACTGCACCCAACTGTCCGGTAGCAGAGTCCTTACCTATCGACGTGAAAACCGCCGTTGAATATGTCTCGAAACTGAAAAATGTTTGGGTTGAACTGACATTCGATCCGCCCTGGAGCCCTGATTTGCTCAGTGATGAAGCAAAACTTGAACTTGGATTATTGTAATTCCTAAAAAACCTTGAACAAACTTCGCCTGTTAATACCGGCTATTGGGCTATTAATACTTGCCTTTTGGCTTCTGTTTCAAAAAATCAGTCCGGTGGTTTTTCATGCAAACACTGCTCATATTTTCATGCTCAATACACTGAAAATATGGGATGAGAAAGGGATTGATTCGTATCATGCCGCACCTGTACAAACCTGGCCGGAGGCAAAAAAACTGAACCACTACTACACCCGCCTCAAAGACAAAAACGGCAGCAATTATTATATCTCGCATCCGCCCTTGGCTTTCATTGCTAATTTTGCATTGTTGAAATTCTTTGGCTTTCCCCTCAATCAATCATCATTGCAATGGATTCTGATATTTATTTTTTTGATTGAAGCCGTTTTACTGGGTTGGATTATAAAACAAATCTCACAACAAAAAAATCTTCGGTATCTGCATCTCACCATTCTTGCAGCATTGGCATTTTACCTGCTCAATCCGGTAAATCTTTACGCACACAGCCAGCACAATTTCAGCGAAATATGGGGACAGTTTTTTTTGATTACAACATTGGCGGCATGGACACTTTATCTGCAATCGGACCGGATTTTTATAGTGCGCTTGCTGCTTTTTCTCTCTGCTGCTCTTTTGGCTGCTACCGACTGGATGGGATTGACAATGATGGCAGCTCTTTTCATCATATATTTCAAACAATTTAAAAAACCTCATATCCGCTTCGGGCTTATTATGGTAGCTACTGCTGTCATCATCACATCTGCAGCTGTTTTTATGCAATATGTCTCCATTGGAGGACTCCATGCTCTGTACAAGGCGCTTGGAATCCGTTACCTGGAACGAAGCGGTTTTTTTGGTTCTCAATATACTGATATGGGCTACGATGTGCTGAATTCCGAAACATGGCTCATGTTGATAAAACAAGTTCATAACATACTTTCAGGTCCCGGATATATTGTTGTTGCGATGGCAATAATATGTTTTGTTTTTGCAAGAAAAAAATGTGGTCCGGTAGATTTAACCATCCAAAAAGTCGCACTGTTGACTGCTTTGCTGTTTTTTATAGCGGTGCTGAGTGCCAGTTCCATTCATTACATTTATACTGCTCGTTTTACACCATTCATTGCTTTAGCTGGCGCAGCGCTGTTTGCAAAAATACTGGAGGTTTTCAAAAAACCAGGATTCGTAATTGGCATTTTCATTTTTCTGATGCATCTCGCTGCATTCTGGTCAACTGGCATTTTTCACAAATCAATCCCTGAACCAGACACAAAACAAGCGCAACTCAACGCAGCAGCAGTCATCATAAAGCAAAACAAAATTGACGCAATTCCGCTTACCAGCGATTTTGTTGAAAGTGATATCATTTACCTGAGTTATAAATCAGAGCGCAATCTGGTATGGATAAAATAGCATGCGGCACATCGCTGCGCGAGTTGAAAGT
>DAOPKE010000054.1:8794-19426 GCA_035390965.1 Bacteroidales bacterium | reverse complement strand
GCTCTGCAAGCTGTTTGTCGTGATTTGTGAATTACCTAAACCGGACACGCCTGATACCATATATAAGACTGGTATTTGCTGCAGCTATATCCACATCATTATAAAAACCCCTTACATACCCCGTTGTACCTGTATGGTTTGCAGTGTTATAAATCCCATACTGATCCTGTGTTGTAGAATTCGAAATGATTCGGGCACCATAGGTCCAGCTTGGGTTGGTAGTTCCTGTGAAATTGGTTTCTGCATAAATGCCATACCCCGACGAGGAGCTGTTGGTGTGAGAGAAATAACCTCCATATCCCGATGCAGCACCGGTATTCATCGAAGCGGATACTCCACGGCTGGAGGATGCCATATAGGCATTCCTGTTGGCATCATATTGCCCGTAAATGGCTGTTGTAGTGCCAAGTCCATCAACATGCAGCTTATTGGTCGGCGCTGCAGTTCCGATTCCGACATTACCGCCGCTCAAAATGCGCATCTGCTCAACAGCATTGGTTTTGAAAACCATATCAACAGCATCGGTAGTACCCAAAAAATGAGTGCCTGCGGTTGTGCCGGCATTTCCGGCCAGTTTCCAGTCATCGCTGCTGGCGCCAGTTAAAAAACGGACCCACTTGCTGCCATCCCAGTAATAAAAACCAGGAGTCACATCACTGACCGTTGCAGTGTTGTACACAAAAAGACTGGTAGCAGGCGAAGCGACAGTAATTGCGTCGGTCGTTCCTGTAAGAGCAACATTGGGAATCAAAATTCCCATGTTTGCTGCGCGCACTTCAAGCATGGCAGAAGCGTGCGGCGTTATGGAAGTTGTGGCAATACCAACCTGTGCCTGCACATACACTGCTGACACAAGAAAAATCAGTTGTGCTGTTACAACTTTCCCCAAATTTGAAATTTTTAAAAGCATATTATTGACTTTTTTAGTAATTATCAGGATTATAAAAGTGTTCTGCTGCTGTTGTCGTTCTTCAGAATATAACGAATCATAAATTCAAAGCCACCATTACTATTGGTGAACTTGTTGAGTTTAGAAACATTCACATCGTATGAGACTCCCAGCGCAAAGTCATTCAATTCAACCAAAAGATAACCAATGGCTGCATCACCCGTGCGAAAATGTCCTCCAAGTGTCATAAATGCATCCTTGATAAATCCGGTATATTTGGATTCTTCACGCATTTGATATCTAAAGCCAAGACCTGGCAGCATTTCCTTCTGAGTTCCCTGCATGGCATAATAAAAACTGGGGACCAGAGCCAGGTTCGAACTCCCCATCTGAATAACAGAACGGAAATGAGCATTGATTCTCATGTCAACCACTTCGTCGGCAGTTCCTGTAAACTGATAAGCCGGCTGTGTAACATGCTGAACAGCTCCGCCAACATTAAATTTAAAACCTTCATTCGACTTAAGACCTCTGGTATTGTTCGAAAAGCTATAATTAAGTCCTGCTCCGAAATCAGTAAAACCAAAATCCATATTCTGAAATGTTTCATTGCTTTGGATCGTGCCGTCAAAACCGGTGGCACCATCATATTGATTCACCCACATCATATTTTCATCACTCAGCGATTTTTGCACGTAACCGCCATAAATGCCGGCTCCAAGCATGTTGCTTTCGTTCAGATATAACTGATATGCAATATTAAGTATGGCTCCGCTTGTTGTAAACTGCACATCGCCTGTAACATCGTTGAAAGCCGTTATTCCCAAAGCAAGAAAACCAGTTGTTGTATTTCCTTTATTAAACGAAATATCATACGAAAAATCATAATTGTTGTATGCAGCCCCGAGATTTTTCCATTGATTTTTATAATTCAGCACAAAACGGTGATTGCCATCGTAAAAGCCGGTCAATGCCGGATTTAATAACAACGGTGCTTCATTATACTGCGAATAATGCATGTCCTGTGCCCTGATTCCGAAAACAGAAATCAGAATAATGGCGAAAGTAAATGTGATTTGCTTTTTCATGATTTCGTCCTCCTTATCGTACAATTGTAATATAACCGTTGTATTCCCTGACTGTCGTTTCTCCCTCAAAAATAAGCGACACAGCATAGGGATATGCCCCCTGTTCCACCGGTTTGCCATTAAACTCTCCGTCCCAGCCGCTTGTGAGATCCGTCGTTTCAAAAACTTTTTCTCCCCAACGATCATAAATCCTTAATGTAAAATTCGTAATACCCTTACCCTGAACAAGATACACATCATTGTTTGCATCTCCATTGGGCGAAAATATATTGGGAATAAAAACATGCGGGGTGTAGCAGGAATCAGAAGAAACATCAACCGTTCCGCTGGCAGTGCGCGTACAGCCATTGGCATCGCTTACCGAAACATCATAAGTCCCGGGTGGAAGCATGTCAATAGTATCAGTGGTTTCAGCATTATCCCAGTTAATAAAATATGGCGCGGTTCCTCCGGAAATATCGACAAAGGCAAAACCATCATTGGCGCCAAAACAGCTTTCACCAAAACAGGTTACAATCACATCCGGCGTTTCATTGACAACGATTGTTGCAGAAGCAGTATCACCGCATGCACCAGAAATAGCATAAGTAATGTTGTGACTTCCAGCACCAGCTAATGCAGGATCCCATGTTCCGGAAGAAGTATTCGTAAATCCGGTTCCGCTCCAAATTCCACCGGGCTCAACTGCAAACATCGTTACTGCAGCTTCGTTGTCGCAATATGGACCTGCAGCTACAATACTTGCGTCTGCCTGCGGATTGACCATAATCTGAACCGTATCTGAATCAGGACAGATTCCCGAGGTGGTATATACAACTTCGTGGCTGCCAACACCTGCAACAACGGGCGAAAAAGTTCCGTTCACAGTATTGGTAATACCGGTACCGCTCCAGACACCCCCGTTTGTTGCTGCTGTCAATATTTCATCACTGCCAGTTTCACAGAAAGGTCCGGCAGCATTAATTGTTGCAGAAATGACTTCATTAACCACAATGTCCATCGTATCCGAATCAGGGCATGATCCTCCGGTTGTGTAAATGATCTGATGTGTGCCCTGCCCTGCCAAAGCCGGATTAAACTCCCCTGTAACTGGATTTGAAATACCTGTACCTTGCCAGGTACCACCACCATTTACAGCTGTCAGCGTTTCAACCGCATCATTGGAGCAGAATGGACCCGCCGGATTCATGGCGGCATCCAACACCGGATTAATGGTGAGTGTTACATTGGCGGTATTGGAACAACCATTCAGATCGGTCCCTGTTACAGCATACACTGTCGTAGTTGAAGGGCTCACCGTATGTAAAGCTCCGGTTCCCAATCCCTGATCCCAAAGATAATCGATTCCTCCGCCAGCTGACAAATTCGTTGAGTCACCTTCGCATACAACCGGTTCATCCAATACTGCTGTGATAACTGGCAATGGATTTACGGTAACCACTACTTCGGCCGTACCGGTACAACCATTAATATCAATTCCGGTAACAGAATAGGTAGTACTTGCTGTTGGAGTAACAATATATGATGAACTGCTGCCCAGACTGTTACTCCAATTATAGGTATTTCCGCCAGCAACCGAAATCGTTGTATTATTGCCAGAACATATTTCTGCATCCGAAGCAGATGCTGTAATTGAGGGCAACGGATTTACAGTGATGGTAATGCTTGCGGAATTTGAACAACCAGATGATGTTGAACCTGTAACAATATAGGTTGTGGTTGCGGATGGACTGATCGTAAAGCTGCTGCCCGCTCCCAATCCCTGATCCCATATAAAACTTGCAGCCCCGCTACCAGTAAGGGTTACAGAACCCCCACTGCAAACCGATAAATGATCAGCGGATGCAACAACTGTTGGCAAATCAAAAACATTGACAAGAACAGAAGCTGTATTCTGACAGCCGTTAATGTCGGTGCCGGTAACCTGATAGGTCGTAGTTACCAGAGGTGAAATCAAATGCGAAATTCCCAAACCCAAACCATTATCCCACTCATATGAAACACCTCCGTTACCCGTAATGGTCGCACTTTCTCCAACACACAAATCAGGATAATCTGCACCAGCCGTTATCGATGGTAAATCATTAACCACCACAACAACACTGGCAATATTGGAACAACCGTTACCATCAACTCCAGTAACTTCATAGGTGGTGGTGGTTGCAGGATTGACCGTATGAGAGACACCTGCACCTAATGAATTATCCCAGATGTATGTATCTCCGCCTCCGGCACTAATCGTAGTGGACTCGCCATTACACAATGTCGGATCCGATGCCAGGGCAGTGATTACAGGCAATGCATTCACATTAACGGTAACAGTGGCAAGATTCGAACAACCGGCTGCAGAACTACCTGTTACCGTATATGTCGTTGTTGTTGAAGGATTGACAATATTGGAAGCATTTGTTCCAAGACCATTGCTCCATAAATAGGAATCGCCTCCCGATGCGGAAATGGTGGTATTTTCGCCATCACAAACGGTGGCATCTGTAACTGATGCAGAAATCGTCGGGTTGGGATTTACAGTAACAGTAACTTCGGCTGTGGCTGAACATCCTGTGGCGCTGGATCCGGTTACCTGATAAGTTGTAGTTATACCCGGATTAACACTAAACGAAGCACCGGCGCCAAGTCCGTTATCCCATATATAATTCAGAGCTCCACCACCACTGATGGTTGTTGTTTCTCCGACACAGATGGACGGATCGGCTGCGCTGGCAACCACAGCCGGCGCCGTGGTTAGTGTTACCGTTACTTCCGCAGTATTGGTACATCCATACATGTCCGTTCCTGTTACATGATAAGTTGTTGTTACCAATGGTGAAACCGTATGTGTTAACCCTGCACCCAGACCGTTATCCCAAAGATAAGAGGTGCCACCGCTTCCCGTGATTGGTGTGCTTTCTCCAGGACATAAACTTGGATAATCTGCTGTGGCTACAATCGCTGGTTCAGGATGAACGGTAACTGTCACAGAAGCTGAATTTGTACAACCATTGCCATCCATTCCTGTTACAGTATATTCTGTTGTAACCAAAGGAGCTACCATATATGAAATGTTGGTTCCAAGTCCGCTCCAACTATATGAACCAGCACCGCTGGCAGTAATCGTCGTGTTGCCGCCGATGCAGAAATCCGGATCATCAGCTGTAGCGGCAACTGTTGGCAAACTATGAATTGTAATATTGACAGCATCAACAGTTTCACATCCATTGACCGGATTGGTAACTGTAACAGCATATAAGCCTGAAGAACTGACCGAAATAGTCTGACTGGTGGCAGAATTCGACCAAATATAAGTAGCCCCGGGATTTCCGGCATCAAGAACAACAGGACTTCCTGCACAAACGGTTACATCGCTTCCAAGATCAACAGTCAGGGCATGCTTGGTCAAAGCAACAGACCGCTCAGCTGCCGGAAGGGTCTGATCTGTTGCAGTAGCAACATAAAAAGGAGCTGCTGCGGAAGTGCTTGATCCAGCAATTTCGTACCATTGCACAGAAGGCGTAGCAAGCCAATTGCCCAAGGCGTCCCAGCTGCCATCAGCTACGTTGTCATAATAGACCATTACCGTTGTAAGATCTGTCCCAGAGGTATGATTCAATAAATGAAAAAACTGAGGATTCACTTCACAGATGATGGCCTCTTTGGTGCCAACGTTAAACCCCTCGGTTGTTGGTGTATAATTGGCCATACGCACTTCGTAAGTATTTGCAGCAGTAGAAACAGGCGTCAAGGCAACAGGTCTGTAACGAACTGTTCCGGTTGAAGAACCAGTCGGAAACAAATACGAAGCCGCTGAATTTGTCACACGGCTCAAGGCCCCGCCAACAGTACTGCTTACAAACCCGTTTACTCTTGTAATAGCTGCAGCACTGGCATTGGTTACATACATCGTGTATGAAGTCGTTGCCAATTCAACACTGTTCAAATCCAGAATATTCGTTGTAGTCTGATCAATCGTTTGAGTTTTTATTCCACTGCCATCGAGATTCAGATCATAGAATGTACTTGAAACAGAACCCGAAAGTGCTTGATGAACTCCACTGAAATTCACAATACCTGTATGGCAGGTAAAAGTATTATTGTTGTACCAATCACCATTCAGCGTTATGGAGCCACGGCCGTCAATAATGCCATTGTTGGTAATATCATCTGAAACAACGGCTGATGATGTCAGCGCCAATTCGTCCACAACTGCACCTGAATTATTTTCAACACTTCCCAACACTGTAATGGTCGTATTACCCGAAATACTCAATCCGCCCGAATTTGTCAGAACCGATTGCCCCCTTAACCCCATTACTGAAAGAATCAGCATTGTAAAAACCAATGCAACATTTGATGAGTAAAAATTCTTTATCATGAATATGTAGTTTTACGTAAAAACAAAAATTAAAATCCAACAAAAAGCCCACAAAATTAAAAATTTTTCTGATGTAATACACTCGATAAACTCCCTAAAATACATATTTATTCTTTTTAAATAATTTGATAAAAATTTGAAATGGCCTGAAACATTAGGCTTAAATGACTGATAATAAACAATTCAGACACTATTGATCCAACTTATGAGCCAGAGAAAATAAAGAAAGTCATCATGATTTCATGTGTAGTATTTGATATTTTATCGATATTCACAGTGAATGTTTATTGAAAAATATTTTTTTCCATATTGCGGTAATGATGAATTAAGCGCCCTGTTTTGATATGAATCAAACGCAATAGTTTAATTAACAAACTAGCGAGAAGTAAGCAGTGATAATAATTAACCGCAAATTAACTTATGCAAAAACATGCATTTCAGAAAAGGCCATCAAGCACAATGAAATTAAAACAGAGGTGCGCAGGCAATAAACAATCAAGTGCGGAGAAATTCGACCATTTTTTGTAAAGCCTTGCCACGGTGGCTGATGGTGTTTTTTTCTTCTGCACTCAGTTCAGCGAAACTCAACTGATATTGTTCAGGTCTGAAAACCGGATCATAGCCAAAGCCACCGGCGCCGGCGCGCTCGTGCATGATTTCGCCATTAACGATTCCTTCAAACAGATATTCCTTTCCATCGAGAATCAGACTGATTGCTGTTCTGAAGCGGGCTTTACGATTTTCAACGTTTGTCAATTCATCGAGGAGCTTATCCACATTGGCGCTGAAATTGTGTCCAGAACCGGCATAACGCGCCGAAAACACACCGGGTCTTCCGTCCAATGCATCCACTTCAAGGCCGGTATCATCGGCAAAACAATTTAAACCGGTTGCTTCAAAAACAGTTCTGGCTTTAAGAGAAGCATTCTCTTCCAGTGTCAGGCCGGTTTCTTCGATATCAGAATCAAAGCCGGCATCATATAAACTGATTACATCAACACCATCCGACAAAATCTGTCGTGCTTCGGTGAGTTTATAAGCATTATTGGTGGCAAAAACAAGTTTCATAATCTGATTTAAGATGCAAAAATAATCTTTTCAAAGTCAGCGAAAATATCTTACATTTGCACATCATTCAGAATTATGCTAGCAAAACGGTGGATATTAAAGGATCAGGGAAATGAGGAACTCATACGCCTGTTGATGGAACAGGTAAATGTGAATCGCACCCTGGCAAATCTGCTGGTTCAACGCGGCATTGATTCATATGATTCTGCCAAAGCATTTTTTCGGCCCAATCTCGAAAATCTACATGATCCTTTCCTGATGAAAGACATGGATAAAGCGGTTGACAGACTAATACTTGCCATCGAACGAAAAGAAAAATTATTGCTTTATGGCGATTATGATGTTGACGGTACAACGGCAGTTGCCACCTTGTACAAATTTCTCAAACGCTTCAGTCTGACACTGGATTATTACATACCAGACCGATATACAGAGGGGTACGGAATTTCATTTAAAGGAATTGATTATGCCTCCGAAACCGGATGCACGCTTATTATTGCGGTGGACTGCGGCATCAAGGATCAGGAGAAAGTCCTCTATGCCAGTGAAAAGGGAATTGATTGCATCATATGCGACCACCACCGGCCGGGCGACGATATACCTGATGCCGTGGCTGTTCTGGATCCCAAGCAAAAAGACTGTTCGTATCCTTTCGAAGAACTTTCAGGCGCCGGAGTTGGTTTTAAACTGATGCAGGGTCTTGCACAAAAACTCGGTCTTCCATTCGATGAACTCAAATCCTTACTCGACCTTGTAACACTGAGTATAGCGGCTGATATTGTTCCTGTTATCGGAGAAAACAGAATCATTTCCTTTTATGGATTGAAAATGATCAATTCAAATCCGAGTGCAGGAATAGAAGCCATTTTACGCACAGCAGGTGTCAAACGCAGACCAGACAGCTATTACAAAACCGATTATTCTTTCACAAAAAAAATAACCATTTCCGATCTGGTTTTCATTGTTGGACCACGCGTAAATGCTGCAGGCCGCATTCAAAGCGGGAAAAATTCAGTTGATTTACTCATCAGCGAAAATGAAAACGAAGCCGATCGCATTGCAACACAGATTGACAACCTGAACATCGAAAGAAAAAGTCTCGATTCAAATGCAACCACTGAAGCTTTAACGGCTATTTCCGAATCACTCGATGATGCCGGACGACGCTCAACGGTTCTTTTCAATCCCGCATGGCAAAAAGGAATTCTCGGCATCGTTGCTTCGCGTTTAACCGAGCATTATTACAAACCCACCATCGTTTTCACCAGTGCAAACGAAGAAGGCATCATCACCGGAAGCGCGCGCTCAATCAAAGACTTCGACATATACGAAGCCATTGAAACCTGCAGCGATCTGCTTATTCACTGGGGAGGACATACCTATGCCGCAGGTTTATCACTCAAAGAATCTGATTTCGAAGAATTCCGCAAACGCTTTGATGAATTTGCCCAATCGAAAATCACCGATGATATGATGATTCCTGTAATTGAAGTTGACTCTTACCTCGACTTTAATGAAGTCACCAAGAAATTTTATCAGGTACTGAAGCAATTTGCACCATTCGGACCCGGAAACATGAACCCCGTTTTTCAAACCAACAGGGTGTATGATAACGGTTTTTCGAAACTGGTCGGCAGCAATCACATAAAACTAATGGTAACACAAAGTCATTACAAAGGTGTCGGACTGCCAGGAATTGCTTTTCAGCTCGGAGATTATTTCAGTGAAATAGAATCACAAAAACCATTCGATATCGTTTACGCACTTGAAGAAAATGAATGGAACGGAAACACAACCCTTCAATTGAACATCAAGGATATCCGAATCGAAAAAGCCAAAGAAGAAACGCAGGAACAATGAGAATATTAAGCGGAATAAGGCCCACCGGGAACCTGCATCTGGGCAACTATTTCGGCGCAGTCAAAAATTTTGTGCGCCTGCAGGAAGAAAATGAATGCTTTTTTTTCATCGCAGACTATCATAGTCTGACAACCCATCCAACACCTGAACATCTGAACAACAATGTCAAACAGGTATTGGCAGAATTTGTCGCCTGCGGTCTTGATCCGGAAAAAGCTACACTTTACATTCAGAGCGACGTTCCTGAAACCATCGAATTGTATTTGTTTCTGAATATGAATGCCTATCTGGGTGAACTCGAACGTGTAACATCGTTCAAGGACAAAGTACGAAAGCATCCCAACAACGTCAATGCAGGGTTACTCACCTACCCAACCCTCATGGCAGCTGATATTCTGATTCATCATGCCGACAAGGTTCCCGTCGGAAAAGATCAGGAACAACATCTTGAAATGACCCGCACTTTTGCCAATCGTTTCAACCGCATGTATAAGACCGAATATTTCAAGGAGCCCGAAGCATTTAATTTTGGCGCTGAATTAGTAAAGGTTCCCGGGCTGGATGGCAGCGGCAAAATGGGAAAATCGGAAGGCGAAGGCAATGCCATTTTTCTGATTGATGACGAAAAAACCATTTCGAAAAAAATTATGCGGGCTGTAACCGACAGTGGACCAACTGAGCCCAATCAAACACCGCCACAGGCCATTCAGAATTTGTTTTCGCTCATGGATATTGTTACAGCTGAAGACACTGTGAAATTTTTCCGCGAATCGTATGCCAACTGTTCTATCCGCTATGGTGATCTGAAAAAACAACTGGCAGCGGATATGAATATCTTTATTGAACCTATTCGTGAACGCATTCAGAGTGTAGCTTCCGATGAACTTTTTCTGTCGAAAGTAGCAGCAACAGGCCGCGAAAAAGCAAGAGCGAGCGCATCAAAAACAATTCAGGAAGTTCGCGAAATTATTGGCTTTAAAACTTTATAATTATGAAACCGGCAAAGGCGTTTTATCCGTTTGCAGCATGGCTTATCCGGCTCTCTATGCTGCTTTTCACGTATGTGTTCTTTTTTGAAACAATACGTGCATTTGATTACAAAAGTGTTGACTTCTATATTGCATCGGCCTTTGCATTGTTTTCGGTGCTGGTGCTTGTCGGTGGCTTTCTCTCAAAACCAGCCATGACTGTAATTAGCGCCTTCTTTCTGTGTGGACTTTCCATCTATCAACTCATCATCAGCTTCAGCGACAAGCCCGATGCAACCTCGGTTGTATATATGCTGGGCATTTCTGCAATGTTGGTTTTGTTTTCTGTGGGTAATAAAAAATAAAAAAATCCCCTAAAACCACGAAGTG
>DAOPKE010000054.1:2116-8694 GCA_035390965.1 Bacteroidales bacterium | reverse complement strand
CTAAAACCACGAAGTGGTTTAACATGCAAAGCATCAGGTCATACCACCTATATAACGAAAATGCGTACTTTTGCCATCTAAAATCAAAATAGCTACGCATTGAAATCACAAGGCAACATAACCGCCAAACCCCCTGAACGCGCCATCCTGGTCGGACTCATCACATATGAGCAACCCGAAGCAAAAGCGCTTGAATACTTAGCTGAGCTCGATTTTCTGGCGCGCACTTCCGAAGCTATTGTTGTAAAACATTTCACCCAACGCCTCGAAAAGCCCGATGGACGCACGTTTGTAGGCAAAGGCAAGCTTGATGAAATTGCACATTACGTCGAAGAACATGAAATTGATATCATCATTTTCGATGACGAACTCACACCTACACAACTTCGAAACATCGAAGAGGTAGTTCAGTGTAAAATTCTTGATCGTACCAATCTGATTCTCGACATCTTTGCATTTCGCGCCAGAACTGCTTATGCACGTACTCAGGTTGAACTTGCACAATACGAATATCTGCTGCCCCGCCTTACACGCATGTGGACACACCTTTCGAAACAGCGCGGTGGCATTGGGATGAAAGGCCCCGGTGAAAAAGAAATTGAAACCGACCGCCGAATCATTCGTAAGCGCATTTCGTTGCTGAAAGAAGAGCTGAAAGATATCGACAAACAAAAACAGACACAACGAAAACAGCGCGAGAAGCTGATCCGCGTGTCGCTGGTTGGTTATACCAACGTTGGTAAAAGCACGCTGATGAATGTACTTTCGAAATCAGAAGTGTTTGCCGAAAATAAATTATTTGCCACGCTCGATACAACCGTTCGAAAAGTTACGTATAATTTTCTCGCATTTCTGCTCAGCGACACGGTTGGATTTATCCGCAAATTGCCGCACCATCTGGTTGAGTCATTCAAATCGACGCTGGATGAAATCCGTGAAAGCGATTTGTTGCTGCACATTGTCGATGTATCGCATCCTAACTACGAAGAGCAAATGGAAACCGTGAGCAGAACCTTGCTTGAAATTGGTGCAGGCGATAAGCCGGTGATTATTGTCTTCAATAAAATTGATTTATACAAACACGAAGAAAATTTTCTTGAAGAAGAAACCGACAAAACGCCGCAACAACTGCTCGAAGAGAGTATTGTAGGCCGCATTCAAGTACCTGCGATTTTTATTTCCGCAAAAAAAGGAATCAACATCGATAAATTGAAAGAGTTCGTTTTTAATCAGGTAAAAGAACTGCACGCCGGCAAATATCCGGGCACTGTACCGTTTTATTGATTTGCAGCCAGTTCTAAAACAAATAATCTGTCGAAAGAAATTTCGAATTGCGTTTCTGTAAAATCTTCCTCAGTATTTCTTTGTTCAAATCGCTGTCGCGCGCTGCCACCAATGTACGGATTGAAAAAACACGCAAAGCATCGCTCACCGACAGCGTCCCTTCGGCCGAATCTTTTCTGCCGGTGAATGGAAATGTGTCGGGTCCGCGCTGACACTGACTGTTGATATTGACTCGGCAAACCTGATTCACCATCGGATCAATCAGTTTTGCCATCAGTTCATAATCTTTTCCGAAAATACTGGCCTGCTGTCCGACATCCGAATCTTCGATATAACGAATCGGAACAGAAATGTCATCGAATGGAACCACGGGAATCACAGGCCCGAACTGCTCTTCGTGATAAACGCGCATTTGGTTGCTAACTGGATACAGTATGGCCGGATAGAAAAATGTTGCGTCATGAAAAGCTCCATGTGGATTGATGATTTTTGCACCTTTCTCAAGCGCATCATCAACATATGCCTGCATCGATTCAATCTTTCCGGATTCGGGCAGCGGAGTCAGAAATACACCGGGGTCCCAGGGTAATCCAGATTTTAATGCCGATACCGCTTTGGATAGTTTATCGAGAAATACACCGGCAATCTTGCTGTGAACAAATAAAATCTTCAGTGCAGTACAACGTTGTCCATTAAATGACAATGCCCCCGACACACATTCTTTCACAGTCAGATCAATATCTGCGTCTTCAAGAATCACGGCCGGATTCTTTGCACCAAGGCCATACACCGGTTTCAGCCGGTTTGGTTTTGGATGATTGCCGGCAATTATATTGGCAACTGTGGCCGAACCAATAAATGCAAATACATCAATTTTTCCTGATTGCATCAACGGCGTAATGATGGTTTTTCCATCTCCGTAAATGGTATTCACCACGCCGGCCGGAAACGAATTCCGGAAAGCTTCAAGCAAGGGGCGTAACAGCAAAATGCCATATCTGGCCGGCTTAAGAATGGCTGTATTCCCCATGATCAGCGCAGGAATCAATGTTGTAAAAGTTTCATTAAGCGGATAATTGTATGGTCCCATGCAAAGTACAACCCCCAGCGGCGCACGACGTATCTGCGCGAAAATACCCTGCTCGTAAACAAAGCGCGAAGACACCCGATCGAGTTCTTTGAGCGATTGAATGGTACCCTCAATGTATTCAACGGTTCTATCAAATTCCTTTTCTGAATCCGGCAAACTTTTGCCAATTTCCCACATCAGCAGATTTACCACTTCGCTGCGCTTTGTTTTCATTTCTGCAATGAAATTTTTCATACAGTCAATTCTTTCCGCAACCGACATTGTGGGCCAGATACCCTTGCCTTTATCGTAGGCAGATACAGCGCTTTCGAGTGCTTCAAGCGATTCTTTTTCTGTCAGCATCGGGTAACTGCCAATAGCAGCCGGCGATAACCCATTTGCATTTGGAAAGCAGACAGGCGACAGCACTTCTTCGCAGGATCCGCTCCAGGAGCGTATTTCACCATTAACAAGATATTCCTTCTGGTCAATTCTGCCGATGCGGTATTCTTCCGGAATAGACATGCTGTCCTTAAAAATTGTATTCATTGTAAAAAAATTTCATGACAAAGATAATGATTCAAAAACGCTTTTTGAAATCGTAAAAATGAATTAGACGAAAATCATTTCTTCCTTCCAAAGCAATACCCTACTTTAAATCCAAAATAAAATTTGCCCAAACCATAAGTTTCATATGCTCTGAAGTTCTCAAAATGACCTTCAATAAATGTTCGTTTCCGATCGCCATAACCACCGCCGGCACCCATGAAAACATCGGCTGTTACTGGCTTCCATAAATAGAAAGTTCGTCCGATTACCATTCCGATTTCGTTCTCGCTTTCAGTAATATCGGCTCTGTAATCAAAGTCATCATACAATTCATAATCGTAATAAGTAAAATCGGAGAATTTTGCAAACGAATAACGGAGCAACACAGACACATACCACGCATTCGGAACTTCTTTACGCAAGGGAAAATACAAACGCGGAGCCAGGCCAATTAAAAATCCATTGGAACGATAAAAATCGCCTCCAAAAAAAATTGATCCATCGTTTGTCCAGGAGCGGCCTGTGTACATCAATTCCAGCGACACAGAAACCTGACCGCCCAGATGTTTTTCGATATGTAGATTCGGGTTGCCCGGAAGAATTTGAAAGGTATTGGTCTGCAACAAGGTGTAGTGCTTCTGGCCAAAAACCGGAATGGCAATGGCAAATGCAACAATCAGAAAAACAATTTTACAATTGACCATACCTGTATAGTTTGATTAAAACTATTTCATCATCCTCTCAATCACTCCACCAGCAGGAATAATGGAGCGAATTGCATCATAAGGCACGGTGATATCAATGCTACCGGCTGCATATGGAGCGATTTCGTAAATGTTGTAATGAAACGTGATTCCGATTTCGGATAACATGAAATTTGGTGTTGCAGTAACAACTTCAACAAAAAATCCCTCATCGCTCAACAGTGCATCAGGTAACAGATTCAAATCAGAGCGCAACTGTTCATTAATGGCCGTTTCCAATATTGATTCGAAATTCATTACAAAAAGATCCTCCAAAGAAATCAGTTTTTCGCTTTGCAAATCATAGGTGTAATTCACCGATCCATAGAGTCCATGCGCTCCGCCGGTGTATTCATATCCTGAAGAAACAAAACCAATCAAAGCATTTTTCTGAAACAGTATCGAAATTTCATCATACACGTCCCAATTTGCCCAGACTTCGTCAACTTCGGCTTCACCACTCTCATACATCGATGTGTAATCCTGAATATAGGCAATATCAAAATTCTTTATCATATCATCAGGATAAACAGCATCAACAGGCAGAGCATCATAGATGGAACAAATAGCTTTTACAAAGCGAATAGAATCTGCCGCAGGCGTATTTGCTGCAGGAACAGGATACAAATGCTCAATGGTCATTGAAACTGAATCAGTCCCTTCTCCTGTGTCGTAAGATATATATCTGACTGCGCTGAAACAACGATAATCAACAGCCACCGCCTTATCGGAAGATGTTGCCGGAAGGTTCAATATCAATGGTTCCGAATTTTGTTTTTCCTTGATTATTAATCGCAAGACGGAATTATTTGTCAGATCAATTTTTGCTTCATGAAACAAATCGGATGATCCTGTGTAAACCGGCTCAGCGTAAGGATTTATTCCAACCACAACAAGGCAGCTTTGTTTGCGTTTCTGATCATAAAAATGCAATTCTCCTGTGCTGTCGTCTGGCTGATACCATACCGCCTCCGCCACATCAACCAAAGAAAAATAACGTATTTTGCCACAGGCAACATGCGAAGTATAAATGGTCTGAGCCATGCAACCGGCTGACAGCATAACAATCACAACGACAAAGAATGTTTTCATTTTATTGGTTATAATTTCTTTCCCCGAATATAAAAGTCCCGACACGTACCAATGTGCTACCCTCTTCAATAGCTATTCCATAGTCGTGGCTCATGCCCATACTGATTTCACAAAACGAATCGCAGTCAGCGAAAACATTTGCTTTTAAGCGGTCGAATACCGTCTTCATTAAATGATATTCAGATCGCGTGATTGTTGCGTCATTGCTAAAACTTCCCATGCCCATCACGCCGCTGAAACGCACATGCTGAAATATTTTATAGCGTCCTTCGCCAAGAAATGAAAAAGCTTCATCGGGCTCAAAGCCAAATTTGGAGCCATCGGACGCAATGGAAATTTCAAGCAGTACATCAATCACACGATTGTTTTTGTGTGCTTCCTTATCAATTTCCTTCAGTAGTTTTTCGCTGTCCACGCTCTGAATACAACATATAAAAGGTGCAATAAATTTCACTTTATTGGTTTGCAAATGACCAATAAAATGCCAATCAATATCGGCTGGCAATACTGGCTGTTTTGAACATAGTTCCTGCACGTAATTTTCACCGAAAATGCGCTGACCTGCATCATACGCTTCTCTCAAATCCTCTACAGACTTGGTTTTGCTCACTGCCACCAGCCGCACCTGCGGTGACAACTGCGACGTAATTCGCTGAATATTTTCTGCTATTTTCATAATACTGCAAATGTAATAAGAAACATGATAGATTAAAAAATTATTGCAAGATCTGAATCAGTCATAGCCCCTGTTGAAAACAAAAATTAAGTCCACGGGTTACAAGGATCGGCTGCGGATATGTTGCAGCAATAAACGTTTATCCCCAAAAATACCATAGTTGGTTCCTTTGAGGCGATCGGCGGACGCTGATCGAATAATATTAGCCTTGGGCTGGAAGCCCCAGGGACAAAGGAGACGCGACCTGTCACGTTTTACGTGAAGCACCTTTGAAATGTACGGTCATGCGGCTTTAGACGCGCAACCACACGAAGCACCACAAATCAAAAATCAAAAAACGCCCGCCCGATATTCTAAAATCACTATCTTTGGGTCAGCAAAAATCTTTAAAACTAAATAGAATGAATCACGACATCCAAAATCTCGAACCAAAAGAAGTATGGACCTACTTTCATGCACTGACTCAGATTCCACGCCCTTCGAAGCACGAAGAAAAAGTGCGCGAATACATGGTGAATTTCGGCAAATCGCTCGGACTTGAAACCATTGTTGATAAAGTCGGCAATGTCATTATCCGCAAACCAGCCACACCGGGCATGGAAAACCGCAAAGGCATTGTACTGCAAGGACATATCGACATGGTTCCGCAGAAAAACAGCGACAAGGAATTTGATTTTGAAAAAGATCCGATCGAAGCTTACATCGATGGTGAATGGGTTACAGCCAACGGAACCACACTGGGCGCCGATAACGGAATGGGTGTTGCCGCCGCTATGGCTGTACTGGCTTCAAAAACCATCAAACATGGTCCAATTGAAGCACTGATGACCATTGACGAAGAAACCGGTATGACCGGCGCTTTCGGACTCGAAGCTGGTGTGCTGAAAGCCGACATTCTCATCAACCTCGACAGCGAAGATGAAGGCGAAATGTACGTAGGTTGCGCCGGCGGACTCGATGCCAACATTACAATGAAATACACCACTATTCCGGTTCCTGCAGGACACAAAGCATACAAACTTAGTCTCACAGGACTGAAAGGCGGACACAGCGGCATGGAGATTATTCTGGGTCGCGGCAACGCCAATAAAATAATGAACCGCTTTATCAAGCACGCTGTTGAAGAACACGGAATGATGGTGGCTTCGATTCATGGGGGCTCGCT
>DAOPKE010000054.1:0-2016 GCA_035390965.1 Bacteroidales bacterium | reverse complement strand
ATGCCCGGACTTGTAGAAACATCGAACAACCTGGCCAGCGTGGATACTGAAAACGGAAACATTGTTATTAAAAATCTGCTGCGAAGCTCTGTAGATTCAGCTAAAGACGCACTAGGACACGCAGTTTCAGGTGTATTTGAATTAGCTGGTGCCGAAGTTGAGCTTTCCGGTGGATATCCAGGTTGGAAACCCAACATGGACAGCGCGATTCTGAAAAGCTGTCGTGAAATGTATCAGGGCATGTACGGAAAACTACCTGAAATCAAAGCCATCCATGCCGGCCTTGAGTGCGGTCTTCTTGGTGCTGTATATCCCAATTGGGACATGATTTCATTTGGCCCGACTATTCGCTACCCACACAGCCCGGATGAAAAAGTAAATATCGCTTCGGTGAAAAAATTCTTCGACTTTTTGGTGAAAGTGCTGGAAAATGCACCTGCTAAATAAGTGGAATCCTGATAGCTATCGGGATCGTAAAGTTGAAAGTTCCTAAAGACACTTTGAACTTTTAAGTTAAGAAATAAAACATGGCACGGATTGCAAATCGTGCCATGTTTTATTATTACAAGGCAATGGCGCGGATTTGCAAATCCGCGCCATTGCCTAAAATTATTGTACTTTTGCACATCGAAAAAATGACCATGGAAAAGAAATTAAACAGCATAGAAGAAGTGCTCCCCGACCTGAAAGCAGGAAAAGTAATTATAGTAGTTGACGATGAAGACCGTGAAAACGAAGGCGATTTTATCACTGCTGCTGAAACCATCACATCTGAAACAGTGAATTTCATGGCACGCTACGGCCGTGGTCTCATTTGCGCACCATTAACAGCAGAACGCGCAGCATCATTGAAACTCGACCTGATGGTAAAAGAAAATACTTCACTGCACGAAACACCGTTCACCGTATCGGTCGATTTATTGCGCGACGGCTGTACAACTGGAATTTCAGCATCGGACCGGGCCAAAACCATTGCGGCCATCGCCAATGAAAAATATTTACCTGAAGATTTCGGGCGGCCCGGACATATTTTCCCATTGAGAGCCCGCTCTGGGGGCGTTTTAGAACGTGCCGGACATACCGAAGCATGCGTTGACATGTGTAAGCTGGCAGGTATGAAACCGGTTGCAGCACTGGTTGAAATCATGAATGAAGACGGCACCATGGCCCGACTTCCGCAACTGTACGAAATCGCTGAAAAGTTTAATCTGAAAATTACTTCGGTAAAAGCATTGATTGAATATCGCCTCAAAACCGAATGCCTGGTACGCATGGAAGAAGCTGTGAATCTGCCTACCGAATATGGCACGTTTAAACTCATTGCATTTACACAACTAACAAACAATCTACCGCATCTGGCGCTGGTGAAAGGCGACATAACAACGCCAGAACCCGTGCTCATCCGAGTACATTCATCATGTGTAACCGGAGATATTTTCGGTAGTCATAAATGCGATTGCGGACCGCAGCTGCACCGCTCCATGCAAATGGTCGAAAAAGAAGGACGCGGCGTGGTTTTATACATGAATCAGGAAGGACGGGGAATTGGCCTGATCAATAAACTCAAGGCCTATCATTTACAGGAACTTGGCCGCGACACTGTTGAAGCCAATCTCGAATTAGGATTTAAAGGCGATGAGCGCGACTACGGCATTGGCGCTCAGATTCTGCGTATGCTTGGTATCACCAAAATGAAACTCATTACCAACAATCCGGTAAAGCGTATCGGCCTCGAAAGCTATGGCCTCGAAATCACTGAAACCATTCCGATTATCGTCGAACCCAATCCCTACAATCAATTTTATCTGGAAACCAAACGGAATAAAATGGGTCATAAACTCAAGTGATTTACGAAATCCGATCGGTGATTTTTGATTTTAGATTTGAGGTCGGATTTATGATCTGGGATGTTACAAAAAGATAGTTGGAATTTTTGAATTTCTAAATGCTGATTGATTTTTTTGATCATCCGCAATAATACCAGAAAAAGCTTCAGAGATTGTTTGAAATTTATTT
>DAOPKE010000053.1:8366-19635 GCA_035390965.1 Bacteroidales bacterium | reverse complement strand
ATGATTAAGCTTATGCTTAATAGAATTAGAAAATAAAATTTAGACAGTTACTTAATGTTGGGTTTTGCATTTAATAATGAACCCTTGGTATCTGTAAAGCTGACAACTGAATCAAAAATTATTAATATGATAAAATTCTTTTGTTGGTTTGTTGAATGTGTATATACATCTATGTTTTTGTTTATCATCGATATTGCATTGTACGCATATGAATGTTTTAGAAGTTTTAAAAAACATATAAAGAAAATTGGATATATAAAAAAACATATATTTTTGTCATGATAATTGCTTTGATATTTAACATTATAGGATTTGAATCCCCAAATTGAAAAGAGGTTTACATGAAAACAAAAGAAACAACAAAGAAGAAGACAGACAAGTTAAACAAACTTGAGCGCGCTCTGGCTGAAAAACAGATTTCGTACAGTGAATATGAAATGTGGAAAACGGTATATATGAACGAAAAGGAATTTGTTGAAGAGCCCCGGATTGTTTCGCGCAAAAAAAGGAGAAGACGCGTTTAAGTTTTTAATAGGTTTTAGCCAGAGTCTGTTTGATGATGGACTCTGGTTTTTATTTGTCAAAATCAGGTCATTCTTTTTTGTAATGATGATTTTCTTTTTATTTTCGCAAAAAATACTTGAACAATGAAACATATTTTGTTTTCACTCGTTTTGCTGCTGTTGCCATTTTTGTTGTCAGCACAGAATATTTCGCCGGAAGTTTTAAAAAAACTGCAGGAGAATTATAAGGCGTCGGAACCGGATAAGGCGGCTATTAATGCATTGATGAGTAATGATCTGAAGTCGTTGACAGTAAATGCTGCCAATTGCGTAAAACCCGATGCATATTTCAAGTACAGAGTGAAATCGGCTGGTATTACCGATCAGAAGAGTTCAGGCCGTTGTTGGCTTTTTGCCAGTCTGAATGTGTACAGGCCGCAGGTCATCAGTAAATTTAATCTGGCTGATTTTGAGTTCTCGCAGAATTATCTTTTTTTCTACGATCAGCTTGAAAAAGCCAATCTTTTTCTTGAAGGCATTCTTGAAACTGCTGATAAACCGCTTGATGATCGCCGTGTGGAATGGCTGTTGAAAAATGCCATGGGCGATGGCGGTGTTTGGGGAGGATTTGCAAATCTGGTAAATAAGTATGGTTTGGTGCCTGCCGAAATTATGCCTGAGACAAAAAGCAGCAACGATACCCGCTACATGTCATCGGTTTTGACGACCTTGCTGCGTCAGGATGCACTGACATTGCGCGCCGCTTTCAGCGCCAAAAAGTCAATGGCGGAACTGCAGCTGATGAAAGTGAAAATGCTTTCCGATGTTTACAAAGTGCTTGCGTATAATCTTGGCGAACCCCCGACATCGTTCAAATATCGTTTTATTGACAAGAATAAAGTTGCCGGTGATTACAAGGAATATACTCCTTTATCTTTCTATCAGGATGCTATCACATTCAATGCTTCTGATTATATTATGTTCATGGACGATCCTTCGCGTGAGTATTACAAGTTGTATGAAATACAGTATGACCGCAATGTTCAGGAAGGTATCAACTGGAAATACATCAATATTCCTGCAGCTGAGATCAAGCTAATGGCCATCGAAAGTATAAAAAACAATGAACCCATGTATTTTTCGTGCGATGTTGGTAAACAATATGACCGGAATTCAAGTACGCTTGACACGAAGAATTTTGATTACGAAAGTCTGTATGGCATTGATTTTTCGATGGACAAAAAACAACGGATTCAGACTTTTGAAAGTGGAAGCACACATGGAATGACCTTGGTTGGTGTTGATGTCGATGCATCGGAAAAGCCCGTGAAATGGCTGATCGAGAATTCATGGGGTGCCGTTGGATTTGATGGGGGGCATTTGATTATGACTGATGAATGGTTCAATGAATATATGTTCCGCCTAGTGGTTAATAAAAAGTATGTACCTGCAAAAATTCAGGAAATTCTGAAACAGAAAGCCATCATGTTACCACCTTGGGATCCTATGTTTATGGAGGATGAATAATGAAAGATTTTACTGCATTTGCTGATTTATTTGTATGGACATCACAGCAGATGGCCTTAATTAATATTGACTGGCTCCCGATTGAAGCATTAACAACCATAGCATTGCTGTTGGTTTTGAGTATTCTTGCCTTGTTGTTTTATTTTATCGGCAAGTTTATTCTCTTCAGAATTATCCGGTCAATTGTAAAGCGCACTCCAGGCATTTATGATGATATTTTTGTCAGCCGCAAATTCCTTCGACGAATCAGTTATGTAATACCAATGATACTATTGTATCAGCTGATTCCGTTTGCCATTCCGCATTATCCGGGATGGGTGGTAACGGTTAGAAAATTATCTGAAATCGTTTTGATATTTTTTGTATTGACATCGGGTTATGCGCTACTCGATAGTTTTTATGAAAAGTATCTCAATACAGAGAAGTCGCGTTTTAAACCCGTGAAGGGCTATTTGCAGGTAGTGAAAATCGTTGGTGGTTTTATTGCATCTATTCTTGTTTTATCCATCTTGCTAAGTGAGACACCGGGGTTTTTGCTGGGCGGATTGGGTGCTATTTCTGCCGTCCTGTTGCTGGTTTTTAAAGACACCATTCTTGGTTTTGTTGCCTCCGTGCAGTTGTCTTCAAACGACATGATTATGCTGGGTGATTGGATAACCGTTGATAAATACAAAGCCGATGGCGATGTGGTTGAGATTACGTTGTCGAGCGTCAAAGTCAAGAATTTTGACAATACATTTACGTATGTGCCTACGTATGGAATGCTGACCGATTCTTTTCAAAACTGGCGTGGAATGCAGGAAAGCCCTGGCCGACGGATTAAACGTTCGGTGAATATTCATGTAAGCAGTGTTCATTTTGTTACGCAGGAAGAATTAGAAAAATACCGTAAGATCGAACTCATTCATGATTACATTGATGTCAAGCAGAAGGAGCTGGCTGAATACAATAAAGGTGTTTTATGTGATTCAGCAACTATTGTAAATTTCCGCCAGCAAACCAATATTGGGATCTATCGGGCATATTTACTGGAATACCTGAAAAAATTGCCGTTTATCAATCATGATGAAATTACTATGGTCAGACAGTTGCCCCCTGCCGATAACGGAATTCCGGTTGAAGTGTATGCATTTACTTTCGAAAAGGAATGGGCTAAATACGAAGCAGTGATGGCTGATATTTTCGATCATATTCTGGCGGCAACACGTTATTTCGATCTTGAGATTTTCCAGTCTGCATCAGGCTCCGATTTGAGGAATATTGGCCATAATTGAACATAAGTTCTTAATTTACTGATTTAACTTTATTGCTGCGAAAATTAATCGTACCTTTGCGCCCTTATTTCAAAAAAGGATGCACGACAAAGTAAAAATCAGAAATATTGCGATTATTGCGCATGTTGACCACGGAAAAACCACACTGGTTGACCGATTGCTACATCAGGTAAAATTATTCCGGGATAATCAGGACATGGGCGAGTTGATTCTCGACAGTAATGATCTTGAGCGTGAGAGAGGGATAACCATTCTGGCAAAAAATGTTTCAGTTCGTTATAAGGGGTTTAAAATTAATATTATTGATACTCCGGGTCACTCCGATTTTGGTGGCGAAGTGGAACGCGTGCTCAATATGGCCGATGGCGTTTTGCTTGTTGTAGATGCTTTCGAAGGACCAATGCCTCAAACCCGCTTTGTGCTGGAAAAAGCACTTGCTTTGAATCTCAAACCAATAGTTGTTATCAATAAAGTTGACAAACCCAACTGTAATCCCGATCATGCAATGGAAGCTGTTTTTGACCTCATGTTTTCGATGGGGGCAAACAGTGATCAGCTTGATTTTCCGACTGTTTATGGCTCGGCAAAAAAAGGATGGATGGGTCCGGATTGGAAAAACGAAACCGAAGACGTGAGCTATCTGCTTGATTTGATCATTGAACGTATTCCTGCTCCGATTATTCCTGAAGGAAATCTGCAGATGATGATTACTTCACTTGATTATTCAACTTACACCGGACGTATTGCTGTAGGTCGCATTCTGCGCGGTTCTTTGAAATTCAGTGATGAAATTGCCATTTGTAAAAAAGACGGTAGTATCATCAGATCAAAAATCAAGGAATTGTATATTTTTGAAGGTCTTGGCAAAGAGCGCATAAAGACAGAGGTTCCGGCAGGTGAAATATGTGCTGTTTTTGGGCCTCAGGAGTTTGAAATTGGCGACACCATTGCCGATGCTGAAAATCCTGAGCCACTCAAGCCCATTCATGTTGATGAACCAACCATTTCCATGCTCTTTACCATCAACAATTCGCCGTTTTACGGAAAAGACGGAAAGTTTGTAACCTCGCGTCATGTGCGCGACAGACTATATAAAGAAACGGAAAAAAATCTGGCACTTCGCGTTGAGGAAACGGCTTCGGCCGATTCCTGGCTTGTTTTTGGACGAGGCGTCTTACATCTCAGTGTATTGATTGAGACGATGCGTCGCGAGGGATATGAATTGCAGGTAGGACAGCCAAAGGTTATCATTAAGGAAGTTGATGGTGAAAAATGCGAACCGATTGAATGGATGACTGTCAATGTGAAATCTGATTTCAGCGGAAAGGTAATCGATATTGTCACACAGCGGAAAGGAGATATTGTTGATATTGAAAATCGTGGAGATCGCACCCGGCTTGAGTTTTCGATACCTGCACGTGGGTTGTTCGGTTTGCGTAATGTTGTGCTCACAGCTACCGAAGGCGAAGCTGTAATATCACATCGGTTTAAGGGATTTGAACCTTGGAAGGGAGATTTTCCTGTAACCCGCAATGGCGCGTTGATTGCCATGGAAACAGGTACTGCTATAGCTTATTCACTTAATCGTTTGCAGGATCGCGGTTCATTCTTTATAGAACCTTTTGACAATGTGTATGCCGGTCAGGTTATTGGTGAACAAATCCGGCAGGACGATCTTGTGGTAAATGTTGTTGTTACCAAAAAGCTAAGTAATATGCGCGCTTCGGGCAGCGATGAGAAAGTAATGCTTGCTCCTCCCCGTCGTTTTTCGCTCGAAGAAGCCATGGAATATCTGGCCGATGACGAGTATCTTGAAGTAACGCCTCTGGCGCTTCGCCTCCGCAAAATTATTCTCGATCATACAGAACGCAAGCGTGCTGACAAATAATAAATAAAAAAGGCTGAATCCATTTCAGCCTTTTTTATTTATTCTGATTTTCAATAAAATCCTGGATGAGGTTTATTATTTGCCTTCAATCCAATCGTAAATAACCTGTTCGAGAATCCGCTGTTTGGGCGGAATCATTTTTACCAGATTCCCGTTTTCATCTATCAGATATTTCTGAAAGTTCCATTGAATATCGGATTCCAGAACGCCGTTCAGATCTTTGCTTGTAAGCCATTTATACAGAGGATGCATATCCTTCCCTTTTACGCTTATTTTTTCCATCATTGGGAATGTAACTCCGTAATTCCTGCTGCAGAATTCCATTATCTCTTCTGCTGTTCCGGGTTCCTGATTTAAAAAATTGTTGGCAGGAAATCCAATAATGACAAAGTTTTTGTCTTTGTACATATCATACAGTTTTTGAAGATCTTCGTATTGTGGAGTGAGTCCGCATTTACTGGCTACGTTTACAATCATTATTTTTTTACCTTTCAGTGAAGCAAAATCAAAATCTTCGCCTTCAAGTGTTTTTACTTTGAACTGATGGATGTTTCCGGTTTGAGCCATGCTTATGGTGCTTATGAAAGCTGCCAGTATTATGATTGTTGTTTTCATTTTTTTCATTTTTTTTGATGATGCAAAGATAAAATACAATGTTTGTCTTTTCTTGGTTTAATGACAATTATCATCAGTTTAAGGGCTCATTTCAGAGTGCTTGAAAAAATGAAAATAAATGACTAATTTTGCACAAAATTGAAAAGCTATGTTTGAAGGTCTGAGCGATAGGTTGGATCGCGCTTTTAAGATGTTGAAAGGGCAGGGCAGGATTACAGAAATCAATGTTGCCGAAACGGTAAAGGAGATTCGTAAGGCATTGTTGGATGCCGATGTAAATTACGCCACTGCCAAACAGTTTACCGATACGGTAAAAGAAAAAGCGCTGGGGCAGGATGTTCTCAAAGCGGTTTCTCCTGGTCAGATGATGGTTAAGATTGTCCACGATGAGCTTGTATCCCTGATGGGAGGCGACAAAGTGGAAATCAATCTTAAACCCAATCCTTCGGTTATTCTGATGTCAGGTTTGCAGGGGTCAGGTAAAACAACATTCTCGGCTAAACTGGCTTCATATCTGAAAAGCAAGAAAGGGCGACAGATTTTGTTGGTGGCCTGCGATGTGTACCGTCCGGCTGCCATTGATCAGATTAAGGTTTTGGCTGAGCAGATTGGTGTTCAGGTTTATACCGAAGAAGGAGTGACAGATCCGGTTCGTATTGCAAAGAATGCCGTTGCACATGCAAAGCAATATGGAATAAACACCGTTATTGTTGATACTGCTGGTCGTTTGGCTGTGGATGAGGAGATGATGAAGGAGATCCGCAATATCCACGATGCGGTTAATCCCGCAGAAACGTTGTTTGTTGTGGATGCCATGACCGGGCAGGATGCGGTGAATACAGCCAAGGCCTTCAACGATGTGTTGAATTTTGACGGTGTGATTCTCACAAAACTCGATGGTGATACACGCGGTGGTGCTGCCATTTCGATCAAGGCGGTAGTCAATAAGCCGATTAAATTTGTTGGTATCGGTGAAAAGATGGATGCCATTGATGTTTTCTATCCTCAACGAATGGCTGACAGAATTCTGGGAATGGGGGATATCGTATCTCTTGTTGAAAAAGCCCAGGAACAGTTTGATGAGGATGAAGCACGAAAACTGCAGAAGAAACTGGCCAAAGATCAGTTCACTTTCGATGATTTTCTGAAACAGATTCATCAGGTGAAAAAGATGGGTAATATGAAGGATTTGATTGGCATGATTCCCGGAATAGGAAAAGCCATGAAAGATGTGGAGATTGATGACAATGCTTTCAAGGGAATTGAAGCAATTATTTATTCGATGACCCCGGAAGAAAGAACCAATCCTTCGTTATTGAACGGATCACGTAGAATGCGCATTGCCAATGGTTCCGGAACTACTGTTGCTGAGGTGAATAAACTGGTCAAACAATTTGAGGATACCCGCAAAATGATGAAGATGGTTACTTCGGGCGGCGCTCGAAATGCCATGAAGCAGATGAAGCAGATGAGAAGACATTGATGTGCTGATGTGATAATTTGAAAATTTGAAAATGAGTTGGTTTAATCTGTTCAGCTTCTAAAGAGAGCTGATTGCTGATTACTGACAACTGAAAGCTAAATGTAACGTGTAACGACTGTAACGTGTAACGAACAACGTTTCCGAAAAAACAAAAATATGAATCTGATTGATGGAAAGCTGATCAGCGAACAGATCAAAGAAGAAATAAAAAAAGAAGTTGCAGCTATGATTGATCGCGGCGAACGCCCTCCACATCTGGCGGCAGTACTGGTTGGGGAAGATCCGGCCAGCCAGACGTATGTCGCAAGTAAGGAAAAAAACTGCACTTCGGTGGGCATTACCTCGACTATTTACAGGATGGATGAAACAACGACCGAAAAGCAATTGATGGATGTGATAGAATTTCTCAACAAAGATCCTGAAGTTGATGGATTTATTGTTCAGTTGCCGCTTCCGGAGTATTTTGATGAAAACAAGGTTATTGGCGCCATCAATCCTGAAAAAGATGTTGATGGTTTTCATCCTGTCAATATCGGTAAAATGGTATTGGGACAGGATACTTTTATTTCGGCCACTCCTTTTGGTATCATGGAAATGTTGCGTAGAAGTCAGATTGAGACTGTTGGAAAACATTGTGTGGTGATTGGCCGCAGCAATATTGTCGGTACTCCGATGTCTATACTCATGTCGCGCACTTCTAATCCAGGCAATTCAACGGTTACTCTTTGTCACAGCAAGACTCAGAATTTGAAGGAAATAGCTTCAACAGCTGATATTTTAATTGTAGCCATCGGTAAGCCGAATTTTGTTACCGCCGATATGGTCAAACCCGGCGCGGTTGTTATTGATGTTGGAATGCACCGAATTGAAGATGCAAGTAAACAGAGTGGTTTCCGTTTGACTGGCGATGTTGATTTTCCTGAAGTGTCTAAAAAAGCATCCTGGATTACACCGGTTCCCGGTGGAGTTGGTCTGACAACCATTGCCGCTTTGCTGATGAATACTTTGAAAGCACGTCGCAAAGCTAAATTGTAAAGAAATGAAATGGCTGGTTTTTGCTTTTTTTCTGTTGAATAATGCTTCATTGATGATAGCCCAGGATACGTTGGTGACCTGGGATGATGAGGAAATTCTTGGAAAGGTAGTGAAAATTGAAAATAAAATCATTTATGTCATTCTTGTTGATGAGCCCCATAAAACCTACAGGATTCATTCTGGTGAATTTCAGCGACTAACTTATGAAAACGGGCAAACGATTTATTTTTTTGAGAAGTATCCGGATATTGTAACCAAAATGAAGAAAGCTTCGCCGTATAAAAACATGATTGAAGCTGGTCCATTTGGTATTCCGTTCAATCATTTTTATGTCGGATATGAACGTTTGTTTGAGAAGCGCAATACGATGGAGGTGCAGGCTGGTATTATTGCACCCATGTTGATGACCGGCAAGGAAAAGCTCAGGGGGGGGCATGTCAATTTTGCATGGAAACGAATTTTTTCGGAGCCCGTAAAAATCAGTGGATTATCGGTAAGGCCAAAAATGCAGGGCGCTTATGCCGGACTAATGCTGACATTAAATGCCGTTTCATATTCGCAAAGCATTGATTATCCTGTTGATACTGTTGGATTTAATATTTTGTATGATCCTGTAAAAACCAGAGTGCCTGTTTTTATTCCAACATTGCACTTTGTTTTTGGGTATAACAAACTGATTGCTCCTGCCGTAATGATGGGATTTTGCGGAGGAATTGGCGGAGGCCCCAGAATGATTATGAGCAGCGACGAGCATATACGTGATCAGGCTTCATTGCCTGAAACAGCGATTGGCATACAGCGATTTGCAAGTGGTCCTTTCAGTTTAATAGCTCAGATTTCGATTGGTGTTTTGTTTAAATGATCTTTTTCATAGCGATATTCATCGATTAGAGTTTCAAATTTAAGTTTGCTGCAGGTGTAAAAGAAAAAATGGCGAAGTAAAAATTGAAAATTATGAATGAAATTGAACACGATGGCGTAGTGGATGCTGTGGATGGAAATGTTCTTAAAGTTCGCATTCTTACTGTGGGCGCATGTGTTTCGTGCCAGATGAAAAAAGTGTGCAATCCTTCCGACATGAAAGAAAAAGTGTTTGATGTGCCGGTTGAAGATCCGCACAGTTTTAAAACAGGTGACCATGTTAAACTTTCTATTTCTGAAGGGATGGGAATTCTTGCCGCCATATTGGGTTATGTAGTGCCGGTTATATTATTGATGGCGGGTGTTTTGGGTGGTTTGTCGTATGGACTGAATGAGTTGCAGGCGGCGGGTATAGGGCTGGGTGCGGCATTTGTGTATTATGTGATTCTTTTTTTTACCAGAAAAAATGCCAGCAAGGTTTTTGTTTTTAAAGTCTCTCGAAAATGAAAATAATCAGAGATATATCTCTTAAATCATTCAACACTTTTGGCATCGATGTGAAAGCCGCTTGTATGGCCGAAATTGAAAATGCAGATGATTTGCTGAATTTGACAGATGCTTTATTGCCTGAGCCGTTTTTCTGTATTGGTCAAGGAAGCAATCTTCTTTTTACGAGCGATTTTAAAGGCACGTTGATTCGCTTTGTCTATGCTGGTTGGAAAGTTGTTTCCCAAAATGATAACGAGGTTATTATTCGTGCAAACGCTGGTTGCATCTGGGATGAGCTGGTCGAGCAAACGCTGATTCAAGGTTATTTTGGATTGGAAAATTTGTCGCTGATTCCCGGAACGGTAGGCAGTACGCCAGTTCAGAATATCGGGGCCTATGGTGCCGAAGCTTCGCAGTTTATTGTCAGCGTCCATGTTTTTGATCGCGAAGCGGTGAAATTTTTTGATATAGAGAATAAAGATTGTGATTTCGGATACCGGCACAGCATCTTCAAGTCTAAACCGTCGTGGATGGTTGTTTCAGTGGATTACCGTCTGAAAACGGTGCCCTCAACCAGCACGCATTATAAGGCAGTGGAGGATTATCTCCAGAAAAACAATCTTGATGGAAGTGATCCGATGGTTGTGCGCGATGCTGTCATTGCCATTCGGGAGAGTAAACTCCCTGATTATAAGCTAATTGGGAATGCCGGTAGTTTTTTTAGGAATCCGGTAGTGGAGAAAAAGTTATTTGAGCAGCTGCATAAAAAATTTCCGGAAATGCCTTTTTATACCGAAGCTGATGAACGGTATAAAATTCCGGCGGCGTGGCTGATAGAAAAGAGCGGCTGGAAAGGTTTTCAGGGGTTTAATGCTGGTGTTCACGATAAGCAGCCATTAATTCTGATCAATCTGGGTGGTGCCAGCGGGCAGGAAATAAAAATGCTGGCTGAAGAGATTCAGACCAGCATAAAAAATAACTTCGGAATACAATTGCATCCCGAAGTCATTTATTTATAAAGACAATATTTTTTACTTCTTAAAGAATGTCTGAGCTTCGTCAGCAGGCAGAATTCTTTGTTTGAAGCAATAGGCGCCGGTTTTTTCCGATTTCACCATTTTGATGGCCTTGGTGTATCCACGTGTCTGGCCGGTTTTCAGGGTTGCAACTACTTTCTTTGCCATGACTCAGCTTATTTAATTTCTTTGTGAACAGTAACTTTCTTCAGAATGGGGTTGTATTTCTTCAGCTCCATACGCTCGGGCGTATTTTTCTTGTTTTTAACGGTAACGTAGCGCGAAGTACCGGGAACACCGCTGTTTTTGTGCTCGGTGCACTCAAGAATAACCTGAACGCGCGCTTCTTTTGATTTCTTTGCCATTTCCGTGAATTTTGGGTTGCAAAAGTAGAAATTTTATTTGAACTGACCAAATGATTGGGGAAAATAATTTTTTGTTCTTATAAGTTAAACAATTTCAGGTGATTGCGTGTTGTCAATATGCATGACTTTTTAAAGCTGAAAATGACAGCTTTCTGTATATTTGCAAAAAAATCTCATGACACGCTCTGCTGCACTCGAATTACTTGACAGGCA
>DAOPKE010000053.1:0-8266 GCA_035390965.1 Bacteroidales bacterium | reverse complement strand
GAAACCATCACCGGTTTGATAACTGCAACAGCATTGGTTTACCCGGATAAAAAAATCAGCAGTGTAAAGCCGAAATCGGTTGTTAAGCGCATGAAAGAAGTTCATTTTGCAGCATCGGTGAAGCGCGAAAATATTCTCGAATGCGAGATAATAGGATTGCCGATTGATACCTTTGCAACGATGGCTTTGGGTGCTATGGCTGAGATAGAGCAGGAGCTGATTTAGTCAGTCATTGGTTTTGCTTGTTGCAAAATTATTTGTATTTTTTCTTGTGTTTTTTTTACATGTAATGCATTCTTTTTGCATGTATCCATGTATGAATATCAGCATTAATAATACAGACGAAAGAATACTGAACACAATTTCTGAAACTGGTGTTTTGGTAATCCCCAGAAAATAGGCATTATCGAATAATACAAGCAACAATCCCAGAAAAACAAGAATAATGCTGAATGTGTTGCTGCCTTTAAGAGAAAAGAGCGAAACATTGTTTGTTTTTTTGTATTTTTTGATTTCGTGAATGGCCAGCCATGTATATGCGATGAGCATAGCATTGAAAATTATAAAAACAGTTAGCAATCTTAAAATCTGAACATTTTCAATGATTGGATTGTGTGTAATATTTTGGTAATCAGTGGATAAATAGTTTATTTGCACCTCGGGCGACACAAACCAAAATGGTATAAACCCAAGAAAAATAAAAAGGGATGGAAGTATGTGCAACAGAGTAATTCCGCAGTTCAGCTTTCTGCCAAAAAATGTTGCAGCTATATAAAAATAGCAGGCAGGTATCAGCAGGATTTTTACAGGTTGACGTAAAGGGAAAAGCCATGTTATTGTTTCGTATTCCTGCTGGCAGAAAAGCCAGATGTAGATGTAGCTGAATGAAAGCAAAACAAAAACCAGCATCAGAAAGAAATGATGAATCTGTCTGAGTAAAAAATAACGTATTAATAGTATGATAATGGCTGCGCCGGCTATTATCAGGGGCACTACTGATGCAATCTGATTAAATTGATGCATAACTGAATTCTTTATTAATGATTAAATTCTGCCGATAAAACTCATTTGTTTTGATTGTGTGAAATTGTTTATGTAAAATCTCACCTGATGAAAATTTCGTATTTTTTCAGTTAGCGTTATATTGATGAATGTGTTTGTCAGTGATGTCTGAAAGAGCGAATAGTGTTCAATAGGCCATTATTCTATTGAATGACTATTGTTTGCTGTTTTTGCAGCAATTAATCAGACAACCATTGTATTTCATGGCTGCAGGCATTTTACGAAAGCTATCGGATTTTTTTATAAATCCAGTTTGTCCAGCAGGCTATCATTGACGAGATTCGGCAGAGTGACAGAGAGTTCAGGATTGGCTTCCATAGCGCGTTTGATTGCAAATATGGCATTTGGGTTGCGGGCCCAGTTGCGACGTGAAATGCCATTGTTTACATCCCAGAACAGCATGCTTTTTAGTCGGCGATCGGCATCAGCACTTCCATCAAGTACCATTCCGAAACCGCCGTTGATTACCTCGCCCCAGCCAACGCCGCCGCCGTTGTGCAACGAAATCCAGGTGGCGCCGCGGAATCCGTCACCCACAAAATTCTGAACAGCCATATCAGCTGTAAAACTTGAACCGTCGTAAATATTTGAAGTCTCCCGGAACGGGCTGTCAGTGCCGGATACATCGTGGTGGTCGCGACCAAGAACAATCGGAGCAGAAATTTTTCCTTCTTTGATGGCGTTGTTGAATGCTTCGGCAATTTTAATGCGGCCATCGGCATCGGCATACAGAATGCGGGCTTGCGAGCCCACAACGAGTTTGTTTTTTTGAGCTTCGCGGATCCAGTGAATGTTATCACGCATCTGCTGACTGATTTCGTTGGGCGAAGTGGCAGCCATTTTTTCAAGTACGTCGGCAGCAATGTTGTCAGAAATTTCGAGATCTTCTGGTTTGCCGGAAGTACATACCCAACGGAAAGGGCCGAAGCCGAAATCGAAACACATGGGGCCCATGATGTCCTGAACGTAGCTTGGGTAGCGGAAAGTGCCGTCTTCTTTCATGATGTCGGCACCGGCACGCGAGGCCTCAAGCAGAAATGCGTTGCCGTAATCGAAGAAATAAGTTCCGCGTTCCGCATGTTTATTGATAATAGCAGCCTGACGCCGCAGACTTTCATATACTTTTTCTTTAAACATTTCGGGCTGCTCCGCCATCATGATATTCGATTCCTCGAAGCTCATGCCAGCCGGGTAGTATCCACCTGCAAACGGGTTGTGGAGCGATGTCTGGTCTGATCCGATGTGAATAAAAATATTTTCTTTATACAGATGTTCCCACAGATCAACAATATTTCCGACGTAGGCAATTGAAAGGGCTTCTTTGTTTTTTACCGCTTCAACAGCGCGTTTGGTAAGTGCATGCAAGTCGGAGAAAATTTCATCAACCCAGCCCTGATCATATCTTTTGTTAGCAGCAGCAGGATTTATTTCGGCTACAATGCCCACTACACCAGCGATTTTGGCAGCTTTTGGCTGAGCACCCGACATGCCGCCGAGACCAGAGCTGACGAAAATCATTCCGCCCAGACCTTCTCCTTTGGCAGCTTTCATGCGGCCTGCGTTTAGTACTGTGATGGTTGTTCCATGAACAATTCCCTGTGGACCGATATACATAAATGATCCTGCAGTCATTTGTCCATATTGAGAGACTCCCATGGCATTCATACGTTCGTAGTCGTCGCGTGAGCTGTAGTTTGGAATAACCAGACCGTTGGTAACAACTACACGCGGAGCATCTTTGTGGCTTGGATAAATGCCCATCGGATGGCCGCTGTACATGGTTAGTGTTTGTTCATCAGTCATGTTGGCCAGATACTGCATGGTGAGCAGGTATTGCGCCCAGTTTTGGAATACTGCTCCGTTGCCGCCATAAGTGACCAGCTCTTCGGGATGCTGGGCCACTGCCGGATTGAGGTTGTTTTGTATCATAACCATGATGGCTGCTGCCTGAGGTGATTTGGCGGGATATTCTTCAATCGGGCGAGCATACATTTCATATTCCGGCATGAAGCGGTACATGTAAATGCGGCCATATTTTTTCAACTCTTCGGCAAATTCCGGAGCCAGCGTGGCGTGCCAGCTTTCGGGAAAATAACGAAGCGCATTACGGATGGCTAACTGTTTTTCTTTTTTTGTAAGAATGTCTTTACGCTTGGGAGCGTGATTGGCATTGGTATTATACGGTTTCGGAGCAGGTAGTTCTGCCGGAATGCCGGCCAGGATTGCTTTTTTGAATTCTTCGGGGGTCATGGAATTGTGTTTTGTTGCGCAAAATTAGAAAAATACCCTTAACTATTAAATGATAAAAGACTTTTTACCAATAGTTTCAAAAAGGCATTTATTTAGCTTACATATGTTTCTTTGGGAATTCAGTACTTCTCCCCATGAAAATAAAAATTCGGTGTACCGAGCGTATAGCCGTATTTAAAATACAGAACCACATAATCTTTTTTTACCGTTGTGCCGGAAACCTGCATAATGCTTTTCAAATTGTCTGTTTCTGTGTCCAGGTCAAGCGGATTTTCAGGCAATTGATAATAAATACGTGGATATACAATTTCACCATTGGATTGAATAATGAACGCATATAATGCAAAAACAAACAGGTTTGATTTGTATTGAATAAAATTGTGCACATTAAGTGAATCACATATGTAATTCCATCTGTTGGCACTGACAGGGTCAATTCCCAATAAAACATCTGCGGGTTTTGAAGCAAATATCAACTCGGGATTTTTCAATTTAAGATCTATTAGCTTATGGTAGGCAGCGTCTGCGGAAAAAAATCTCTCAAGATTCTTGTACTGATTAATATTGTACAGATCAATATTCCATTTTTCCCAAAGCGTGTCAAACTGTGTTTTTCTAATACCTTTAAAAGGGTAAGGAGGCTCTGCGGTCTGACATAAGTCAGTGTGGCTGTTTTGATCGATCCTGATTAAATCTGAAATAGAGTCAATAGGAATATGAAAAACCGGACTTTGGGTATCTGGTTCTGTTTTGGGAATGTCCATCCGGTAGCAGTTCAAAATGTTTGACTGTCGCCCGGAATAGATATAATAACGATCAGAATCATATTTCCTGACAACGTATCGATATTGTGGCAGATTGGTTGAGTCAATTTGGTCAAAAGCTTGCGTATATAAATCAACGATCATTTTGCTCGCGGAGGTCTGTGAAAAAGACGTCATGGAAAACAAAACAGTAAGCCAAATATACACAATCAAATTCTTATTGAAGCCGGATTTCATGGATTAATACTTAACTTATTTCTCTACGCAAATGTACTAACATTATTTTATATCATAGTGCTGCATCCCCTGATTACACTGAAATCAATTCTTCCGGTGATTTCAAATGACCCGTCATCATGCAGGACTCCGCCATCATCGGTGGCCAGAAAAGGGCATGAATACATGTTTGCAAGGTCGATGATATTAATGGCTCCACTTTTTTTATTTTGCGGAGGTGACAATGGATCGTTGATATCGCGCAGCAAAACCTGCATCCAGGGCGGACAATGGAAAATACCATCCGCTTTTGAGTAAGCCTGACTAAGCAGTTCCGTCATGCCATATTCGCTGTGAATGGCGGGAACACCGAATGATTTTTTCAGTACTGCATGAAGTTCACTTCGCGACAGTTCTTTGCGCCGGCCTTTCATACCGCCGGTTTCCATTACAATCAATTTCGGAAAACCCAGAGAATATTTCTCGGAAAAATCAACCAACGCGTGTGTGACACCAATGAGCAGCGTTTTTTGTTTTTTATTTTGCAACGAATTCAGCGTTGAAAAAAGCTTTTCGTGATCATACAGGTAAAATCCGGATTCCGGTTTATTGCTGCATTTTATCCAATGATCAACCATATACACCAGCGATGAATGCTGCCGTTCGAGATAGCCGGGAAGCAATGCAAGCACGACATAATCCTCGATACTGCCATAAAAGTTTCTGAAGCAGTTCATTGCGGAGGCCAGATACAGACCTGGATCAACAATATAATGGCGACCAGTTTCGGCAGCTGTTGTACCGCTGGTTTCGAAAAACAATTCAGCGGAGACACCGTCCGGAAGTATTTTGTTAAAGCGAAGCAGGTTCACAGGCAGACAAGGAATTTGCTGCAAAGAGCAAACATTTTCCGGTGTCTTTTCGGTGTTGTTGCAAAATATTCTATAAATGCCATTGTGCTTATAATGCCAGGAAAAGAGAGCGAGTGCGGCATGTTCAAATTCCGCAGAAGTCTGAATGCTGAAAATGGATTTGGATAATATTTCAAGACCTGTCATCGTTATTTTTCGTACCTTAGTGCAAATTTTTTGAAAGTGCGTTCAAAGTTACAAATATTCTTCCTGACAGCAATTTTGGGTATTGCGTTTTTCGGTTGTATTGAACAGCGTGAATATCCGATAGAACCAGCCATTACATTCAAGAGTTTTGCGACAATGAAAAGTGTGGCCGGTCATGACAGCATTGGCTATCTGACCATTGAATTTACTGATGGAGACGGCGATGTAGGGCTTGCGCAGTCAGATACTCTTCCACCATATAATCCCGGCAGCAATTTTTATTACAATTTCTTCATTACTTTTTTTCAGAAAACCGGCAATGATTTTCAAGAAATAACAACACCATATAACAGTCGTATTCCGGATGTAAATCCGGAACATATTGACAAGGATCTGGTTGGTGACATTAGTATTGAAATTGATTTGAATATTCTTTCATTGATTTTGGTGAGCGACACCATTAAAATGAAGGCCTATATGCTTGATCGGGCATTGAATGAAAGCAATATGATTGAAACGCCTGCGATAACGCTGGATTTTCCTTGAAGCTTGCGGCGCTTTGCTTCTCAAGTTGAAAGTTATAAGGTTATAAAGTTTTAAAGGTGATGTAAAAGCATGCGGCATGCAGTGCTCAAAGGAAAATACTCGATGCGGTGTTACCCTTGTTACCTTGTAACGATTTTCGCTTTCAGCGGAATAAATTTCACGATTGTAACGATTGTAACGAAAGAATCTAAAATCAAAAATTTTTATCCTGAGCAGAGACGAAGGACACCTGATCAGAAATCTTAAATCTACAGGTTTGGTCGATTTTTTTGCAAACACCACTTTTTCAGTCAGATAATTTATCGTACCTTTGCACGCTCAAATTGTCAGCAAACAGGCAATTAGCATAAAAATCAACAATAATCAGCATTTTCAGATGAGTAACATTTCAAAATTGAGGAATATAGGCATTGCAGCGCATATCGATGCCGGGAAAACTACTGTCAGTGAGCGAATCCTGTTTTTTACAGGTGTCAACAGAAAAGTTGGAGAAACGCACGATGGTGCAGCCACCATGGATTTTATGAAGCAGGAACAGGAGCGTGGAATTACCATTGCTTCTGCAGCAATAACTGCTTTCTGGAAGGATCATCAGATTAACCTGATAGACACTCCGGGCCATGTTGATTTTACCATTGAAGTAGAGCGTTCATTACGTGTAATTGATGGAATGGTAGCCGTTTTTTGTGCGGTTGGCGGTGTCGAACCACAAAGCGAAACCGTATGGAATCAGGCCGATCGTTATCGAGTTCCCCGCATTGCATTTGTGAATAAAATGGATCGAACAGGTGCTGATTTTAGTGCAGTTGTTGAGCAGATGAATAAATACCTTGATGCATCGGCATTGCCATTTCAGCTTCCAATGGGGGTTGAGGAAGATTTTGCAGGTATGGTTGATCTGATTCATCAGCGCGCTTATTTTTTTGATGGTGATCAGCGTGTTGAAAACGATATTCCTGCCGAATTTACAGAAGCCGCTCTGGCTGGTCGTCAGCGTATTGTTGAAGTTTTGGCAGATTATGATGAAACCATTGGAGATTTGTTTTTGAATGAGCAGGAAGTTTCTGATGAATTATTAATGAAAGCCGCCCGTGAAGCGACAATAAAATTATTGATTACACCGGTATTTTGCGGTGCTGCCTATAAAAATAAAGGCATTCAATTATTGCTTGATGCGGTTATAGATTTTCTTCCATCGCCTGTTGATATTGGCGCTGTTGTTGGTAGTGATGTTGATAATTCCGAAAAGATGCTTACCCGTGGACCTTCGTCGAAAGAACCGTTTTCTGCGCTGGCATTTAAACTTATTAATGATCCTTATGTTGGTCAGCAGACTTTTTTGAGAATTTTTTCGGGAACGCTTTCAAGTGGTATGGCTTTTTACAATTCCACCAAAAGTAAACCTGAGCGTGCCGGTCGAATTTTGCGCATTCATGCAAAGGACCGTGTTGAAGTTTCCGAGGCAGGACCTGGCGAAATTGTGGCTCTTGTTGGATTGAAACTTACCCGCACTGGCGATACACTCTGTGACCCGAATAATAAAATAATGCTTGAAAGCATTCATGTTCCACCCGCTGTTATTGACCTGAAAATAAATCCGGCTATCCGTAAAGACCGCGATAAACTCAGCGAAGCATTGGCACGCCTGTGTAACGAAGACCCTTCTTTCCGCGCGCATTTCGATCAGGAAACTGAAGAAACCATCGTTTCAGGCATGGGCGAATTGCATCTTGAAATTATCATGGACCGGATCAAAGAAGAATTTAAAGTGGATGTTGAGGTTGGAGAGCCGGCTGTGTCGTATCGCGAAGCATTGACTGGTGAAGTTGAGAGTAATTATCGCCACGTGAAGCAGTCGGGTGGCAAGGGCCAGTTTGCGCATACAGTCATTCGTTTCGAGCCGAATGAAGGAAAAGGTTTTGAATTTATTGATAAAATCAAAGGCGGAGCTATTCCTGCTGAATATATTTCATCGGTTGAAAAAGGATTGCGTAAAGCGCTGGATAAAGGTCCGCTGGCTGGTTTCCCGGTGGTGGATGTCAAAGCTGTTCTGGTTGATGGTGGTTTTCATCCGGTCGATTCAAGCGATATGGCATTCCAGCTATGTGCTGCTATGTGTTTCAAACAGGGTTTTATGAAAGCCACTCCGAAACTGCTCGAGCCCATCATGAAACTTGAAGTGAATACGCCGGATGATTATATTGGTGCTGTTACCGGTGACCTCAATAAACGACGTGGCCGTATTGAAGCTATGCGCCGTTATCGTAAGGGTTCGCAAAAACTCAATGGATTCGTGCCACTTTCCGAAATGTTTGGTTATGCAACTACTTTGCGAAACCTCTCCAGCGGCCGTGCCAACTATTCGATGGA
>DAOPKE010000052.1:0-19870 GCA_035390965.1 Bacteroidales bacterium | reverse complement strand
AATTTCATTGCAGGTATCAGGCATACACTTTCACATCAGCTTCGCCTTTGAGGAAGCAGATGCCATTGAAGGCCAGCGCCTGCATTTCATCTTCGCCGGGATACACAAACACCGGAGCGATGAATGAAACGTGTTCGCGGATCCATTCCACAAAGCCCTTGTCATAAGCGATTCCACCGGTAAGCAGAATACCATCGGCCTGGCCTTTGAGCACAGCAGCTGCGGCACCGATCTCTTTCGAAATCTGATACGCCATGGCTTTGTATATGAGCGTCGCTTTCTGGTCGCCGTCTTTCACCATGTTTTCAACTTCCTGAGCGTCGTTGGTTCCGAGATACGCCACCAGTCCGCCTTTGCCGGTGATCATTTTCTTCACCTCATCGAGCGTATATTTTCCGCTGAAGCAAAGTTTGGCCAGCGCTCCGACAGGGAGGGTTCCGCTGCGTTCGGGCGAGAAAGGGCCTTCGCCGTCGAGCGCCTGGTTCACATCGATAACCATTCCCTGACGATGAGCGCCGATGCTGATTCCGCCACCCAGATGCACAACAATCAGATTCAATGATTTGTAATCTTTTCCCTGTGCCTTTGCATGTGCTTTTGCAATGGCCTTTTGATTCAATGCATGAAAAATGCTGATGCGTTCAAATTCAGGATGTCCTGAAATGCGCGCCAGATCATGCAATTCGTCAACTACAACGGGATCGGCAATAAACGCTTTGGCATTTCCGATGCTTTTGGCAATATCGTCGGCGATGAGCCCTCCCAGGTTGCTGGCATGTTGTCCTAAAACACCAACTTTCAGATCGGCTTTCATGGCCTCATTCACTTCGTACACTCCTGATGGAATTGGCTTTACCAAACCTCCGCGCCCAACAACAACCTTAATGTCGGCTGTTTCAATTCCGGCATCTTTCAGTTCTTTCAGAATATTGTTTTTTCTGAATTCATACTGATCGGTTATTGTTGGAAAGGGTGCCAACTCTTCGGCTGAATGCTTCAGATTTTTCTGAAAAAGTTTTTTGTTGTGAATGTCAAAAACGGCAATTTTTGTTGATGTGGAGCCGGGATTGACGGCCAGAACCAGAATTTCGCTCATAAAAAGAATTATTTAGCAATTAAACAGGCAAGTGCGATTGAGTAGGTTTTTGTTTTGGAACTGTCGCCACGCGAAGTGAGAATGGCCGGGCAGCGTGCTCCCATAACAACAGCTGCAAGTTCTCCATGAGCCAGTTTGGTTGCAGTCTTGAAAAAGACATTCCCCGATTCAATATTGGGGAACACCATGCAATCAGCATCTCCGGCAACAGGACTAGCAAGTTTTTTAATCTGTACGCTTTCTTTGTCAATGGCAACATCGAGTGCCAGCGGTCCATCGACAATTCCTCCGGCAATTTGTCCACGTTCGGCCATTTTGCTGATGATGGCGGCATCGACACAGGCAGGCATTCCGGCCGACATTTGTTCGGTGGCAGCAATAAGAGCCACTTTGGGCTTTTCGACACCAATGGCCTGAGCTACTTTGATGACATAATTGGTTATGGCCACTTTTTGTCCGAGGTCTGGAGCAGGGATGATGGCCACATCGCTGATTGTAAGAAGCTTAGGATAAGTGGGCACTTCCACAATCGTTACATGAGTAAGTATGGCTTTTGGAGGGAGCAAACCTTTTTCTTTGTCGAGAATGGCCCGCATGTATTTGTCTGTGCTGAGCGATCCTTTCATCAATACATCGGCTTCGCCGGCATTAATAAGTTCTACGGCTTTTTTTGCTGCCGGAATTTCGCCCGCTTCATGTACAATTTTAAATTTTCCGGCATCAATTTTTTCTTTTTCACAAATTTCCCGAATGATTTTCTCGTCACCTACAAGGATTGGATCGATGATTCCGAGATCAGCTGCGGCTGATACTGCTTCGATGGTATGTGAATCAGTTGCATTGGCTGCAACAAGGCGTTTTTTGGGTTTGCCCTGCAGGGCGCTGATCATTTGTTCAAGCTTCGTTATGCTCATTTTTCCTCCTGAAATTTAAATTTATTTTTAGGCGACTAAGATATAAAAATTTGCTTTGCCGCTGAAAAAAAACTACGGGCTTCAACGCAATTTTTTCACTAAGTTTGCATTTTACAATAATCAATGCCGACATTATGCAAAGGTTTTTTTTGATTGCAGCATTTGTTTTTATTTCAAATATTGTTTCTGCTCAGATTCCTTATTCTGAAAAATATCCGAATGGAAATGTAAAGGTTAAGGGACGTATGCTGATTGACAGCACAAGAATTGGTATCTGGAAGTATTTCTATGAATCGGGCGAACTGAAGGCCGTTGGTGAATACAGCAAAGGTACCGAAATTGGGGTATGGAAATTTTATTATCCCAATGGCGATTTATGGAAAGAAGAAGCCAGACTGGATGGCGAGGTGAAAGCGTATTATGCATTTCCCGATTCGCTTGAATACAAGGGAATGATGAAAAACGGAAAAATGCACGGTGCATGGGAATATTGGTGGGAAAATGGTAACAAGCAAAGCGAACAGTTTTATAACGAAGGAATTCGAACGGCTCAGTGGAAGTATTGGTATGAAGATGGAAAGGAATGGAAAATCCTGAGCATGGAAAATGGTCCGGTGACTATTTTTGATACTACCGGCCGCAAATTCGAAGAATGGTATGTTGCCGATGGGAAAATGAATGGCATGTATCGTAAATATGATTTTTTTGGAACCGTGCTCGAAGAATCTATGTATAAAAACGATGCTCGCGACGGTCAGTATAAGCTGTTTCATGGTAACGCAAAACCGGCAGTTGAGGGTCAGTATATCGCTGGCGAAAAAACAGGTAAATGGAATTATTTTTATATCAGCGGAGCCAAATGGAAAGTGGTGGAAGCTACGGATGGACCTTGTTTTTCATGGTATGAATCCGGCGAAAAATGGGAAGAATGGACACATAAAAATGCGGTAAAAGATGGTCTTTACAACGCCTGGTTTATTAATGGAAAAAAGAAGGAAGAAACTTTTTATAAAGCGGGACTGCGTCAAGGGATTAGTTATTTGTGGCACGATAACGGAAATAAAAGTTTTGAAGGATCATTTCTTAATGATTCACTCAACAGTTATTGCCGATGGTGGTATGCTGATGGAAAAATGGAAATGGAAGGTAAGCTGAAAATGGATAAACACGACAGCATCTGGAAATTTTATTATCCAACCGGGAAAATGGGCAGTATCGGAAATTTTCTGAATGATCTGCAACATGGCGAGTGGACTTTCTTTTATGAAACGGGTGAAAAATGGCGGCAGGGAAATTATGAAAACGGTATGCGAAGCGGTAAATGGATTGCATGGTTTGAGTCAGGCACCAAACAGCGTGAAGGTGATTTTGTGGCTGACAAGGAAGATGGTTACTGGGTCAGCTGGTTCGAAAACGGTCATATTGAAAATGAAGGATATTTCGATATGGGTGTCATGGATGGCGATTGGAAAGGTAATTACCAAAACGGCAAACTCCGTTATGAAACATCTTATAAAAACGGAGTGAAAAACGGACATGATGTTTTTTATCTGCAGAATGGCAACAAACTTTATGATGCCACCTATTCAATGGGCATGAAAAATGGTTTTTGTACCGAATACGGCGAGACTGGAAAACCCGTAGAAGAAGGTTTTTATTCAATGAATATAAAGACCGGTAAATGGACTTTTTATGACAAATATGGCTCGAAAATCCGCGAACAGATGTTTCGAAACGGACGGCCGGATGGTAAAATTATTGAGTTTTTTGCAAATGGAAAAGTGGCTGCTACCGGAAGCTACGATGATACAAAAAGAGTAGGGCAGTGGGTTTACTTTAACGAAGAAGGAAAACCTGTTTATAAGGTTACGTTTGATAAAGACGGCAAAAAAATCAGCGAATGGCGCCCTGAATAAGGATTGTGCAAAGTTTAGAAACTTCGCACAGCTTTCCCAAACTTCGCACACCCTTTAATCAAAAGCTTTTACTTTAGATTTTTTTGCTTCGATGCTGCGTTGCATTTCCTGAAATTCCATTTCAGACAAAATGTGTCTGAATTCATCCAATTGTTTGCCTGAAAGCGTTGTCAGAAGAGTGATTCCGGGTATGCTCCGGATTTCTTTTATCCAATGGTTGATATCGCTTTCGTTGGTGGATTCGATAAAAACTACGAAATAATCGATGGTTGCGAGATTTGGAATGAGCTGCACATTTTCGTTCCTGTTGTTTAGAAATAAGACATCGGAGTGTTCGGGGCAGCGGAATACGGCATAATCAAAGTCTGTTTTGAGTTTTTTATGATGCCATTTGAAAGGCCGGTCCTGAGTGAAATGTACATTCAGATGGTTGTTCAGGTGCCAGATAAAGCGGTAGTCGCGCATGGGTGCGCAAACAGCAATTACGCTGATATCAGCGTAGGGCAATACATCAAGTTTGATTTTTGCGGCCATGGCGTTTTTCTTTTTGTGCTACTGCCAGAATACTTATTTCATAAAGCAAATATAATGGAATTGCCACAACCGACATGGTGAAAGGATCGGTGGTTGGTGTTATAATGGCCGATAGTATCAGTCCTCCGACTACAGCGTGTTTTCGGTAACGGCGCAGCAACTGTGCATTGATCAGTCCTATCCGGCTCAGAACAATCAGCAGCACAGGAAGCTCGAACAAGAGGCCGCTCAGCAGTATTGTGCTGTTGAAAACACTGAGATATGAGCTAAGTGAAATGGTGTTGCTTACTTTTTCGCTTACTTGGTAGTTTCCCAGAAAAACAATGCTTAACGGCGTGATAATAAAATAAGCAAATGCGCATCCAATCAGGAAAAGCAATACAATAACAATGGCGTTACGTGCAATGATTTTTCTTTCTTTGTCATAAAGTGCTGGTTTTATGAAAAGCCAGAGTTGAAAGACCAGGAAGGGTAGTGTTAGAACAGCGGCTGCCAGAGCCGAAATAGAAATATGTGCAGTGAACTGGCCGGCCAGTCGGAAGTTGATCAGATTGAAATCAAGAACAATTTTTTCTGCACCAGCGATGCCTGCAAAATCAGCCAAAGCTATGAACCATTGATATGTGATGAAATCAGGGTTCAGCAGCCGGAACAGAAACTGATCGAAAAGGATGTTGCGGAATGAAAATGCGGCAATGAAAAAAACGATAAAAACAATAATGCTGCGAATCAGATATTTTCGCAGCTCGTGCAGATGATCCCAAAAGCTGAGGTCTTCATCTTCCATTGCAGTTGAAGTCTCAGTCTTGTTTTTTGGGTTCGTCTTCATTCACTCCGCGCGATGCATCTTTGAATTCGCGTACACCACGCCCCAGACCACGCATGAGTTCAGGGATTTTCTTTCCACCGAAAAGTAACAGCACCACCAAAACAATAACGATTATTTCGGTTGTTCCCAACATTCCCATTTCATTTACAATAATGTTCATGACGCTTTGAGTTTGAATACAAACATACAAAAATTATTTGATTTTGAGCCGGGGCTATCGATGTTCAAAAGTCTGGTGCAATAAAAAACCCGCCTCAGGGGCGGGTTCAGTATGATTGCTGAAAATTACATAGCATTGACTTTTTTTGTCAGCTTTGATTTCAGGTTGGCAGCTTTGTTTTTGTGAATAATGCCGCGCTTGGCGTTTTTGTCAATCAAAGAAAGAATCGGACTGAGTTTCTGGGCTGCATCTGATTTCTCGGTCAGTGCTCTGAAACTACGGATGGCATTACGCATGGTTTTGCTGTAATAACGATTGAACAACCTTTTGGTGTTGTTGCTGCGAATTCTCTTTAATGACGATTTATGGTTTGCCATAATCTTTTTAATTTTTTGTAGCCCGTAGGGGATTCGAACCCCTGATTTCAAGGATGAAAACCTTGCGTCCTAGGCCATCTAGACGAACGGGCCGGTTGTTTTGGGACTGCAAAATTACATATTTTTTTGAATCCACAAATATTTTTTGAAAAAAAATTAAAAAATATTTCCCTCTTCGGCCTGGAATTTGAAGCCGAGTTTTTTGCTTGTTTTGAGTTGCATCTGATCCACAGCACTTTCAAAATCCATAACGTTGACTTCCTGAACCATTTCAAAAGGTGGCGAGGCCAGATCAAAATTCAAGGTGTAAAGCAATGAGGCCATGAGTATCTGCCTGATTTTGGTAGAGCTTATCCGGTCGCTTTCGAAACTTATGCCAACAAGATTCATTTCGCGTCGGCCTTCTATAAAAAAATGATTGTCCTTATTGATAAAAATGCGCCCGATCAATACGCCCGAATCGTTCATTCGCTTATATTTGAATGAGTCGGCCAGAAAATTATAAATATGAATAATCCCACAGTAACGGCGGTCTTCGTCCGATCTCAGGTAATGCGTTCTCATTTGTTCGTGATGCGATCCGATGTCAAATACATTGCTGTGCATGAAAAAAACCAGAACGTCGCCGGCAAACCTAAGCTCGAATTCAAATTCACCCTTGTTTTCGAATTCCAATGGGATGACTCGCTTGCGGTTGGCCATATTGTTTCGTAAATCCTTAACAATAAACTCCGATTCTGTTTTCAGCATATTCAGTGCTGCCAGTGTATTGGTGTAAATATCCTGCTTCAGATTCGCCTTGGCCTCAAGCAAGCGGGCCAGTTTTTTCATTCTGCTCAGTTCTGCCGACATGTTTTTCTCTTGTTTTTACAAATGTACTTAAAAATACAATTATAAGTATTATTTCAGTCATTATTCATGAATGACTCAGGTCTCTATTGTCGTTGTATATTGCAATATAGTATGTTAATACATGCTTATAATCTAATTAAATTGCCATGAATACTATCTGGATCCCTTCCTTATTTGTTTTAAAACAGAAATATTACCTTTGCACAAATTTTTAAACACAAATACCGTGGATATTTTTGAAAAACTCGACATTGACAAAACCGCGCTTGGAGCTTATTTTAAGTTTTCACACGGGTATTTTACATTTCCCAAACTGACCGGTGAAATCGGGCCACATATGAAATTCCGTGGCAAGGATGTCCTGGTTTGGAGTCTTAACAATTATCTGGGCCTGGCCAACCATCCCGAAGTGCGCAAAGCCGATGCTGATGGCGCTGCAAAATATGGTATGGCTTATCCGATGGGTGCCCGCATGATGTCTGGTCAAACCGATCTGCACGAACAGCTTGAACAGGAATTGGCCGCTTTTGTTGGCCGTGAAGATGCTTTCCTGCTCAATTACGGCTATCAGGGCATGTTCAGCATTATTGACAACCTGGTTGACCGCAAGGATGTGATTGTTTATGATGCTGAAGCACATGCTTGTATCCTGGATGGTATGCGACTGCACATTGGAAAACGTTTTGTGTATGCTCATAACGACATGGCCAGTCTCGAAAAACAGCTGCAGCATGCCGAAAAAGTTGTTGCAGAAACCGGTGGCGGTATTCTGGTGATTACTGAAGGTGTGTATGGAATGACTGCAGACCTGGGCGACCTCAAAGGTATTGTTGAACTCAAGAAAAAATATAAATTCCGCTTCCTGATCGACGACGCTCATGGCTTTGGAACAATGGGAGCCGATGGCTCGGGTACCGATGCACATTTTGGTGTTCGCGATCAGGTTGATCTCTATTTCGGAACTTTCGCAAAATCGATGGCTGGTATTGGTGGTTTTATTGCCGGTCCGAAAAAAATCATTGATTTTCTGCGTTACAATATGCGTTCACAAATATATGCAAAATCACTCCCGATGCCTATGGTAGTGGGTGCCCTGAAACGTCTCGAAATGGTCAGAACGCAACCTGAACTCCGCGAAAATCTGTGGAAAATTGTTCATGCTATTCAGGATGGTTTCCGTGCCGAAGGTTTTGATCTTGGTCAGACAAAATCTCCCGTTACTCCTGTGTATATTAAAGGTGGTGTGAATGAAGCAACCAACATCATCGTTGACGTTCGTGAAAAATACAGCATTTTCTGCTCTGGTGTAACCTATCCGGTTATCCCCAAAGGACAATTGCTGCTCCGTATTATCCCAACGGCAGTTCACTCAATGGAGGATGTTGAATATACACTCGATAGTTTCAAGAAAATCAAGAAAAAGCTGCAGGATGGCGAATATGCCAATATGCCAATCCCTGATATTACAAAGCTTTAAAGGATGATTTTTTTCCGGAAAGACTGCTCATAAAGCAGTCTTTTTTTTACCAGTGTATCATATTTTTGTCTAATCTGCGTTATTAAATGAAAATTCTCCACCTATGAAACGAAACACACTGATTCTGGCTATTTCTACGCTGCTTTTCAGTTTCTTTTTCTATGAACAACGGGCTGGTATCAATTTCACCCTTTTCTCGCTGGCACTTGTTGCCATGCTGGCTCTCGATGATCCCAAACGTCTGAAAGATCCCCGCTGGCTTATTTTTGCTGCACTCAGTCTTGTGTCAGGTTTCTTTGTCGGCTGGCACGGAACGGTCATCTCGGTTATGGCTAATATTACAGCGCTTTCGGTTCTCGCGGTGCACACTCTGCTGCCGAAAACTTCTTTTTTTCCGGCATTCATTTTTTCTGTCTATTCTTATCTGTCTTCGTTTGTTTATATGATTATCGATTTGTCTGAACGGTCATCATCGGGCAGACCCAGATATAATCCGGCTTATGCTCCCGGTAATTACAGACATACTACGGAAAAGGCCATGGAACCTGATATTCAAAATAATTTTCAGGATAAGACGTCTGCTGATAAACCAAAATTGGAAACCGGTGCCAAAGTCGTTATCGGCGTTATTGGTTTGGCGGTACTTATTGTATTTATCAGTCTCTATCGTAAGGCCAGCCCTGTTTTTAAAGAATTTACCGACAATATCAATCTTGATTTTATTTCTTTCCCATGGCTTGCTTTTACCTTCCTTGGTTTTCTGCTGATGTATGGATTTTTCTTTATTCGCCACCACAAAAACTTGCATGAAAATGATGTAAATGCGCCGGCTCAGTTATCCGCTGAAAAACTCAATCTGGAGAATGGTTCATTTCTTGGCTTCCGCATGGATATGCGAACTGAAGCCATCATTGTGATGATCTTTCTCGGATTGCTCAATCTGTTGCTGCTGCTGCTCAATGTGATTGACATTTCATTCATGGCCAGTGGCGGCGATCTGCCCACGGATGTGACTTATGCCGATTTTGTTCACAAAGGCGTCGGAACGCTTATTGTGAGTGTTATTTTCGTGATTGCCATTGTGATGTATTTCTTCCGGGGAGCGCTCAATTTCTATGAAAAATCTTCATCGGTGCGGCTGCTGGCCAATATCTGGCTGGCTCAGAATCTGATATTATTGATTGCAACTGCATTCCGGAATTCTGTTTATGTGGCAGAATACGATCTTACCTATAAGCGCATTGGTGTCTATGTATGGCTCCTGCTCACAGCTTTCGGACTGATAACTACTTTGTATAAAGTGATGAAAAAGAGCAGCACATGGTATCTCATCCGTACCAACGGTTGGGCATTCTTTGCAGCAATTCTGCTTTTGGGTACTGTAAACTGGGATATTCTGATTGCAAAATACAACACACGAAATGTAAATGATTTTGATTATGAGTATCTTTCGCGCATGAATGACAACTCGCTTCCTGCTGTTTATCATGCTTTGCAGCAATCAAAGCCGGAACATGTTTTTAGTTTCGACACTGATTATCACAACAGCAGGTTTGGAATCACCAATTCAAAAGACGAGGTGGAATCACGCATCCGATCCTTCAATGCTAAATATGAAAAAATGAACTGGAAATCGTGGAATTACGATGACTGGGTCACTTATAATAATTTACCGTAGAAAGTCCAGACGTAAGGCGTTTGTAGTTATGAGTTATGAATTGTAAGTAAAAATCTGTAACGATTGTAACGTCTGTAACGTGTAACGAAAGTCTTACCTGACCTTGTCCTTAATCTTGACCTAATTGACTACTCACCACTCACCACTAAAACAATTTCTCCTTTAATCGCTTCGCGTTGTTCAAAATTCTGTTTTACTTCGGCAATAGTGCCACGCACATATTCTTCGTGCATTTTGCTTAATTCGCGGCAGACGCAGATTTTGCGATCAGGATTGAAATATGTTTCCATTTCACCAAGCAATTTTATCAGCCGGTGCGGAGCTTCGTACAGCACAATGGTGACCGGCATTTTCGAAAGCCATTCCAGTTGTTTCTGACGTCCTTTTTTTAAAGGAAGAAATCCTTCAAAATAAAAACGGTCGCAGGGCAGTCCTGATGCGGCCAGCGCAGGTACAAAGGCAGTGGCTCCGGGTAAAACTTCCACATCAATTTCATTTTCAATGCAGGCGCGCACCAGCATAAACCCCGGATCGCTGATGCCGGGTGTTCCCGCATCGGTTACGAGTGCAGCCATGTTCATAGTTGCTAAAAACCGCACCACCTGCTGTGTCATCTGGTGTTCGTTGTTCTGATGATAGGCAATCAGTTTTTTCCCGGTAATGCCGTACATGTCAAGCAGCCGGTGGGTATTGCGTGTGTCTTCGCAATAAATTACATCTGCATCGCGCAGGCAGTCGAGTGCTCGTTGAGTTATGTCGCCTTTATTGCCGATAGGTACCGGAACAAGAATTAATTTTGCCATATCAGAAAATTATGCCGACACCACCAACCAGATATAATCCTTTGGTAACTGGATTCAACGTGAGTTCTGAAATAAATTTCAATGCGAAATCCTGCGGAAATTCAATTTCTCTTTCCATGCGGAAAGCGGCTTCGCAGATACTGGTTTTATCGGCGTACATACCTTCGGCAGGTGTGAATCCAAGCCGTAATTCAGAATCGAAATTTTTCAGGGTAAACAAATATGATACTTCGAGAAATGTGCTGTAATATGGATTATCGTCATCGTCGGAATCACCAAAAAAAGTAGTAGCAGCGAGAAAACTGAAAGGAATTTTATCATTGCCCGGAAAACCGGCATAGGCTTCAAGCATGTGCCCGCTGGCGCCGGAATGATAGTTGAAGTAATCATCCAGAATATAGTTTGATGCAGAATAATAGTCCATAACACCAAACATAACATAGTCATTTTCATAACCCGCATACAAATCGATTTCGCTCCAGCCAGAGAAAAAATGCCACGATGACCATGCGCCAACAGAAACATTTTTGAAAGAAACTTCCATGCACGGCTGAATGGCAGGCGAGCTTACATAGCGGATGCCGCGCCAAACGTACGAGCTCATGGCATCAACTCCTGCTTCGGCATCGAAGAGAGAGTCGCATTTGTTTGTTTGTGCAACTGAGCTTGCAGCTATGAGCATCAGCAGGAATGATATCGTTTTCATGTTTTCTGTTTTTATAATGCGTACATAAACGATTCGAGTAATTTGAAAAGCCCGTTGTAGGCCGTCATTGGAACATCTTCGGGTTTGTCGTTCACATTGTGATATTCTTTGTATTCATTACCAGTTGTGTAAATGAAGACCGAAGGTACACCGCGCTGATAAAACGGGCAATGATCGCTGTTGCAGGCCTCGCCTCGCTCTTTCACACCATGAATGAATTTGTTTTCATTGTTGATATCAACGAGCTTCTGAAATTCTTTTTTGTATTTGGTAGCATTTACTACAGTAATTCCGGTCGATCCGGTGCCCACCATATCAAGATTCAATAGAAAACGGATGCGTTTCAGATCCATCATTGGATGTTCTGCAAACCAGGTGCTGCCATATAATCCTGCTTCTTCCGATGCCAGTGCAATGAAAATTATTGAATAGCGCGGACGGAAATTCTGCTCTTTCAGATGTCGCGCCAGATCAAGCATCATCGCTATCCCCGATGCATTGTCGTTGCCACCCGGAAATACTGCATTGCCAAGCATGCCGATATGATCGTAATGAGCTGTGATGACAATAAAACTATCGGCATATTGTTGCCCCTGCAGATATGCCGCAACATTCCTTACCGGAAATTTTTGGATATAATCGTTTTTAATATTGCAGCTGACCGTTTTGGCTGGTTTCTGTGGAAACGCTCCAGGAGCCAGTTGTGCGGTGAAGTGATTAAAAAGTTTATCAAACATGGCCACACTGTAAGTAAAATTGCCAGAATCAAGGACAATGATGCCGGCTGCCTTGAATGGATTCTGGTGTGCAACTGCATCGTACCATTTCAGAGCTTCTTTATCTTTTGTCTCATAGCGCTTCAGAAAAAGAATTTTCCCTTTTATTTTAGGAATAATTTTATTGAGTTTTTTCTTTGATGTGCGAATGCTTTCATCGATGTAAATGGTTTTAAATTCACCTGAAACGGAGCTGCTGTGTGCATTCAGAATAAAATCATATCCTGGTTTAAGCTTTTTACCATCAATGGATAATTCCACCGATGTGAAATTATTGACTGCTATGTGAAATGGCTGAACATAAGATTCTTCAACGGGTTTGAGCCCCAGCCGGATGAATTCTGTTTCGATATGATTGGCTGCGGAATCAATGCCGCCGTTTATATAACCTCGTCCTGAAAAGGCGTCAGAGCCCAGTTTTATCATGATGCTGCGGGCATATGCTGAATCCTGAGCGTATGCATTGGCTACAAAGAGTGAAAGCAGTAACAGTGTGATTGTTTTTTTCATAGCAGAATTTGATTATTGCAGAAAACGTCTTTGAATAAATCGTTCAAGTTTTGTGCGGATTTCGGTCTTCTCGAATGTCCCTTTTTTTTGCAGGTTCCCGTGCAGCACCGTCATGGCTGCTTCTTCGCTAACTGCATCATTGATCTGTCCCAGCACCGCTTCGTATTCTTTCATTTCACCCCTGAAAAGTTCATTCACAAAAATGAATTTATCGTTGATGCCAATGGCGGTTTTGAGATTCTGTATCGGGCTTCCGGTCAACTTTTCGTTGCGAACAGTGTTGTTCCCCATCATCTGCTGGTTGATGCTGTTGTCCTGTTTTTTCAATTTCTCGGCAATGGTCAGCGTTTGTGTAAAAAGGTCTCCGTTTTTATTTTCAGGAACCGGATTCTGTACAATTTCGCCGACTTCTTCTGTTTGCATTTCTGCAACATTTGTTGTCTGATTTTCAGTAATCGGATGGGTTTGAGAAATTACTTCAACAGGTTTTTCCTCCGGATTTTCATCAAAATGTTCAATAACAGGTACCGGAATGTCGTCCACCGGTTCAACAGTTTTTTCAACAGCAACTTCCGGTTTCATTTCGGCTGGTTTTTTCTGCTGAATGGGGCGAAGCTCAGGTTTCATCTGCATTCCTGCATTCAGCAATTGGCGGTTGGCTTCGTCGAGCAGCTGCACTTCGCGGTAGAGCTTGCGGATCTGATCCTGCAGCAAATCGATGTCGAGCTGATGAATCGGTCCATCAGTTTCAGTTACATTGGCTGTCATTTCCACCAGCGATTCGAGTGCTCCGATAATTCCGTTTTTAATAATTTCGTTTGCCATGCCGAAAAGTGTTTTGAATTTTATATTTTTGTTGAAATATCCGATGTCAAAGATAACGAAGATTAGAAAAACCGCGTATGTTTCTCGAAAAAAATAAGTATGAATCGCATTCCGGATGGATTGAAGTGGTCTGTGGTTCCATGTTTTCGGGTAAGACCGAAGAATTGATCCGCCGGCTTAAGCGTGCACAGATCGCTAAGCTGAAAGTTGAGATTTTTAAACCGTCCATCGATGTGCGCTACGATGAAACGGCGGTTGTTTCACACGATGCAAATTCAATCCCCAGCACGCCTGTCGATAATTCCCGGAACATTATGATTCTGGCTCAGGATGTTGATGTTGTCGGCATCGACGAAGCGCAGTTTTTCGACGAAGGTATTGTTGATGTTTGTAATTATCTCGCCAAACGCGGAATTCGTGTCATTGTGGCCGGGCTCGATATGGATTATCTGGGCAAGCCCTTTGGTCCGATGCCTGCACTGATGTCTATTGCAGAATATGTGACAAAGGTGCATGCCATCTGCATGAAATGCGGCGCGCTGGCGCAGTATTCGCACCGGATTGTGCATAATGACAAACAGGTTTTGCTTGGTGAAAAAGATTCGTATCAACCGCTCTGCCGACGCTGTTTTCAGGAAGAAATGGATCGGCTCAGCGATCTGACGTAGAAAATCTGCGAAAATCTTTGACAGTCCAACATTCCATAGTTCGAAGAGAAACGTAAAACATGGAATAGTTGGTAAGAGGCCTCAGCATCCGACTCTTCCAGGTTCTCCATTGCATTTCGAACTCTTGAGGGTCGGGCGTTTCATCAGAGATGTTGTGTTCCAATTTCAGCAAATAAAAAAGCAACCCCCGAAATGGAAGTTGCCTTTTGAAATTGAACAATATCGTTTAGTTGATAAAGACTGTTTTATAGACCGTTTTACCCGGATCCAGACGGATGGTTGTTTCTCCGTACATTTCAGTTCCATTACCGGTTTGGCTGGTATCGAGCCATGCATGGACATCGAGAATAGCTTCCATTTTGAAAACATGTTCACAGTATCCGTCTTCGTCGCATTGTTTTTCTACATTGACATCATATTTTTCCAGCCGCACATGTGCGAATGGAACAACCTTGGTGGTGTCGGTTGTGTATTTCACAGTAATGCAGGCCTTGGTTTCTTCAGGCTTTTCGCAACTTGTGAACATGATTGCCATCAGTCCGCCAAGTGTCAGGAGAATAAATGTAAACCTTTTCATGTTTTTTGTTTTTAAACTGAAATTTTATGTTTCAGGTTTCAAACTTACAAATTTTTTTTCAACCAGTTGTCAATCCTGAAATTTCTCTTTAGAATCCCCAAATTGTTTAAAGTCAAATCAAACATCGGGGCCAACGCATTTAAATGCCTTTAAATTCTTCTGATTGATGCACCCAATGCCAACTTCAAGCATGCAACATCAATCTTTGTAACACAGAGTTTCATTGAGTACACACAGAGTCGCACAGAGTGGATTTAATCTGTCAAAAGCCGGTATCAATTACAGCAAAGTGAATTTGAAAGCGAGCTTTCAGAATTCGATATGCTGTAATTGATTAACACAACTGCGTTGTGTAATTTTCAATCGGCTTTTGTTTTTCGTTACTCTGTGAAACCTCTGAGAAACTCTGTGTAACTACGGTTCATGTGTTTATTTGTATGTTTTAATGAGTTGCCCCTGAATCAAACACCTATTCCAATCGTCATATGGCTGAAAATTTGTAATTTTGGAAAATCAATTTTGAAAAACATGAAAAAAATCCTGACTCTTTTTGTTTTACTGAGCACTGTGTCAATAATGACTATCGCTCAGGATGTGCCGCAGGGCACCAAGATCCAGATTTCAACATCGCTGGGCGATATCAAAATTGTTTTGTATGATAATACCCCACAGCACCGCGACAATTTCATCAAGTTGGTGAAGGATGGATATTTCGATGGAATACTTTTCCACAGAGTTATTACCGGATTTATGATTCAGGGCGGAGATCCTGATAGCCGCGATGCAGAGCCGAAACAGGCATTGGGTATGGGTGGTCCTGGTTATGAAATTCCGATGGAATACAATGCGGCCAATTATCACAAACGCGGTGCCTTGGCAGCAGCCCGCGAAGGCGATGCCACTAATCCACAGAAAGCCAGCTCAGGTAGCCAGTTCTATATTGTTACCGGAAGACTCTTTGGGGATAAGGAACTCGATCAGATCGAAAAAAGAAGGGGGTTTACTTATACTGCCGAGCAGCGCGAAACCTATAAAACCATTGGTGGCTATGCTCCGCTGGATAAAGAGTACACTGTATTTGGCGAGGTGTATGAAGGTATGGATGTTGTTGAAGCCATTTCCAAAGTAGCCCGCGACGGAAATGACCGCCCGCTTGAGAATATCAGTATGACTGTAACAATAATTTCTGCAGAATAATTTCAGGGAGATATCGATGAAGGAAGAAATTCTGAAGTGCCGCGACGAGGTACTGGCCAGTGTTGTGAATGATTCAAACGAAGTTGAGGCATTCCGTGTAAAATATTTGGGAAAAAAAGGTATTCTGAATGATTTTTTTGCCCGTTTCAAGGATGTTCCGAATGAGAATAAAAAGGAAATTGGCCAATTGATCAATGAGCTGAAACTCACTGTTGCTGAGCGGCTCGAAGCTTTTCAGCAGCAGTTTTCTGCTTCTGTTGTTGTACATTCTATTGATGATGCTACACGCCCTGCCAATTTCGAATTTCATGGCTCACGCCATCCTTTGGCAATTGTAAGACGGCGCATGATTACTGTTTTTGAGAAAATGGGCTTTTCGGTTGAAGAAGGTCCTGAAATCGAAGATGACTGGCATAATTTCAGCGCACTGAATTTTCCGCCGGAGCATCCGGCCCGCGACATGCAGGATACTTTCTTCATCGACACCAACCCTGACATTGCGCTGCGTACGCACACAAGCTCGGTTCAGGTGCGGGTGATGGAAAACACCAAACCACCCATCCGCAGCATTTTCCCCGGACGCGTTTATCGCAACGAAGCCATTTCGGCCCGGGCACATTGCTTCTTCCATCAGATCGAAGGTCTGTATGTGGATAAAAATGTCACTTTTGCTGATCTGAAGCATGCTTTGCTGCATTTTTCACGTGAGATGTTTGATGCATCAACCGATATTCGGCTGAGGCCTTCTTATTTTCCTTTCACCGAGCCATCGGCCGAAATGGATATTTCCTGCAACCTCTGCGGCGGCTCGGGATGCGCGTTTTGTAAATACACTGGCTGGGTCGAGATTCTCGGCTGTGGTATGGTCGATCCCAATGTGCTTAAAAACTGCGGTATCGATCCTGAGGTTTACACCGGATATGCTTTCGGTATCGGCATCGAACGAATCACCAACCTGATATACGGTGTGAAGGACCTGCGGATGTTTTCTGAAAACGATGTGCGCTTTTTGTCGCAGTTCCGCTACTAAAGATATTAATCTCTCGAAGGGTTTTAGAACCTTTCGAGGGATTGTAAAATAAAAAAAAACGCCCCGTTTCCGGAGCGTTTTTTTGATATTTTCGAAAAAGCTTACCCTTTATGCGGGAAAACTTTTTCCATTAGTTTGATCATTCCGAAGAATATGGCCATAAAGATGAATATCCCCAGCATCCCGATGCCCATCACTTGAAACGAAGCTGACAGGTTGTGATCAACATCGGTGCTTCCTTTTACCTTTGCCGGAGCAGGAGTTTCAACGGTTGTTGATGTTGTTTGATTGGCATGCTGATGGGCACTGTCAACCGGTTGGATGGAGTCATGATTACAGCATGTATGATTTACATTCTGTGATACAGGTGCTGTTTGATTATGTTGTGATGTCATAATATTGTCCTCCATTTTTTATGCAAACAAGGGAATAAGAGCCAGAATTAAACCACCGGCAACCACAGAGCCAATCTGACCACCAACATTGGTGGAGATGGCTGGCATGAGCAGGAAGTTGGTTTTATCTTCTTTCTGTCCCATGTTGTGGATAACGCGTGCCGACATCGGGAAAGCGGAGATACCGCAGGCACCAACCATTGGATTTACTTTCATGTGTTTCGGCATGAAAACGTTCATCAGTTTGGCAAACATAACGCCGCCGAAAGTATCAAATACAAAAGCGAAAAGTCCGAGACCGATAATCATGAGTGTATCGAGGCGGACAAAGCGTTCGGCAGTCATGGTTGAAGCGATGGTGATACCAAGAAGTATGGTAACCAGGTTGGCCAGTTCATTCTGTGCACCGAGTGAAAGTTTGTTCAGAACGCCGCACTCGCGGATAAGGTTTCCAAACATCAGAAAGCCTACCAGTGCAAGAGATGCAGGAGCAATGATACCAGCAACAACAGTCACTACGATGGGGAAAAGAATCATGGTGGTGCGTGAAACAGGTTTGCTGTTATTGGCGCCGGCCATTTTTATTCTGCGTTCTTTTTTTGAGGTAATGGCACGAATGACGGGTGGCTGAATAATGGGAACCAGAGCCATGTAGGAGTATGCTGCCACAGAAATGGGTCCTAAAAGATCGGGTGCAAATTTATTGGCCACAAAGATGGAAGTGGGGCCGTCGGCAGCACCGATGATGCCGATTGAAGCGGCCTGATAGAGGTCGAAACCGCAAACGGTGGCCAGCGCAATGGTTGCAAAAATTCCAAATTGGGCAGCAGCACCAAACAGAAGCAGGAATGGATTGCGAAATAAAGGAGAAAAGTCAATCATGGCGCCGATAGCGACAAAAATAAGCAGCGGAAAAACTTCGGTGGCAATGCCAGCTTCGAAGAAAACCGACAATGCACCTTCGGCCCATTTGCCACTGGGATCGAGCTGTGCAAGTGCAGAACCGAAAGGTATATTGACCAGAATAGCTCCAAATCCCATTGGAAGCAACAAGGTCGGTTCATATTCTTTTTTGATGGCAAGATAAATCAGCGTGGCACCTACAGCAATCATGACCAGATTCTGCCAGGTGAATGCCGATAACGCCGGAAATAGTGATGCGAAATCGAGATTACCCATTGTATTTTAGTTTTTTGTTTTTTTCAATTCTTCAATTTCTTTTTTCAGACGTTCATTTTCTTCTTTCAACGCTGCAATTTCAGCCAGTTGAATGGGCTCATCTGCTTCCATTTTTCCAAGTTTATGCTCGGTTTCAGACAATTCTTCTTTTTCCTTGATGGCAATAGAAAGCAGAATTGATAATGCGAGAGTTCCAACAATGACGGTCAGCGATATCCATGAATTGTTTTTGAAGAAATTTTCAATGGCTTCGCCGGTTTTTTCGTTGATAAAACCAATGGCTGGCAGCATCATTTTAACGCCAATAAAGAAAAGGATAAAGCTTACACCTTGTTTGAGATAACGGAACAGACCCATGATGCCTTTCAGAGCAAAGAAAAGGGATACAAGCCCCATGACTGCGAAAACATTGGAGGTAATGGCTATAAAATTTTCCTCGTCGTAGGTCAGAACACCATCAGCACCTTCTTTAATAACGCCGATGATGGCCGGAATAGAGTCAACTGCAAAAAGTACGTCGGTTGATCCGATAACAAGAAATACCAGCAACATCATTGTAATATGAAGTTTGCCACCAATGCGCGAAAAGAAACTTCCCTTGTCGGGATCCGGATCAATTGGAAACATTCTCGAAGCAGATTTGTACAGGAAATTTCCTTTTGGATCAATCTGGTCATCTTCCGAGGTAAAGGCCATTTTGTAGGCAGTGTAAAGCAGAATAACACCAAATACATAAATAATCCAATGAAATCTTTCTACCAGACCCATGCCCACTAAAATGAAGAGAATACGCAGTACAATTGATAAAAGGATACCAAGTTTCAGGAGCTTTGGCTGATTCTTTTCATGTACGCCCATCAGTGAAAAAATCATGATGAACACAAATAAATTGTCGATGGAAAGCGAATATTCGGTTAGGTATCCTGCCAGGAATTTCTGAAACATTATGCTTTTTGTGCTGATTTCAGAGTCTGCATTTTGTGGAAAGAAAAACAGAATGGCAAGTCCATATGCCAGTGCAATCGATATCCAAAGCGCTGTCCAACGCAGGGCAATTCCTACGGTCATTGGTTTTTTCCGGTGCGAAGTAACATACATATCAATGAAAAAAACCACCAGGTACAGCACTATAAATGCTGCCCAGAAAATGAAATGTTCTGAGAATTCCATGATCTTAGTCTCCCAATGCTATTAATTTGTCGCCTTCGAGAACTGCAGCGCCGATCTGGCCCATGAGTTCGATTACAACGCCATCGCGTTCAGCAAATATGTTGTTTTCCATTTTCATGGCTTCGAGAACGAGCACGGTATCACCATTTTTCACACGATCGCCGGGTTTTACACTATAGCTGCGCAGAATACCGGGCAGTG
>DAOPKE010000051.1:0-19922 GCA_035390965.1 Bacteroidales bacterium | reverse complement strand
TATATAGTACAGCCAATTCGATGAAATATGCAAAAAGTTTTTTCGGAATAATTGATTTGTTATCTATTTTACCAACCTATCTGGGTTTGATTTTTACCGGGGCCCATTCACTTATGATCATTCGTTTGGTGCGGGTTTTGCGTATTTTCAGGATTTTTAAGTTGACAAAACAATTAACCGAAGGCCGGGTTTTGCTTACCGCTTTCAGGGCCAGCAGTAGCAAAATAATGATTTTTTTGATGTCTGTGCTGTTGATTGTTTGTGTTTTCGGCACAGTGATGTATTTGATAGAAGGGCCTGTCAATGCAAGTTTTGATAGCATTCCACGTAGTATTTATTGGTGTATTGTAACAGTTACTACAGTTGGGTATGGCGATATTTCTCCGGTTACAAGCACTGGTCAGTTTCTTGCAAGTATTTTGATGATTTGTGGTTATGCGATCCTGGCTGTTCCTACAGGCATCATGACCGGTGAAATTATCCGAAGCGAAAAAGCTGCTACGGCTCAAACATGTCCTTATTGTACACGTCAAGGACATGACAAAGATGCCGTGTATTGCAAGTATTGCGGAAAACCGCTTCATGAGCGGGTGTGAGTACATCAATGAAATGTGGTCTTGCTTTGCAAAATGCCCTCTCCATCCATTTATTGCAAGTTGCTTCTGCAGCTGTTTTTCAACAGCAGGGCGTAGTCTGATAATTATAAAAAACAGGGCGTCATTTTGAAGTTACGCCCTGCTTAAATTTAAAAGCTTTTCAGATGCAAAAAATTGTATCCCCGCCAGCTTTGAAGCGGATATTAAAATCCGGTATTTCTTACAGTTTGCTGAGCTTTGTGAGGATTGAATATCCCATCAGATCTCCTTTGTCGTTGAAGGATTCTGACTTGATTATGCCACCACCGATTGATATATATTCAATCGTAGAGAGTTTTGTAGTAATAAAGCCCGTTTTTGACTGATATCTGGCGGTCAGTTTCCATACTTCAAATGTGCCGGCAGGTGTGGTAATGCTTTCTTTGCCAATCACTTTTCTTTCTGTAATATTGACCGTCATTGTCATAACAACCATGCCGCCGGAACTCATCTGATAGGTAATGCTGGCATCGGGCAGATTGCTGCCTTCGGTCATTGTTGAGGGATATTGAAGATCATTGGCGGTCATTGTTACTGTCATGTCTGGATTGTTTCCCATTGCCGATTGATCAAGAAAGTTTTTCATATCTAAATAAAATACTCCTGATTCACATTTCATAATCAGATCGCCAGATCCCTCAACTTCTCCTTTTTCATTGATCGCCGATGTTGTTACAATGGCTTCGTATCCGGTTGCAGATTCTGTTACCGATTTAACTGCATAGGAATTTGAACCTATGATTTTGTCTTTTTTGTTGTAGTTGGTCAGCTCCCAGCTGTTGCCGGTTTTAAGCGGAAAGTATTCGGGACAATCCTGTGAATTTACCCAGAAAGGGAATAGCATGATTAATGCGAGTTGGAAAAGTTTTTTCATGGTGGAAATTTTGTTACAAATATAAAGAAAAATTTAATTTATCTACAGTTAGATGAAAAAATCGCGATTATATCATAAAATGCCGTTATATTTTCTTATTAATGAGATAAATAAGTTGAATTCTTTTATTATTGAAAAGTTTGTATGATAATAATGACTTTATGACCATCTTTCTTTATGCCGGTAAAGCATAGTCAGCATGATGTTTTCGAAATGGCTTAACAATCACTACCTCTGCATAAGCGCATATATACAGGCATTATCAGAGAACACAGCTCTTTATATGCGACTCCTCTGGAGTCGTGGTTTGTATATTCATAAACTACAAATATGTGACTCCTCCGGAGTCTTCCGAAAATAATTGCGCCGATGAATCAATCGTTTTGGCGTTATTTCAGCTCTGCAAGAGCGGCGCGAATTTTTCTCGCAATGCGGAGCCCAAGGAACAGAAGACTAAGCTGCAATTGTCCCGTAGGGACAAAATATTGGTAGCACGAAAAAGAACGCCAGCCCGTGCCGTCAGGTACGGAATGGTTAATTCAATGAGACCGTCGGAATCTTCCAAAAATTGATTGATCTGATTTATCAATCATATTGGTGTTAACAGCATGACTGCAGACGCGTTTGTTGATATCCGGTAAATCAGTGTTAACCGGATGGCTATATCTGTCAGGTTTCGTGCAAAGAACTATAATATCAGAATTTTGATTTGTTTTTCTGATGTTATTGCGGAGTTTCAAAAATGATATGTTGTTTGTTTTGGTTCATAAAAAAAGCCCTGAAAAAATCAGGGCTTCATAAATAATTTCCCAGTGTTTTATTTATCAATTGTCAGAGGTAATACATCTGAGCCGGAAGCTGTTGTAACCCTGATGTAGTATAATCCTTCGGAAAGTGCAGCTACATTTATATTCAAAACATTTCCACTGAAGTTTTGATTGTAAACGACAGCACCTTTTGTGTCAAGAATTTCAATGCGCTGAATTGAGTTTGCACAGGTAACAGTAATGTTGTCTTGTGCCGGATTTGGAAATATTGCTGCAACGGTTTCAAAATTGTCATCAATGCCCGAGCAAATGAGGATATTTACCGAAATTGCATCAGTACTGGCACATCCGCTGCTGTTGGTAACCGTTACCTGATAATTGTAACCGTTTCCGGGTGTTAATAAAGAGGCGTCAATGGTAATAGTTTGTGATGTGGCGCCATTTGACCAAAGATAATTTGATCCTGAATTACCGGCATCGAGAATCAAAATCTGATCTTCGCAAATCGACGTATCAGCGCCCAGATCAACAAGTGGATAGGCGGCTGATGAAACATCAAGTGTTTGTGGTGTTCCACTTCCGCATGCATTGGAAGGTGTTACTGTAATAGTCCCATTGGTGTTTCCTGTTGTAACAGTTATGCTGTTTGTTCCCTGACCTGTGTTAACAGCCCATCCAGAGGGCAATGTCCAGGTATAGGTAATTCCTGTCACATTGGTTACAGAATAGGTTTGTGTTGTAAAGCTGCAAGGCGTTGTTGTTCCTGCAATCGCCGATGGTTGTTCAGCCATCTCTTCGGGAGTGGCATTCATGGTTTGAGCAGTTCCAGCGCCGCAGCCGTTTGAAGGAATAACTGAAATAACACCAGCAGTATTGGATGGAATAACAGTTATGCTGTTGCTGCCTTGCCCCGATAAAATGTTCCATCCTGTTGGGAAAGACCAAGTGTAGGTAATTCCGCTTTCGGCTGAAACGGTGTATGTTTGCGAAGTCTGACAGGGTGTGTTGTCGCCGGAAATGGCTGAGGGCTGGTTTGGCATGAGGGATGATGTAACATTCAGAATCTGAGCCGTTCCGTTGCCGCATGCATTTGATGGTGTTACTGTAATGTTGCCGCTTTGTGTTCCAATCGTTGTTGTAATGGAACTGGTGTTTTGTCCTGAATTAATAATCCAGTCTGCTGGAACGCTCCATGTGTAAGTAACTCCCGGTACATTTGTAACGAAATAGGTTTCAGATCCCGCCTGGCAGGGACCAATCTGACCGTTAATGGCCGATGGTTGATCGGGAGCTGTGTTGATTGCTACAGCCAGGGCTTGCGGTGTGCCTTCGCAGCCATTGTTTGGTGTGACGGTAATTGTGCCTGCATTTACACCGGCGTCAACCGTAATGGTATTTGTGCCGTTTCCTGATGTTATGCTCCATCCTGTAGGTACTGTCCAGTTGTAGCTTACGCCGCCAACGTTGGTAACATTGTAGGTGAGTCCGGTAGTATTTGCACATGGTGTGGCATTTCCGGCAATGGCACTGGGCTGGGCCGGTGGAGTGGCTACTGTAATCAGATTATTTTTGCTTTCGATATCTGACCCACAGTTGTTGGTTGCTGTGAGTTGAACATTGTATGTGCCGGGTGCTGTAAATTGAATCTGTGGATTCTGGCTGGCAGCGCTGGTTCCACCTACAAAACTGTATGTTGTCGGGGTGATTGACCATATCCATGCATTGGGAGAACCGCTTGTGGCATCTGTCAGCGTAATCGTAGTATTTTCGCATGTGTTTGTTGTTGTAGCACTGAAATCGGCTACAGGAACGGGAAGAATGGTACATGTAACTGATTCCATCGCGCTTGTGCAATTTTCTTCAACAACCCAGTTGTAGAAGTAATAATAGTATTGGGTTTCATAACCTGAGGCGGTGCTTCCGATCAATTCAATGTATGGGCCGACTGAATAGGGATAAAGATTGGGTCCTGTTGTTGATCCGTTTCTGTAAAGGTTTGGTGATGCCGGTCCCATGAGTTTTAATCCGTTTCCGACAGGAATATCAATATTCAGTGTAACGGTATTTTCGCCGCTGATGACTGAAACAGTGGCCTGATCAATGACGTTATCGCTGGCATCAGTCAGAGTGATGGTTTTGGAATTTGCATCGTCGGAATATAAAACCACTGTTTTGAGGGTAACGGGTGATGTGCAATTGAAAACTATTCCGTGTAGATTTGTGTTGGTAAAATATCCACCTGTACCCGAATTATCGGGTTTGCCTCCTGTATATTGTGATGAAGATGCTGAATTCAGATAAAATGTTTGCGTGTTTGTAATTACCGGAGTAGTGTATGTGTTTCCGCTTCCGATCTGGGTTGTACCGGTTGCATCGCTGTACCAGTTAATATTGCTGCCGCCTGCATTTAACACAAATGACTGAGCGCCACAGGCTGTGGTATCATTGATGACAGGTGGTTGTGAGCCCACCATGACCGTTATGTCGTAGCTGTCTGAGCCACATACGCCACCGTTGGCAGTGAGTGAAACAGTATATAATCCTACTGAGGTATAGGTGTGTGTGGGTTCAGCCAGCGTTGAGGTTGTTCCATCGCCAAAGTCCCAGAAATACGATGAAGCATTGGTGCTGGTGTTATCGAGTGTAATGTTTGCAGGAGCTGAACAGAATGCGGTGGGAGATGCTGTAAAAGCGGCAACAATGGGAAGGTCTTCTGCTACGAAGGTGATTGAAGCTGAATCATTGGCGATATTCATATCCGTTCCGCCGTTAGGATTGATGGTATATGCAAGGAATGTGTTTGTTCCGGCAGGAATGGTAATGGTTGTCAGGTCAAAGGTGTCACTCTCGTTGGTGGCCAGATTTCCGGTCCAGCTGGCGGTTTGAAGTGTCCCGTTGTTTAATTTGTATTTAATGGTAGTTGATGTCAGATTGTTGATGCCGCGATTTTTGATGACAATCCGGGGAGTTTCTGAAATATTGGTACAGGCATAGGATCCTGTTGGTTTCAGAATGGAAAGAACCTGCGCATCGAGCGTAACCGAAACATCTTCAATCGGGAGATCTCCGATGTGTGGTATTTTGTTTTGTTTAGTGGCAACCACCAGCGCGGTATCAACCGAAGTGAATGCAGGGAAAGTCAGTGTAACCGAGGTGTTGGTTCCGGTATATTGTGCATCGAGAAGAACGCCGTTGAGGGAAATGGCGACATAGGTGTATGCTTCAGTATTTACAACAAGCGAAGTGTTGCCAACCTGTGCCGGATTGTCGTAGGAAATGGTGAGGGGATCAGGCTTTGAAAAATAATTCATGACTGATGGATCACCCATGAGGTGATATTCTTCCCAGTAATACTTTTTAAAGGTTGTGCTGTAGGTCGATGCCTGAACAGCAATATTACCGCCTACTACCATTTGTCCGTTTGAGATAAACCATTCCGAAGTGGCTTCACCATTATCATGAAATGCTTTATCATAGGCGCCGAGTCCCGACCCAGCATAGGTTGGATTGGATGTAATGCTCGATGTATTTCCGATGCCCCACCAATAATCTCCATCCCAGTAGCTGTAGTCCGATGCGCCAATATATCCGACGGCTCCTTCGTTTTCAGCGCGCAGAATGGCTTCGCCAAAACAATTGCTGTCTTCGAATTTGACGCTTTGACAGCAGTTTCCAACGATTAGTCCGTATTTATTGGCATTGTTCAGACTGGCAATACCGGTTGTTGTAAATGAGGGGTCTCCCCATCCGGTAGTGCTGCAATGAGCGGTATAGTTTGCGTATCCGACACCATCTCCGATGATGTTGATGATTTCAGATGGAACCGATGTTCCATCGCTGGCTGGATACAAATAGGTGTGTGAGTAAATGCCGTGAGCAGCGTTGAAATAATTGTTCGTTCCGTAACTGATTTGCCCGTTCCCGTATGTTGGTGCATATGTTCCATCAACTCCTGCAATCATCAACACAGTATCCATGTAATTGGCAGAAGGCATGGTGAACTTTTCATACATCAGGGTTTTGTTGATTTGTGGTGTCAATTGAGCCACAGTCTGCGCTGAAAAGCGTCCGTAGTAAATATCCGGAATATTATCTGTTGATCCGCCATAACAGGCATAATACAAGTCGGTAACATGCGAGTTCATGGAAGCCCCGTTGAAAGCCGGAATCTGTGCTACATCACCAACGAATAAAACATAGGTGGGTGACGGATCGGTTGGTGTACCGGCATCATACAATCCCTGAAGATACGACTTGATGGATGTGGTAGTGGTTCCAACGGCCGATTGATCGGTGTATGCTTCAATGACTGTAAAACCTTTTTCGGTTTTCCATTGAATAAAGGGTTGCAATGCTGTTTCAAACATTCGGTCGGCAACAATGACAAATTTTATTGGATAGGTGGTGATGATATCTTTTGTTGCCGGCTCAATATAGTTGGCCAATTCTTTATAAAATCCATCGTGTGCGGGACTGAAGAAATTGGCTTTGCGTTGGTTGTATTGTGCATATCCGATTGGGTCAAAATTGACAGTGAAGCGGATATTGTATTTGATTTCTATTTTATTGCTGACCGGATTGTAGGAAATGGGATCAATGACAACGGTTCCCATGTTTACACCACGCATTTCGCCGCCTTCAACAATACGGATCAGTTGGTTGTTTGAAAAACTGTTGATGCCATAAAAGGCCTGATCGTAATGAAAAATTATTTCAGAAGGGTCTGTGTTTTTTGACCATGAGGGCTGTGCCGGAATCACCTTGTCGCTGAAGCCAAGATCATCAAGGTCAAATTCGGCAATATCATAGCTTATATTGCTAATGCTGGCCGGCCCTCTTGTTGGAGTTTCGATTAGTTTGCTGAACAATGGAATAGCCGGACGTCCGTCGTCAAATCTTTTGGTGAACTGTGGCAAATCAACAACGGTGAAATAGCCCGCTGGTGTTTCAACTTTGGTTAATGTAAATTCACTGATGTTCAGAACGGCTGTAAATGAAAGTCCGTTGTTTGACTCAATTTTCATTTTTGTTGTTTCGCCCTGAATAGGAATGCGGACAGTTTGTGCTGAGGCAGCAAAAACAAATAGAATTGCTGCCATTGAAAATAAAAGTTGTTTTATCACCTTAATAATTTTAAATTATAAGATTGTTTTACTTGAAAAATGTTGCATGATGGCCGTTAATGGGCATAATTCACAGTTAATTTGTGCTTTTTTGCCGATAAATTTTCTGGTTTTTTAAAACCGGATGCCTGCCTGTATGCCCGGTGTTAAAGTATTGAGCCAGGTGTTTCGTTTTACTGAGAGGGTAAGTCCGAATGCAGGAGCTGGTCGGTATTCAGCTCCAAACATGAAATAGGCCTCGTTTTCAACATCGCCGTATTGGAACATATGATCGGCACGGGCAAAAACGCTTGTCTTTTTGCCTGTTTTGAATGAGCTGTATATGCTCATTCCACTCAAGTCGCTATTGTTCAGAAAAATATTGTTTTCAACACGATTGTATTCGGCGCCGGCCATCCATTTCCCTTTTTTATATCCGGCAAAAACGCTTATTGCGCAGCGGTCTTTGTTCAAACCGGATGCATGTGGCTGATAATCGCCGTATATTTTAAAAATTAAATGTTCTTGTGGCCTGTATTCAGCATTGATGCAGTATTGAAACAATGATTCGTTGTCCTGATAACGGAATGGACCTTCTCCGTTCATTATTGAAACGCTCATGATCAGTTTTTCGGATGGGCGCAATTTTATTCTTGCACCAAAATCGGCGGGATTCCCAAATCGGAAATATTCCTGTGCAGTGGTGTTTACATATCTCAATCCCCAGTGTTTATCCTGTATGGTAAGATACTGTTCGTTCAGTAATTGTCCAAAATATAGTTCAATCCAGGGTTTGGGTTGCCATCCGATTTCAGCCATTTTTAGAAATGCTGTGTATTTGCTTCCTTCAAAGTATGATGAAATGCCAATGGTGTCGGGAAAAATAAAATTTGTTGTTCTCGTTACATCATACAAAATGGTGGCCTGTATTTTTTTTGATAAGGATTTTTTGTAGCCCATAATGGCCGTATTGATTCCAAATGCACTACGGGGGTTCGTTTGTCCATTGACATCATAAATGTAAAAGGTATGGATGTCGGCAAAAAATTGTCCGGGATCCGGCTTTATTGAGTCGTTTTGACAGAAACCCTGCAATGCAACAAAAAATACAATAATGGAAATGGCAACTTTTTTCATGGCAATTCAATTGCGGCAAAAATATAATAAAGTTCAATTCATCGTGTATTTTCTGTTCATTGTTTTACAAATTCCATATATTTGCGTCAAAGTATTTTAATTTCAAAGGGGGAAAATGCTTAAAATTTTTACATTGAAGTTTTTTTTGATGCTCTTTTTTTCAGGTGTATTTGTTGTTCCTTCAATGGCACAGCAGGACAATTCACCTGAAATGTTGATTGATACCACTTACCATAAGGTGAATGAAAGATTTTATTTCGACAGTACAGGTGTCAGTATTATTCCTCCGGCTTATTTTATGCCTTTTATTCAGAAAGACAAAACCGGTTTTATTCATAAGGGTGCCGGAAGTACCATTCAGGTTCAGATTCTTGACGGAATGATTTATTCCATGATTGCCGGCGGCCTCACCGAAGAGGAATTTTTACGGCAAAATGCAACATTAAAGGAACATTATACTCTGTTGACCAATGATGATAAAAAAGCAGAGTTTTTCATTGTTTCATTTTTTATCAAAGCACTGGATAAAGATGTTGAGTATGAACGAATGATGCTTCTTACGGGCGATCATAAAAGAACGGTCTGGGTTAGCGCCAACTATCCGGTAATGGCAAAACCTGTGGTTTTTAGTGTTTTAAAGGAATGTTTACTTACGGTTGAATTCTGATTGATATGAAAAAGTTGTTGTTCACGGTTCTGGTCTCTCTTTTTGTATTGCAGAATGCAAAAGCTCAGAGCTATGTGATTTCAAACGACATTGATTGGGCCACTTATAATCAGAATATGTGGGGACCCAATGGAAATCCGTGGAACATCAATATGAACATCAATTTGTTTGATGTACAATATGACACTGCTGTTACCATAGGTGATATCGTTAATGTACTGGGGGGGGCAGTTCGGAGCTGAAATCGATCTTGATACATGGTTTCATATTGGTTCCGATTTTATTATATCGGGCTTTACAACAGGTGCTGTCGATGTGGAATATCCGGTAACTGTTGAAATGGAGATTCCAAACGATGATACTTTTTGCCCGGGCGAAGAGGTAACCATCGAATCATCCTATGATGTGCGGCCTGGCTGGGATCTTACGACACATTTTCCCACAGCGGGCGTTATCGGCCTGTATCTCAATTTTGGATTTGGAATTGATCTCGATGCCACTATTTGTGTTTTTGGCTGTACTACTTTTCCGGTTATTGATGTAAATGTTCCTTTTGATACCATCCCAATCATTGAGCTTAATTCCCAAACCGGGGTTTTTACATATCCTTGCTTTGTGCCGACGGCCTTTCCGCCTATTCAGATTTGTCATGATACCATTTTGCCGATTACATTCAACAATCTTTTTGGAATAGGTCTGAGTGGCAGCATTACGCTTCCCTATGTCGAAACAACCGATTGGCTCGATGTTATTGATGAATGCAATCAAAATTTGTATGCCGCCGGTGACTGCACCTGGGTTTCTCTGGAACTCGATGTTATTCAGTTTTTATCCGCTATTGCCGGGTTGATTCCGCCACCTACCGGGCCGGCTGTTCAGCAGTTTCTTGGTATGCTCAGTGGTACTTATGATCTTGGGGCAGGTTTCACCATTGACTATATGTTGTTTTCTGCCTGGTTCACCATCCTATCCACTATGCAGCAGGATTTTGCCTTTGAACCGGATGTGTGGAATAACTTGGTTCTTTCGGTTCCGGTTGAATATACCGTAACTGATCCTTCCAGCGGAAACATGGTTGTCGATTCAGGATTTTCAGACAATATCAGTTTTAAGGCATGTAATAACCTTAATTATATCTGGCCCTGCCACAATGTCAATCAGATTGATTTCGACCTGTCTCATTCGCTTACAAATGATTTTACCAATCATACCTGGGATAGTCTCTCTTTTGATTTTTCAATTGCAGCTCTTGAGTTCACCATCAATATTCCGTCGTTTCCCATTGTGCCTCCTGCCGATATTCCGGATTTGTGTATCGATGTGCCGTTTTCGGATACAATAAGTGGTAATGAGTATTTAAAGCAGGCCTGTATGCCGGGTGTAACCATTCCTGAGGTAAGGGCTTTTGAATCCAAATTGTCAATTCATATAGGTCCTTTGTTTTCATACACATGGCCTCTTGGTTATATTCCGATTACCTGGTACGAAGACACCTGGGAGCTGGCCGGTTTTAACGACACGGTATTTCCCGGTTTCAGCATGGCTACCAGTTGCCCGGGACTTGAAATTGTTTCGTTTGATGCAGAAGACGTATTGTGTTTTGGCGATAGCACAGGAACGCTTACAATTGTTGTCCAAAACGGTGCAACTCCCTATACTTATATCTGGTCAACAGGCGATAGTACAACAACCGTTTCAACCAGTAATTCTGTTTCAGGTCTCGAATCGGGCTGGTATTATGTTACTGTTTTCGATGCCAATGGTTGCTCTGTGTCCGATTCAGCAGAAATTATTGATGCTTATCCACCCATTGAGGTCATTGTCAGCAAGGTTGACGTAACCTGTGAGGGTGGTTCTGATGGATCCGTTTCCCTTGTTGTCAGTGGGGGTGCAGTGCCATATTCATATACATGGAGCCCGCCTCAGGTAAATGCTCCCTCTGTATCTAACCTGCCTGCCGGAACATATACAATAACAATTACCGATGCAGTTGGTTGCGATACCACGGTCAGTACAACACTTATTGAATTGCATCCGCTGCCCGAAATTAATATTGTAGCTTCACCAACCGAGGGCTGTCAGCCATTGTTTGTTCAGTTTTATGAAACAACGCCTGATAGTGGTCAGACTTATTACTGGGATCTCGACGAGGGTCATCATTTCAGCAGTGATAAAAATCCTTCGCTTATTTTTGAACAGGATGGGGTGTTTGATGTTTTCATTGCTGTAACATCAATCTATGGCTGTGTTGATTCGCTGAGGGTAAATAATATGATTAATGTTTATCGGAAACCAGTGGCTGAATTCCGTCCTTATCCTTCTGCTCCTACATTGGCCGATAATACGGTTCTTTTCTTCAATGAAAGCACCAGTCTGTATCAATCGGAATGGACTTTTGGTGATGGCGGCTTCTCGATGGATACTTATCCCACGCATCAGTATAATGATACCGGCCTGTATGTTGTGGAACTGATTATTACTACTGAACATGGATGCAAGGATACTGCCAGCGATGTAATCTATGTGAAGGATGTTGTTACTATGTATGTGCCCAACTCGTTTTCTCCTGATGGTGATGGAATCAACGAGGTTTTTAAGCCCATTGGTCATGGAATTGATGAAAATTTTTATACGTTCATGGTGTTCGACCGATTTGGGAAAATGCTTTTTATTACCACTGATTATGAGCAGGGCTGGGATGGTACCTTTAATGGAAAGCGCTGTGCGCTGGGTTCATATACCTACGAAATTTTTTATCGCGATACGGAAGGAATCAAGCGCAAGCTTTTTGGAGGAATAGAATTGATTCGTTAATTTGTGAATTTTTCTTATTGTAGCATCTCTTTGCACTGAACATTTTTTTCAGGCGACAGGATTTTTTTTTGTGCGCCGTTTTTTAAAATTAAAACTCTATACCCATGAAGACCGTTTTGTTTTTTACAATGTTATTATCGGCCATGTTTGTTCTTGCCGATGATGAAAAAGTCCTTTCAACCAGCATCCGGAATGTTACTGTTTTTCTTAGCGGAGCTCAGGTAGAACGCACAGGAACCATTTATCTGAATACTGGTAATTACGATATCGTTATTCAGGATTTGCCCACCACAATCGATCCCAATACCATTCAGGTTTCGGGTAAAGGGAATATTACCGTGCTTTCTGTCGAAAACAGAATCAACTATCTGAAATCTCAGATCAAGTCAAAGAAAGTTCTTGTGCTTGAAGATTCGCTTGAAATGTTGCGTGGACAGATCAATTATCAGAATGCCATGTTGACTGTTTATAACAATGAAGAGGCCATGATTCTTGCCAATAAAGAAATTGGGGGAGATGACAGTGGCGTTGATATTGCCGCATTAAAGGCCAATGCCGACTTTTATCGAATTCGTCTGACTGATATTAAAACAAAGCAGCTTGAAGTTGGAATCAAGCTTGCCAGATTGAATAAAGATATCGCGCGTGTTCAGCAACAGCTCAATGAATATAATGCAAAACAGAATCAGCCCTCGGGCGAAATTATAGTCAGGGTTATTGCCAATGCAGCTGGCAATGCAACTTTTGTAACACGCTACAACGTACAGAATGCCGGCTGGGCACCAATGTATGATATTCGTGCTACTGATTTCGGAAATCCGGTCAAACTCACTTTCAAAGCTGGTATCTATCAGAGCACCGGCGAAAACTGGGAAAAAGTGAAGCTTACTTTGTCAACAGCCAATCCAAATCAGAGCAACAATAAACCGGTTTTAAATCCATGGTATCTTTATTTCAATAATTACTCCTACAGGAGTCAGAGCGGAAATAATCGCGCGGCTGTTCCTATGTCTGTTGCTGATTCAAAAGCCGAAGTTTCAAAAGAGGAATATGATGAAGATAAAAACTTCGAAAGTGCTGTGGCTTACACATCGGTAACGGAGTATCCAATTAATTTTGAATATGCTATTGATCTTCCTTATAGTGTTGAAACAAATGGCAAAGCGCGTATTGTTCAGGTGAAGGAATATGAGTTGGCTGCATTGTATCAGTATTATGCTGCGCCGAAACTTGATAATGATGCATTCCTTCTGGCGCGTGTAACCGGCTGGGAAAAATACAATCTGTTGCCGGGCGAATCCAATGTGTTTTTTCAGGAAACCTATGTTGGAAAGTCTTATGTAAATCCGCTTACAGCGCTCGATACACTTGAGGTCTCGCTGGGTCGCGATAAATCAATTTCAATAAAACGTGAAATGGTTAAAGATTACACCAGTGATAAATTTATCGGCACCTCACGCAAGGTCACCAAGGGCTGGGAGATTACTGTTCGCAACAATAAAAGTAAGGAAATTGATATCGTAATCGATGACCAGTTCCCGATTACAACCAATAAAGAGATTGAAATCGAAAAAATTGAATTCAGTGGAGGCATTGTTGACGAAAACACTGGGAAAGTGTCGTGGAATCTGAAACTAAAGCCGGGTGAAACGAAAAAACTCACCATCAAATACTCCGTGAAATTTCCGAAAGAACAAAATATCATCGTGTATTGATCTTCGGAAAACCGCAACAAAAAAGGGCTGCAAATGTTTGCAGCCCTTTTTTGTTTTCCTGTGCAAAGTTTCAATCAGCGATCCAGCTATGCAAAGTTTCAACTTTGCACATGTCTCTCCGCTCTGAATTCTTTCATGTATTTGAATCCGCGCACAACAAAAATCACGAAAAATACTTTCATGATAATTCCAGCGGTCATGCCCGACTGAGCCGAATACATGGCGGCCAGAATAAGATCGCCAAACAGAATGAGTGTTATCAGAACCAGCGCAATCATGCTGCCTTGCATTACAGCATATCCAAGGGCAATATATACAAGTCCGATGGCTACATTAATATAGCCGATGCTTTCCAGTCCGTCGATATGGACATCTGTTACGGCAAAAATCAACCCGATGATGATGTTGAGTATGCCAAGAATAATCATCAGATAAAAAACCTGTTTCAGTTGATATTTCGGATCACCTTGTGTTCCCGGGATATGACGGCCGTTGATCTTTGCTGTCAATGCAGCGAAAAATCCACTTTCCAGCTTGATATCAACAATCCGGCCATCGGGCAGCTCTACTGCTTTTCCCGTTGATGCTTCTTCGCGGTTCATGGTTGAAAGCAAAATGCCATTATATGATACCGTAACAGTATGGAATCCTGCTTTCCAAGATAAATCCAGCATCTCTTTTTTGTCGGTGTCGAGAAAGTATTTTTTTGAAGGCATATGATTTTTGTTTTTGAGTTGTTAATTGGAAAGCAGTTGCCGCGCCATTTCCAGCGCAGAGTCGCTCATTTTTTCATCGGAGATCATACGGGCAATCACCTCTACTCTTGCGTCTGAATCAAGCTTGCAAAGTATTGTCTGCATTTTTTCGCCGGCATCATTTTTTTCAACATGAATGTGATCTTCGCCGCGTGCCGCAATCTGTGGCAGATGTGTGATCGCAATCACCTGATGGTTTTCGGAAAGTTTTTTTAATATGTTTCCCATCTTGGCGGCAATCAGTCCTGAAACGCCGCTGTCAATTTCGTCAAAAATGATGGTGGGAAGCATGTTGCGTTGTGCTGTCATCGATTTGATGGCGAGCATCACGCGCGACATTTCACCGCCGGATACCACAGCGCCAAGTTCCTGTAGCTTCTCTCCTTTATTCGCTGTAAACATAAAACGAATGCTGTTTGTGCCATCTGGTTTGTATGAGTCGGTATTCTCAAGTGCCGCTTCAAACAAGGCGTTCGGCATGCCGAGATTATTCAGAATTTCAAGTATGGCGTCGCGGAAAGCGGGAGCGGCTTTTCTGCGTTTTTTATCAAGATCGGCAGAAATTTTCTTCAACTCCTTGTCCAGTTCTGTCAGCATTTTTTCCTCGGATTCCAGCTTCAGTTCAAGGTTTGAATTGTCCTCCAGCTTTGCTTCGATTTCATCCTTGATGGCGAGCAATTGCTCAATGTCTGAAACCTTGTGTTTATGCATCAGCCGGTTGTATTCATCCACACGTTCATTCACTTTTTCAAGTCGCGCAGGATTGATTTCCGCTTTATCGCTCATGCGGTTCAGCGTGTCGGCAATATCCGAAATTTCGATCAGCGACTGATTGATGCGTTCTGACAATTCAGTCAGCTCGGGCAAATACTGCGATGCGTTTTTTAAATATTGCTCAACACGGCGCAGTGTGATTTGTACGTTATCATCGCTTTCAGATAAAATCTGCAACGAGGCGAAAAGTCCTTCACCGATTTTTTCGGCATTCATCAGCATGATTTGTTCCTGCTCCAACGATGCAAATTCTTCTGCTGAAAGCGAGGCCTGGACAAGCTCTTTGAAAAGAAAACCAAAATAATCGGCATCCGAAAGGCGTCGTGCAATCTGTTCTTTCAGCTCATTGATACGATGCTGGCAATCGCTGTATTTTTTGAAATATTCTCCGTATTCGGCCAGCAGCGCGTTGTTGCCACAGTACGAATCGAGTGTCTGCATTTGAAAACGATTGCCGGCAATCAGCAGTGTTTCGTGCTGCGAATGAATGTTCATGATCTGATCACCGAGATCTTTCAGCATCGAAAGCTGCACAGGAGTGTCATTGACAAAGGCGCGCGATTTTCCACCGGGACTTATTTCGCGGCGGATGATCAGTTCTCCTTCAAAATCAATTTCATTGTCTGAAAAGAAATTTTCAAATGCATTTTTTTCAAGTGCAAATTGTCCTTCAATGATGCATTTCTGCTGTTCGTTGAGTAATACGCCATGATCGGCACGGTTTCCAATAAGCAGACCAATCGCTCCGAGCAGAATGGATTTTCCGGCGCCGGTTTCTCCGGTAATGACCGTAAACCCCGATGCGAAATCGACATCAAGCTGACGTATTAGTGCGTAGTTCTGTATGTGAAGCGATTGAAGCATGGCGGAGATGAGAAACAAAAATACAAATATTTCTGTTGTGAAAGGATGTCTCAAAACAATGGGGATCAATCCAACATTCCATAGTTTGAAGGGAATCGAAAAACATGGAATAGTTGGTGAGAGGCCACAGCATCCGACTCTTCCAGGTTCTCCATTGCATTGAGGACTCTGGAAGGTCGGTTTGCAATTAGAAGTTTAGGTCTATTTATTAGGCCATTTTGAGACAGTCTCAACTTACCCCAGATACGGATTCCCAGTCCGCTCGTCACCTATGGTGGTGGCGGGGCCGTGTCCGGGATACACGATGGTGTCGTCGGGCAGGGTGAGCAGCTTTGTGTGAATGGATTCCATCAGCACATCGAAGTTGCCTCCGGTGAGATCGGTGCGGCCGATGCTGCCATTGAACAATACATCGCCGGTAATGACCATGCGTTCGGCAGGAATGTAGAGGCAGATGGATCCTGGTGCGTGGCCGGGTGTGTACAGAATTTTTATTGTGTTGTTGTCGAAAACCAGTTCCTGGCCGTCTTCGAGAAAATTGTCCGGTTTCGACATTTCCATATTATTGATTCCGAAAAGTGAGGCAAACACCGGAGCTTCGTTTAATGTTGGCAGTGCCTCGCTGTGCATGAGCCATGGAATTCCGAATTTTTTCTGAACAAATGCGCAGCCAAGCACATGATCGATATGCGTATGTGTGTTTATCAGCATCACAGGTTTGCGCCTGCTGTCGCTGAAGAAGCTTTTCAGTTGTTCCTTTTCGGAATCGTTGGAGCATGCGGCATCGACGATAATGCAATCACCGTTCTCTGCTTCGAGAATGTAGTTGTTTACGCCAAAACCATTAAAGACGAAAGTGTGTAGTTGTATGGCCATTAGATTGAATCCTGGTCTTTTGATAATATCTGGCATAACAGGTCGCGTGCGCGGAAGAGTTGTGCTTTCACAGTTCCCAGGGGGAGGTTGAGTTCTTCGGCAATTTCTTCGTAGCTGTATTCTTTGTAATATCGTAGTTCTACCAGTCTGCGATAATGTGGTTTTAATTTTTCAACCACTTCACGAAGTGCCTTGTGTTTTTGTTTTTTGATAATGGCTTCTTCCGGATCGGGATGCTCACAAGGAATGTTCTGAGCCATTCCACCGTCTTCGTTGTGCACACCCTGATCAATACTGGTAACTACCAGGCGTTTTTTGCGGATATAATCGATGCAATTGTTGGATGCAATTTTAAAAAGCCAGGTGCTGAAAGCAAATTCAGGTGTGTATTGAGGAAGGTTGCGGAAGGCCTTGCCAAATGCTTCAATAGTGAGATCATCGGCATCGGTGGCATCATTGGTCATCTTCAGCATCATGAAGTATATGGCTTCACGGTAATTTTTCATCAGTTCAGTGTAGGCCTTCTGATCACCATGATCCAATGCCCGCTGAACGAGTTCATAATCCCGTTTGGCTTTTTCGGTAAAATTCGGACTTACTTCCATGTGCCGGGTTTTCTGATGATGTTCGATACATATAATAGCGCATTCAGTACCGCCATTATTGTTTCAAAAACAGGCGAAATTAATAATAATTTTTTTTCTTTGAGTTTTTTTGTTGTTCCTGAAAAAATTATCCATTGGGTTGACCATTTAATTAAAACAACGGATGCAACAGCAAGAATCTGATATTGAAATGCCAGCAAGAGAGCTGCGAGAGCAGGGAACAGCAGCAGATTCAATTGATATAATCCAAGATACAGTTTGTGTTTGAATCGGTACCTGTTGCCTGTTGTCAGGTGTCTGCGCTTTTGATGCCACCATGATGCGAAGCTGTGTTTGGGCTCCGACCAGGTGTATGCATCGGATTCAATGCAGATAGCTGTATTATTTTTTTCAGCATGTTCTGCAATAAACAGATCGTCATCGCCGGAGCTCAGATCGTAATGATTGGTGAATCCGTTGCTGTTGATAAATAGTTCTTTTTTATATGACAGGTTGCGGCCTACTCCCATGTATGGAAAATGCGATAACGCAGCCGAAAAATATTGAAGTGCGATGCGCATCGTATCGAAACGAATCAACAGATTCAGCAATGTTTTGTGGCGGTAGTATTTTCCATAACCAACAACGATTTCTGTTCCGTTGTTATATTGTTCAATCATTTTCTGAATCCAGAACGGGCTTGTGGGGCGGCAATCGGCATCGGTCAGAAGCAGGTGCGGATAATTGGCTTCTTTGATTCCTACCGAAAGCGGGAATTTTTTTCCTTCGCAAACAACCACAGAATCTGTCAGGCGGACAGTTCTGAGATTCGGATTGTGAATTTTAAATGCACACAACAAGTCCCATGTGTCGTCCTGTGAATGGTCATCAACAATAACAATTTCAAATTCCGGATAGTCCTGATTAAGAAGGAATGGAAGATTTTCCCGGATATTCAGAAATTCATTTTTGGCTGCAATTATAATAGAAACAGGAGGGAGTTTCTTTTCATCTGTTTGATGATGCTTTGTTTTATAAAATGCAAAACGTCTGAAAAAAAACAGGTAGTAAAATAAAAACACCAGTAGTGAAAGAACCAGAGCGCCCCCCACCACAATCATCCATAAAGGATGCTGATTGAAATTAAAATCGTAAAGCATTCGGAGGACAAAAGTAATTGAAATTTACAGCTGAATTTGTTCGGTTAAGGATTATTTTTGAACAAGCTGTTGCACACTTTCATGATAAAACCGGTCATTCGTTGTCCATTGGATCAATGTGATTTTCCGCCAGAAATCCGGTAAATTCAGTGTCGTACGTTTTTCTTTTGTGATGATGTTTCTGATTTTCAATGTAGCTTGCAATATAATCTGTAACTGATTCGCTGGCGGAAAAGGAACCATACCCGTTTTGCCATGCGAAATCCTTGATATCAAAATCTCCGGCATTGATAAAGTGTGATGTACTGCCTTTGACCTGCTTTATCACGTCAGCGACCGATTTGCTTGGATTCAGGAGGAAGAGGCAATGAACATGGTCTTCAACACCGTTAATGATTTTGACAGCGCAACCACATTGTTTGAATTGATTGTACATGTAGCGGTACATCTCTCGCTCAAATGAGCTGTGAATGATTTTCCTGCGGTCTTTTGTTGACCAGGTCGCATGGATCCAGATGCGGTTGTATGAATGTGGCATAGAGAGTTAATTGTTGTTGTTTTCCCAGCATTTGAGTTTTCATAACCATGGGATTAATCCCATGGTTATGAAAAATTAATTATATACCCTGACGTAGAATCCATCGTACAAGGTGCTGTATGTCAGGGCCGGTCTGGTGGCCGGACCATTAACAATGCTTCCGTCGGTGATCAGAAACCTTGAGCCGCACACAGGATCGGAAATGGTGAGCCCGGAAGTGTCAACCACAAGCCGTCCACAGTCTGAATTAGGATGGTAAGGACAAGCTCTTTCAATAGCTACAAATGATTCATACGAAGCGCGGTACACAATCAGCCCCTTATAGCCGCCGGTGAGATAAATATAACCCCCGATGGCATTCAGATCGTTGTAATTGGCGTTGTTGATGTCAATGTAAATATTGACGGGTACATACGGAATCCTTTCTTCATCTTTTTCACAGGATGAAAAAAAAGCCGAAATCAAAAATATCAAAGCAACAAAATATTTCATGTTCCGATTCCGTTCATTATTTATACACCAAAGATAGTGAAAAACTTTTTCATAAATCTTTCCCATTTCAGGTCAAAAAGAAAAAAAAGTTGTATTTTCGCCCTTTGAAGTTCTTTCATCAGCATTTTTTCACACATGAGAATTCTGAAATACATAGTGCTAATGTTG
>DAOPKE010000050.1:1770-20192 GCA_035390965.1 Bacteroidales bacterium | reverse complement strand
CGTCTTGTCGCCTCGAATATGGCGCACCTCAGACTTTTTCAGCAGGCCCTATATAAAGTCACCCTAAGGCATTGTTTTTGTTATTGCCCCGCGCCAAAAATTTTTCTATCTTTGATAAAAACAAAAAAACATGAAAACAATTCTGTCTCTCTTTGTTCTTCTCTTTGCATTCACATTGGTGGGCAAAAGTCAGGTCGTGTATTCCTGCTCATACAAAAGCGATGCGCAGGTAAAGGTATATGTGGCCGATTATAAAAGCGATGCAGATCTGGTTGTTTACAAATGCAGCTACAAAAGCGATGCAACCGGAAACGACGGATTATGGTTTTTTGCAGAATACAAAAGTGATGCTGATAAAACCATTTATTTCTGCGATTACAAAAGCGATGCTGACCTTGTAATATTTTTCGCTGACTACAAAAGCGACGCCGGCTGGCGCAACAGCAGCAAGAAACACTTGATGTACTAGCACGCAGAAAAGCCGGCCGAATAGCGGTGAATAGTGAGCAGTGAGCAGTGAATCAAGGCCGGGCAGCTTTCAGTCGTCAGCGAAGTCCCGTCTGCAAGGCACGGGATTATCAGTGATCAGCTCTCAATTTCGTGCTGGGATCTCTGATAAATTTATTGAGCCGAAGGCGTAAAAAAAGCTACGCAGTACCAGACTGTCCCAGCGGGACAAAATATTGGTAGCCCGCATGCCCGCAAGGGCTCCGGGGACAAGCAAGTAGCCGGTATTATCAATAAAATATTTTGAATAATGCACTCCGCGTTGCGCTTTGTGCATTGAACGTTGTGCCTACACGGTCATAATATCTTTTTCCTTGGCCGCAATGATCTGGTCGATCTTTTCAATGCTCTTGTCTGTTGCGGTCTGAATGTCTTTTTCAAGACCTTTGACTTCATCTTCGGGAACACCATCTTTGATGAGTTTACGGGCGCTATCAACCACGTTGCGGCGGACATTGCGCACAGCTACTTTGGCATTTTCGCCTTCTACTTTTACTTTTTTGACCATTTCTTTACGTCGCTCTTCGGTGAGCGGCGGAATTGAAATGCGAATAATCTCTCCATTATTCACCGGCGTAAAACCCAGATTGGCAGCCATAATTGCCTTTTCGATGGCACCCAGCACGCTGCGGTCCCATGGCTGAATCACAATGGTTCTTGCATCCGGAATGTTGATATTCCCTACCTGTGCAAGCGGAGTCATGGTTCCATAAAAGTCAATTTTGACTGAATCAAAAATGGAAGGGCTCGCTTTTCCGGCACGAATTTTCACTAGTTCGCGTTCCAGATGCGCAATTGCATTGGTCATTCCTTCCTTTGCTTCCTCAAGTAATAATACGGATTCGTCGCTCATATCTGTTTTACTTCTTATTTATTCTTTACAATTGTTCCAATTTTCTTTCCTTCAAGAATGGCTTCCAGATTGCCTTTGCCATGAATATCAAAAACGATGACCGGCATGTTGTTTTCTTTGCACAACGTGAAAGCAGTCATGTCCATAATGTTCAGATGTTTCTCGTATGCCTCATCAAATGTGAGTTTGTCATACTTCACTGCGTCGGGATGTTTCTCGGGATCGGCTGTATATATGCCATCCACACGTGTGCCTTTCAGCAAAGCATCGGCATCAATTTCAACAGCACGCAATGCAGCTGCAGAATCTGTAGTAAAATAGGGATTGCCAGTGCCGCCCGAAATGATAACCACTGTTTTATTTTTCAATAATTCAATAGCAACAGGGCCGCTCATTTTTTTACAGAGGGGCGATATTTCAAGTCCTGAAAGCACTTCGCATTTTATTTCACGTTGTTTCAATGCATCCTGCAAAGCAAGACTATTGATTACCGTGGCTAGCATTCCCATATAATCGCCCTGCACACGCGACACACCCTTCTTTTCGCCGCTCAATCCACGAAAAATATTTCCACCACCCAGCACAACACCAACTTCTGCCCCTTTATCAACAGCCGATTTAATCTCATCAGCAAAAGATGCAAGCATCTCCGCATTAATACCTGATTCTTGTTTTCCGGCAAGCGATTCCCCACTGAGTTTAAGCAAAATTCTTTTCATGATGCTGCAAATTTAAAAAAAAGGAGGTATTCAAACCTCCAGGTAAAACTAATATTTTTTGACATCGGTTTTCTTTCCATTCTCGTCGTAAAAAATCCACTCACCGGTCATCCGATCATTTTCATATTGACCTGAATAACGCAGTCGGCCGTTTTCGTAATACACGCGACGAAATCCTTCGGCTTTGCCATCAACAAACTCACCCTCACTCCAGATATTGCCATTCTGATACCAGACTCGCCAAACCCCATTGCGCTTTTCATCCTTAAAGCCGCCCTCAGATTTAAGTTTGCCATCCTGATAAAAAACCTCTTCCTTTATTTTTTTGTGATTCTTATCATTCGAATAATACACTACAATATTGTCTTTACCATCTGGATAGGTTTTTTCAACCACTCGGACACTTTTGTCACCACCGCACGAAATCAATGCAAACACGATGACAGAAAAAAACAGAAAAAAACCCAGACTACGCATTACTTGTTGTATTCTTTATTCAACCGATCAACAACCTTGACAGTAATATTCAATTTGTCATTGGCATACAGAATTCCTGTGCCACTGTTGTAATCGAGCACATAGTCATAAGGAAATTCCTCAGGATATTGTTTTATAATACTCACAATCGAATCCAGAATCTGATTGTTCATAGCAATCTGTTTTTGCTGAACCTGTGCGAGATACGAGTCGCGCAAGTTCATCAATTGTTCCTGTTCAGCAGCCAAAGCCGATTCCTGACGACTATAATCATCTTTGGTCTGAATTTTTCCATTCTGAACATTCTGCTGAAACAAGTTGACACGTGCCTGAAAACCTTCCTGACGTTTGGTGAAATCCTTATCCAGACTATCATTCAATTTCACCAGGTCACCCTTGAGTGTATCAACAAGATCATATTGGGTCATGATACTGTCAGATTCAACATACGCAATATTAAGTCCGCCATCTGGCACAACAATGCCATTTTCTTTTGAAAACGGATTGTAAAACTGCAATATCAGAAGAATGAGAATAAGTACTCCCGCTGCGATATTAAAAATCATCTGCGGACTGCGAAGACAGCTTTTCTTTTTTTCATCAGGCACAAAGCTATTTTCCTGATTGTTTAGGTTCATTTCCATATACCAAAATTAATTGCCGATTTCCGACATGAATTTAATACGCATGAGACGAATTTCCTCAACGGTGTACTCATTTTCACCAAGTTCTGTCAAAGCATCATCAATTGAATCGGTTTCAGCTGTTCTGAAATATTCAAAAATTTCATCCTGATGATAGGGATCGATATTTTCATCGATATAATAATTCAGGTCAATGCGGGTACCGCTTGAGACAATGCGTTCCAGCTCGTCGAGCAATTCTTCAAAAGTAAGATTTTTCGAAACAGCAAGATCCTCGAGCGCGACTTTACGGTCAATGGCCTGAATAATAAAAACCTTCAGCTTGCTTTTGTTCACAGTGGATTTGACCACCATGTCCATCGGTCTGATGATTTCATTTTCTTCAACATAACCGGCAATAAGTTTAAGGAATGGCTCACCGTATTTTCCGGCTTTCCCTGCACCAACGCCCGTGATGTTTTTCAACTCATCCAAGGTTATCGGATACTGAATGGCCATATCTTCGAGCGAGGGATCCTGAAAAATAACAAAGGGCGGCAGATTTTCTTTTTTCGCAATCTGTTTACGCAGATCCTTTAGCATGGCAAAAAGCGCCTTGTCGGTTCCACTGCTGCGGCCATCACCAGAACTGGGGCCGTCTTCTTCTTTTTCTTCTTCGATGTTACGATCTTTCGTCAACATAATTGAATGTGGGTTGTTCAAAAATTCTTTTCCTTTTTCCGTTATTTTCAAAACTCCATAGTTTTCAATTTCTTTTGCCATGAAGTTCATAATCAGCATTTGTCTGATGACAGAATTCCAGAATCTCTCCGACTTTTCGCCACCTTTTCCAAACACCTCCAGTTTCTCAGCTTTCAGTTGTTTCATCGAAGGAGACTTACTGCCAAGAATGATATCAACGATACTTTTCGATTTAAATTGTTCCTGCGTTTCTTCAATGGTATCGAGCACCAGACAAACATCATCTTCCGCTTCAAAGGTATCACGCGGGAATAAACAATTGTCGCAACTATGACAATTGTCATGCAAATAATTTTCACCAAAATAATGCAACAATTGTTTACGCCTGCAAACCGAACTTTCGGCAAACGATATGGTTTCGAGCAATAAATGTTGTGCTATTTCCTGTTCTGCAACACCTTTGTCTTTCGAAAATTTTTCAAATTTCTGCAAATCATCAATGCTATAAAAAGCAATGCAAAGTCCTTCGCCACCATCACGACCTGAACGACCGGTTTCCTGATAATAACTTTCAAGACTTTTGGGCATATCATAATGCACCACATAGCGTATATCGGGCTTATCGATACCCATTCCGAAAGCAATGGTTGCAATCATCACATCCACTTCTTCCATCAGAAACATATCCTGATTTTGCCTTCGCACAGCGGCCTCAAGTCCGGCATGATAAGGCAAGGCCTTTATTCCGTTCACCTGAAGAAATTCAGCGAGCTCTTCTGTTTTTTTACGACTCAAACAATACACAATCCCGCTCTTTCCTTCATTGGCTTTAACAAATTTCAGAAGTTCTTTGTTAACATCCTTATATTTTGGTCTGACTTCGTAATAGAGATTGGGCCGGTTGAAAGAAGATATAAAAACCTTTGGATCTTTCAGCTTCAGCGTTTTGAGAATATCCTGTTGCACCTTAGGTGTTGCAGTCGCCGTGAGGGCTATGATTGGCACATTTTTACCGATGGCTTCCACTATTGGTCTTATACGCCGGTATTCCGGACGGAAATCATGTCCCCACTCTGAAATGCAGTGAGCTTCATCAACAGCATAAAAAGATATATCAATACCCTGAAGAAATTCAACATTTTCTTCCTTGGTCAGAGATTCAGGTGCAACGTATAACAACTTTGTTTTCCCGGATAAAAGATCTTCGTGAACCAATGCCATTTCAGCTTTGTTAAGCGAAGAATTCATTACATGGGCAATGCCGTTTTCCGTACCAAAATTACGAATGTTGTCAACCTGATTCTTCATCAGGGCAATCAACGGCGAAATAACAATGGCAGTGCCAGGCAACACCAGAGCCGGTAATTGATAGCACAATGATTTACCACCACCTGTTGGCATTATAACAAAGGTATCAGTGCCCTCAAGGAGACTTTCAATAATCTCTTCCTGCTCGCCTTTGAATTTATCAAAGCCAAACACCGTTTTCAGTACACCTTTTATATCGTCGGTCTCAATTTGTTTCATTATTCAGAATCCACCCTCAGGTTTTCGAACTGCAAAAGTAATATTTCATAGTAAAGATAAAAATATTTATGCAATCCAAAAATAAATATTTGCTCCATTAACAAAATAGCTATTTTTGTTAATCAAACAAATGCCATGTCAAAAGTAAAGGAATTTAAGGAATACCGCCTCAAAATGAACAAAGCAATTCTGGAAGGCGACAATAAAGTTATCAAACGCTTGTTTTCGGTCGATACCATGGCCTATGATCCGGGCGCACTGAATACCAAAACCAAAGAAATGCTGGGACTTGTTTCGTCCCTCGTTCTGCGATGCGACGATTGTGTAAAATATCATCTCGAAAAATTATGCGAAATCGGCACCTCCGATGCAGAAATTCATGAAATATTCGGAATTGCCATTCTCGTAGGCGGAACGATTGTAATCCCTCATGCCAGGCGTGCTGTAGAATTCTGGAATGAGCTGAATAAACCCGATGCTCTCTAAAAAAAACATATATTATTATCGTTTTTGCTCTTCTGTGCAACAATCTTGCTGCACAAAATATCCGCATTCTCGGTCATGTGACAGATTCAGCAACAGGAGATCCAATCCCGTTTTGCAGTATTGCCCTTAAGGGAACCAGTATCGGTGCAACCACCGATTTTGAAGGATCTTTCAAAATTGAAAGTAGCACGTCTGGTGACTCCATCATTGTTTCTTGCCTCGGTTACACACAACAAACCCTGCCCGTTAAAGAAAATCAGTTTCAGGAATTAAGCATTGCTTTATCGCAAAATAATATCACTTTAAACGAAGTTATTATCGTCCCGGGCGAAAATCCAGCCGAAGTACTGTTAAAAAAAATAATCCGCAACAAAAAAAACAATTCTCCCGACAACGCAGCATTTTACGAAGTCGAAGTTTACAACAAAGTACAAATTGACGCCAATAATATTTCAGATGAACTCAAAAGTCAACGTGCACTGAAGAAATTCGGATGGATATTTGAATATACCGACACCTCGCTGGTGAACGGAAAGGTATATCTGCCCCTGTTTCTTACCGAATCCATATCGAAAATCTATTTTCGCGGCAATCCAAAATCAAAACGCGAATACATCAGTGCCGTACAGGTTTCCGGTGTCGAAAACGAAAGCATTGCCCAGTATCTGGGCAACATGTATCAGAATATAAACATTTATGATGGGTTCATTACGCTGTTTGATAAAAATTTCATGAGCCCCATCAATGATATTGCGCTCACGTCCTATAAATATTACCTCATGGACAGCACTATTATCGATGACACATGATGCTACAAAATATTGTTCAAACCACGGCGCAAACAGGAATTGACTTTTTCGGGCGAGTTCTGGGTGGCCGATTCCAGCTGGGCTGTAAAGCAATTCAGCATGCGCGTAGTGAATGATGCCAACATCAATTTTGTAAATGACCTGATTATTGAACAATCATTTCAGCAAAGCGATTCGGGATTTTGGATGCCCGAGAAAGAAAGTCTTGTCATCGACTTCAATGTATTGCAAAATGACCAGAAAAATACAATGGGTTTTTATGGACATAAAACAACCTCATATAAAACTATTCGCTGACACAAACAAAAGATAATTCATTTTACAATGCTCCGGAACGCGTTGTTGTTGCCGATGACGCCTATGAAAAAGGACTTGAATTCTGGCAGAAGGAACGTCACGACACGCTGTCGGAAGATGAGCAGACCATTTATTTTATGGTTGACAGCATAAAAAAAATGCCAACATTTAATACCGTGTACGACATTATTGACATGTTTGTATCAGGATATTTAAATTGGGGGAAATTTGATATCGGACCATATGCATCCATGCTCAGCTTCAATGAAATAGAAGGTGCACGCTTCCGTCTGGGTGGCCGCACATCGGAAAAATTCAGCAAAAAAATAATGCCTTCGGCTTATGTTGCATGGGGAACAAAAGACCAGAAATTCAAATTCGGCGGAGGTTTTCTGTATCTCATGAACAAGAAGCCACGCCGCGGTTTTCAGATATTGTTCAAACACGATATGGAGCAGCTGGGCATGAGTCCGACAGGGTTTCGCGAAGACTTTCTGCTGGCCAGTTTCATCACACGCAATCCGGCAAATAAGCTTACTCTTGTCAATGAACTCAAAGCCCATTACGAACACGAGTGGTTTACCGGCTTTTCAAACACCGTTCGTTTTCTGCATAAAGATATTTTTCCTGTCGGAGATACTGTGTTCAATTTTGGCGAAGGCACCACACGCGAAAAAATCACAACCAGCGAAATCACGCTCGAAATGCGGTTTGCATACAAGGAACGTTATGTGTATAGCGATTTTATCCGCACAAGTCTCGGTACAATATATCCGATCATTCAGTTCAAATACAGCAAAGGAATCAAGGATTTATGGGGCGGAGACTACAATTACCAGAAAGCCTCCTTTTATTTCAGCGATTGGTTCAATGTAGGAAACATTGGCTGGTCAAAATATGTGATCGAAGCAGGAAAAATCTGGGGGCGGCTCCCCTACCCGTTTCTGAAGATGCACGAAGGAAATGAAACCTATTTCTTTGATGAAACTTCATTCAACACGATGAATTATTTCGAGTTTGTCAGCGATGAATGGGTGAGCCTGTATTACACACACCGCTTCGACGGATTTTTCCTCAACCGCATTCCGCTGCTGCGAAAACTCAAATGGCGCGAAGTGGTCTGGGGCAAAGGACTCATCGGAAACCTGAGTGCTGCGAACCGCAACTACAGCGAGTTTCCGGAAGGCATGCATACTTTGGGAAAACCATATATTGAAACCGGTGCCGGCATTGAAAACATTTTCAAATTCCTGCGGGTCGATGGCGTATGGAGGCTCAGCTATCTCGATCATCCCGATATTGCAAAGTTTCAGGTCATGTTTGGAATGCAGGTGTTTTTTTAGTGGTGAGAAACCAGTGGTAAGTTCTGAAGTGAGATGTCCGTGAATGAATATTGAGAGAAATAGAAAAATTCATCCCTGTTGATTTTATAAAATGAAAAATTTCGCAGATTTTACATGTTGATTGTCTTGTTTTAGAAAAATTGAAATATATTTGTAAAATTTTAAATCATGAAGATAAAATTATTAAACCGGATTTTTACAGGATTTTTGTTTCTGACATTATCAATTAATTGCCATTCGCAAACAGATTCAATTAAAGTTTTTAACGGATGGGCTTTTTCAGCAAATGCAGCAAATGCGAACTACGACTCTATTAAGATTGAGGCAGAAAATATTCTTGGAAAGAACGAGTATATATCATCAATTCCGGGAAGTGGGTATAAAGACTATATTAGATGGGAGTTATTCTGGAGAAACAGGGTGCAGTTTCCGTCTTACCGCGACGGTGGATTTTTATCAAACTATGCAGTTGCAAGAGAGAAATGGGATTCATTATGTTACATTAATGGGGACACTTTTGCGGAAAACAGAACTCAGGGATCATTAAACTGGGAACTTGTTGGTCCAAATGGCCAGCCTGGAACTGGTTCCACAAATCAGAACAATGGTTTGGTATCAGCAGTTTGGGTAGATCCTGATGATATAAATGAAATATGGATTGGAAGTAATACAGCCGGATTATGGAAGTCAACTGATGGTGGGGCAAATTGGTTAAATGTCAATATATTTTCTCAATATTACCATGGAGTCAAATTAATTACTGGGGTTCAATATATCACAGCAAATCCAAATAATCCTGATGAAATGTACATTGCAACTGGGAAATCAGGATATCCTGAGTTGACTTATTCTTCTGGCCTTTTCAGGAGTACAGATGGTGGCAATACTTGGACTGTGATATTGTCATTGAGTTTGACAGAGATACACATGTGTTCAAAAATTATTGTTAACCCTGAAAACGGAAATCAAATTGCAGCATTGGTTGATGACAAAGTATATAAAAGTATATAGAAGTAATGATAAAGGCAACTCCTGGCAAATCGTTTTTGGAACACAAAATTATAGTTTAACTCATTGTCTGACATGGAAGAAAAAACTGTTGAGAGATATAGAGTTTCTTCCCGGGACTGATGACAAAGTAATGATTTCTTCTGATGGATATTCCTATGATGATAATGGCAATTTGGAGCATTTTCAGGCCGAGTTATTCTTTTGCGAGAACTTTCAGGATCAAAATCCGGATTGGGTTGACTTTGATTTTAGGCCTCTTTTGACTGAACGAATTTCAGTTGCAGTTTCACAAATTGACTTAGAAAACTTTTATTTCATGTTTTCGACACAAACTGATAATGATGCACAAAATAAATCCGATTTATTTTTCGGGATTTACAATGCAAATTCCCTTGTACAATCTGAATACATCTACTATAATAGCCCTGGATATCAAAATTCTCCTTTTGGAGGTGTTGGGTATTGGAAACAAGAATATGTCATTTCTGACTCAGACCCGAATATTCAGTATATTGGAGGGCTAACTGTGACACGAGCAAACTTCAACAATTACACGTTTAATAATGTTTTTTCTCAAATGCATGTAGATGTAAGATGCAGTTATTTTTACCAGAGTACTAATGGAGGAGGATTTGAAGATGATGTGCTTTTCTTTGGGAATGATGGAGGACTGACAAAAATCGAAAACGACATCGCCTATAATATTAATGGAAATGGATTATGTATTTCGCAATTTTACGGTGTTTCTGATTCAGAAACAAAGGCTGAAAGAGTCTTATGCGGAGCACAGGATAATGGGAGTTTTGTATTTGACAATGGGAGCTTAATAAATACAAGAGTTGGAGACGCATATGATGGCGTTTTTAATTCAAAGGATTCTATCATGTTAAGAACCTGTGGTGATGGGATAGGAAATAATGTTAATGTCCTTAAATCACATACTTTAGGGCAAACTTATAAGATCGCTCTCACAACGAGTGAATTCCATTTAAATGATGCCCCAATTGTTGGGAATGCAATTCAGAGTAATACTGTATATTCGTGTTACCATGATATATGGAAAACAACTGATTGGGCAAATAATAGTTTGTCAAGCTGGTCAAATATTAGTAATTTTTCAACGACAATGCCCCAGATTGCAAACACAGAGAGAATTCAAGGATTTGACGTTTTCGACGCTGATGAAAATGTACTTTGGGTTTCATTCAGTAATCCTACCTACTCCGCCAATGTTTATAATAAACTCCTTAAAAGCACAAACGGTGGAGCCACATGGACTGACATAACTCAAAACGTACCTGGATATCCTTTTGGGTATTATGCAATTACCCATATCTCAATCCATCCAACAAATTCATCAAAAGTTTATATTACTTTGGGGGGGGATGTCTTCTCCATCCACCCCTGCAAACCGAGTTTTTGTGACAACTAACGGTGGTTCTTCATGGACGGATATTAGTTCTGGCTTGCCATTTCTACCTGTTAATGATCTTGAAATTCTTGAGGGAATTAGTGGTGATGATATTCTGTTTGCTGCAACTGATATAGGAGTGTATTGGAAAAACGGAACTGCCGACTGGCAGAGATTCGGCACCGGTCTTTACAATTGTCTTGTTGATGATGTGGAAATTAATCATCTGGATAATGTTTTATATGCAGGCACCTACGGGTGGGGGCTTTGGAAATGCGCTCTGCCATGCTCTGATGAAACCGCACTATTAGAAATTTCAACAAATACTAATTATAGCACTTACACTCGCATGGATAGGCCAATACTTATTAAAAATGGGGCAACGTTGACAGTGACAAATACACTGACTATGCCGGAAGGTACGAAGATTTGCATTGAGCGCGGTGGCAAGTTGGTAGTGGATGGAGGGATCATTAAAAATGGGTGTAAAAGTGCAATGTGGGGCGGAATCGAAGTTTGGGGAAACAGCGTTGCGAGCCAGCTGACGGCCGGAGCGCAGGGGAAGGTTGAACTTAAAAACGGAGCCCTTGTTGAAAATGCAACTGATGCCGTTATTGCAATAAAGAAAAACACCGATGGTTCGTTTGATTGGAATTATACAGGAGGAATTATTTCTATTAATAATGCGACTTTTAGGAACTGTAACAATAGCGTTTCTATATATACATATCATAATTTTAATCCATCAAATCCAACTGTTACCACTAGTAATTTAAGCGTTATTAAAAATTGTATTTTCGAAACAACAGATATACTTATTGATAACGATGGGATTCCTTATTCCTTTCTTAGTCTTATTGACGTAGAGGGAATTGGTATTTTTGGATGCACATTCCGTAACACACGAACAGATATTTCAAATGCTAGTGATAAAGGAATAGGCATTTTGTCTTACGATGCTTCGTTTATGGTTGATGATCTGTGTATAAGTGGAACAAGTCCATGCTACAATTATCAAAGCAGCATTTTTGCAAATCTTGATTACGGCGTTAAACAGATCAACACAAATACTAACCATATTGCGTCAATTAATTCAGCACATTTTGCCGACAATCATCATTCAGCATATTTTTCAGGCGCAACCGGCACTGTAATTACAAGGAATTCTTTTAACATAACACGAGATATCGGATATGGTATTTATCTTGATCAGTGCAATGGATGGCAGTGTGAAGAAAATGTGTTTACCGGCACAACCTCTGTAAATTCTTTTGGTATTGTTGTTAACAACTCTGGGGCAGTGAATAATATTATTTATAATAATACATTTAGCAATCTTAAATATGGAATAGAGACTTTAGACAAAAACAGAGGAATACTTGCTACTATCGGATTAAAAATCAAATGCAATGATTTTTCGAATTGTTCAAAAGATATCTATGTTACTCAATATGCGTCATGCAGCCCTTGCGGTATTTGTAAGTATCAGGGGGCTAATACAAGTGTTTCTGCTCCTGCAGGAAACACCTTTTCACATGCAGGCCCATCAAATCAATATTCTGATTTTGATAATGTGTTTTCCAGCTATCCTATTATTTACTATCGCCATACAGGTTCAACCGGAAACTGGATTCCTTATTATTTCCGAAATTTGACAAATTCCGTTACAAATTTTACATATACAAAAGCAGCGGCTTGTCCGTCATACCTCGGTGGTTCTGGTGGAATAGAAAAATCAACTATTGTGCAGAGATATGATTCAGAAATTGATTCATTAACAAACATTTTAAACATACTTGTTGACGGTGGAAATACAGCTGCTCTTTCTCAGGAAGTCTCAACTGCAACTAATAGCGATGCCTTATCTTTGACGACCAATCTATTGTCTAAATCGCCCTACCTATCCGACTCTGTTTTAGCTGAAGCTGCAACAAACGATAACGCATTAAATCCCTATATGCTAAGAGATGTCCTTAATTCTAATGTTCATGGAATTAAATCTGAATTAGTGCAGGATGCCATAATTAACCGATCAGTTCCATTGCCATCAAACCTACTTAATGGTATCATGTCAGGTTTAAACATGGTATCAGAATTTGAAAATCTGCAATCAAAGATTGCTATACTAAGTGATAAAAGGAAGCAATATATTAATCAACAAATCAGGTACTGGATGGCGGACAGCACAGGTGGAGGAAATGAACCATTAATCATGTTCACGCAGTTATGCAACGATTGGGACATAAAAGCTATCTTACTTTTTAAAGACAGTACAGCAATGATATCTGGTCTGCCAAATTCTGAAGCGTATAATTCAGTTTCAACATTGCAATGGAATTTAGAAAACAGTAATAGAAATATTTTCAGCTTAACGCAAAACGAAAAGTATTTGCTTAACCAATATTCGGGAAATATGGATGGATTTGCTGATATGTATGCGTTGAATATGCTTAGAATTTCAGGAGATACGACCTATAATGAACCACTGGTTTTAAACTCTGAGGGGAAAAGTAAAATATTCCCAGTTTCGGATCCAGTCTCTGAAAGCTACGAACTTTTTCAGGTTTTTCCAAACCCTGCTGGTAACTATATCATGATTGTTCTAAATGAGCAATCTCTAAATTACAACACTTGCGAAATTTCAGATTCAAAAGGAGTTGTTCTGCGTTCCGAAATTTTACCGGCAGGGTGCACAGAACTATATTTCGATTTGTCGGGTATTGAGGATGGTGTCTATTTCATTGGATTTGTATCCAACAATGCCACCAAACAATTAAAGAAAATTGTCGTTAATAAATAAAGAACGGAGGATATTATGAAAGCAATCAATCTGTCACCACTTTTCTTTTTATCTATTGCAATAATTATATCGTTGTTTTTCGGAAATAAGATACAAGCACAGACTTATCATCCGATAGTTCAATCTGGATCAGACACATCTCTGCTGACGGCAGTGGATTGTGACTATTTTTCCTATGAAACCTTCAATACTTTCATTTTAAATGATACAATTATTAATGGCATTTCGTATAAAAATGTAAAGGAGTTCAGGCATTCATACGATTTTAATCCTCCATATTACCCCCAATATGGGATGTATGACCAATATTACATTCGTGAAGATTCGGCTTCCCGCAGATTATTTGTGCGGTATCTCAATCAGACTGAATTTCTTCTTTATGACTTTTCGCTTCAGGTCGGTGACAGTATTGATCTCATAGTTTATCCAAAAATCATAAACAATATTATTACCCAAACCACACCTGATTGGGACACGTTGCGTTTTTATGCAACTGCGGTCTTTACCGTTAAAAACAGTGTTTCCGATAGTTTATTGCCCGCCATTCTGCTGCAGAACTCAGATTTCAACGATACTATATCAATAATCTGGATTGAAAGCATTGGTGCTTTGAACAATTTTTTCTATTGTGATCGCTACCTGAATATATACGAGGATGAAAATCTCCCATATTTTATTAATGTTTCTATTTCTTTGCCTCCATATCGAAATTCAACTCATCAGAAATGCAAATTTGTAAATAAAGTCAATGTCTTCAATATTAATTCAATACTTGTTTCTGAACGAAGCGACGAACCATGCGACTACCAGCAGAGCATTTCCCTTTCGGTGGAGGAGAATACTGAATGTTTTCATGATATTGTTGTTTATCCAAATCCTGCAGAAAATGAGTTGTATTTTGACTCACATCTATCAGATGCATTTTATTTTGTTTATGATTCATTTGGAAAGCAGGTTCTTTTAGGGAAAACAGAAAACAGCAGCGTAGATATTTCTTCACTGAATCCGGGTTTCTACATGGTTGAGTTGATAAAGAACGGAAAATCGTTTCGTGCAAAATTTGTGAAAGGACAGAACTAATAAACTGGCTACTGGCAACTGGCCACTTTAATCAGTTTTGCCGGGCCAGTTCCAGGAGTTCCTCCATATACTTTTTCTTTGTGAAATCAGCTGGATTCTGATAGGCCGCAAGCATGCCTGTTTCATCGGGAGTCCGCTTTGATTCAGGTGTCATGCGCAGTTTCAGTTTTAATAAACTCATTAAAAATTTGTCTTTTAATCCGAGTTTCGAATAATCAAATCCGCCGCGCAGATAAAAAAAACTGATGTATTCCTGCTGCTCTTTGCTAAAATTCTGTTCACGCAGTTCCTGCGTGGTTTCGTTGCGGTCAGGTGTGGCACCTGTTGCAAACACAATGATTTTGCGGTCGCGCAGATAAGGCAAAAACTCTCTGAAAGATGAGAGGCCATTGATGCCTCCGACATAGAGCCCTCCTCCAAAAATAATGGTATCGTAGCAATGCAGTTCTTCGGGTGTAACCCGCTTGTACTCCCGTACATCAGCCTGCAGTTCTTCGGCAATCCATTGCGCATACTTTCTTGTAAAGCCAGTCTTTGAACGATAAATAACAATTGTTTTCACTGATATATCCCCCATGTCGCAAATATACATTTAATTTCAATATGTTATTACACAATAAACCTTTACTTTTTTATGTTTAATAATGAAATACTGAAGTCCGGTAAAACAAATATTGTACATTTGAAAAAAAACACTTGTAAGATGAAAGCAATTATCGTTTTTCTGACATTCTTTGCTTTTTCCATCGCTGCTATGTGCCAGCATACAGTCAATCCACAGGCAAAAGAACATGTTTACTACGGAATCAAGCTTGAGCAGAAAGAAGATTGGGAAGGCGCTCTTGAAGAATACACAAAGGCCCTTCAAATCGATAATGAATATGCTGAAGCTTATTTTTACCGCGGATTGTTGCTGATAAATCATGGCGAGGAAGAACTAAAACCTTATGGTTGCAGCGATCTGGAGATGGCCAAGCATTATGGATATACCCCGGCCAGCAGTTATCATTATTCACTTTGCTTTCAGTAATCTTCAGATTCTTTCGTTAAAACAATACTCAAATAAAATCGAATCATGTCAGTCATCCGCATCAAAACCTGCAGCGACTCATTCGAAGCCAATATCATAATGGGCAAATTGAAACAGGCCGGCATTGAATGTTTTCTGACTAATGAAAAATTTTCCACTTTGATGCCGCATTACACGGGCGTAATGGATGCAGGCGTGCAGGTGATAATTGATGAAAAAGATCAGACTGCTGCTCTTGAAATACTGAATGAAACTGAATCCGAAAAGGTGATTGCCTGCCCCCATTGCAAATCGCTCAACGTGGCATCCGGTCCTGGCCGCAAATGGGCCGGAAAATACATGCTGCTGTTTCTTTCCATACTTTTTTTCTTTCCGTTCGGAAACCGTAAACCCAGATTTTATTGCAGGGATTGCGGGAGAGAGTTCTGAGGCATGCGGCATAGGGCATGCGGCACAAAGTCCCGCCTTCGGCGTGATAAACTCCACGCACAAGGCTTAACGCACAATGCACAGCTGCCCGCTGTCATTCTGAGTGTTTGAAGTGACAACCTGTAAACAACAATTGACTTCAAATGTTTCAACGCCAGCTTCGCAGCGGACAGGGAAGAAGGCAGCGAAACAGGCAAAAAGCATAATCCGAACAAAAAAAGATCTTTGTGTTTGTCATAATTCAATAAGAATAAGTTATATTTGCATGAATACTACTTTAATGAGAATTATTTATTTTTTCATTTGCATTCTTTTCATCATTGATTGCAGCGCGCAGCAGCATTCCATCGGTATTTCGCCATATTCTGCATTTATGTCATTCAAACCCCGGGAGAGTTCGTATCCGGATAAATCTTCTGGTGAACCGCAGAAATATATGTCATATGGAATAAAATTTCGCTACAACTACATGGAGAATTTTTTAGGGCTCTCAGCGGGTATGCAATTTCAATATATTCCGCTCGATATGAAATATAATTCTCATCATGAATTTGCCGATGCAAATCACGGAGGAGCATATTCAATCGATACCTATAGTACATATATTTATCAGAGTACATTTTTCGTTACAGGACTGTTTGCTGGATTTAATGTGTTATTGTCTGCAGATGATGATAAAAATAACCGTTTTATGTTTTCAGGTATAGCACAATTAAATTCCATAGTGGGTTACAAAGAATTTAAAGATTCTGTATATATAACAAAACACTATTATTCATACAGTTTATATCCTTCTTATACCGAATCAAGCTCATCGACATATTCATCTGCTGCAGACGTTATAACACTGGAACCAGGCAATGCACCTTTTTTATCATTATTGACTGGTCTAAAATACAATCATGCTTTCAACAATAAGTTTGAACTTGATATTGAATTGTTGTTCAATTTTCAATCTGATTACCCTCTGCATCTGCTGCAGATTGAAAAAATAAAACCTTTTGTACACTTTTGTGCTGGAATTAATTACCGGTTTTCGTCAAATGACCAGAAAAGGTAATTCCCGTTTTGAGTAATCAGGAATGTCTTTTCTCTAATCAGTTTTTTCTCTTCACAAGAAAATGATAACGGCAACCAAACCCAATCTGACCAACAGGAATGATCGTACACTGCTTGAATGTAGCAAGGTTGTCGCCTAAGCCCAGAATCATCATTGCACTGACATTAATGGAAAACTTATCACTTATTTTATACTGATACTGAATACCCGGGCAAACATAAACAGATACCTCATCATTCATATCCAAATAACTGCTCCCCGAATATAACATATTGGTTGAATCGTATGAAACATACGTCATGGTCGAATCAGATACGTAATTGATCACTTGTGTATATTGCCTGTCTTTTATAACGTAATTATATCTGGCAGATTCGAGTCTGACAGATTCAGACAGAAACAAACTATGGCGGGAGTTATCACTTTGAAAAACCTTGTAATTTAATCCGGCAAATATGCCTTTTGACGGAATTTTCGATTTAAACATTATCGTGTTATGTTCAATGCGCCCACCCTCGGAGCCAGAAGACCCCGTCCAATAAACCCATTTGTTCGTGAAAGAGTATTCAACGGAATACAAGGCAAACCCCTTAAAAACGCTCAAATGCAACCCCAGGTTTTTATCAGTAAAACAATAATCAATCGAAGCGGTAAAATACGGGCTTACAGCGTTTTCGACAGTTGCGCCCGAACTTTCCGATAATTTACTGTATAGCGGAATCATGCTTACAGATGTCCCCAACTGATGAGACTGTGCACAAACCACATAACTAAGAATGAACAATACCAGAACACAGCAAGGTTTCATCATTCGATTGAAATTGTTGGTTTACAAAAATAAAATATTCTCACAATTAATACCCCATCAACCTCTAAACCCCTAAACATATCAACCTCTAAACCCCTAATCATATCAACCCCTAAACCCCTAAACCCCTAACCCAATTATCGTATCAGAAAATCAACACATTAGCATATTATCCCATCAACACATTAAAAATAGTATTTTTGCATCAAAATTCACCAGTATGAAAGCATTCGTTTTTCCGGGCCAGGGTGCCCAGTTTCCCGGAATGGGAAAAGACCTCTATGACCGCTTCCCAATGGCAAAGGAGATGTTCGATCAGGCCAATACCATTCTTGGTTTCAACATCACGGACATCATGTTCGGCGGAACCGAAGAAGATTTGCGTCAGACCCGTGTAACCCAGCCGGCCATTTTCCTCCACAGCGTAATTCTGGCCAAATGCATGGGCGC
>DAOPKE010000050.1:0-1670 GCA_035390965.1 Bacteroidales bacterium | reverse complement strand
AAAAAAATCGCTCCGGAAGTGAATGTTGCTGCCGGAACCGTTGAATGATTTACGAAATATGATATTAGATTTTTGATTTTAGATCTGAAGGAAGAAGTATGAAATAAAGATCCCTTCAAAAATCTAAAATCTCAAATCGGATATCTGATATCAAAACTTACCAATATGGATTTATCAAAAATCATCGCAGTGTCCGGAAAGCCCGGATTGTTTTCTCTGGTCTCACAGACCAAAAGTGGAATGCTCGTTGAAAGTCTTCTCGACGGCACCAAAATTCCTGTATTTGCCACTGATCGCGTAAGTGCGCTGGCCGACATCAGCATCTACACTACCGGCGAAGATATGCCTCTGAAAGACGTTCTGGTAGCCATTTTCAAAAATCTCAACGGCGAAAAAGCCATCGATGCAAAAGCTGATAAAAAAGAGATTATTGCATTCATGGACAAAGTGTATCCCGAATGGGACCGCGAACGCGTGTATCCAAGCGACCTGAAGAAACTTTTCATGTGGTACAACATTCTGGTCGAGCACAACCTCATCGACGATAAACCCGCTGAGGAAGCCAAGGACGAAACATCCGAAACGCCCGCCAATGAATAAAAAAAGCAAGGCATTGCTGCCAGTGCTGAAGAACACAAAACTGAACTCAAAACATTTTGTGCTCACTCTTCAGCTTCCCGCAGATCATCCGGAAATATGGCCCGGACAATTTGTCGAGGTCCTCGTTGAAGGAAGCCCGGAAACATTTCTGCGCAGACCAATCTCGGTGCACGATGTGGATGAAAAAAATCACACGCTCGATCTGCTTGTAAAAATTGTCGGAGCGGGAACAGAAAAACTTTCGCATCTGTGCGAAGGCGATCAGGTCGATATTATATATCCGCTCGGACACGGCTTTTCGCTTGCACGCAACAATCAGAAAGTGCTGCTGGCCGGCGGTGGATGCGGTGTTGCGCCCATGCTGTATCTGGCACGAAAGCTCAGGGAAACCGGAGCCGACTGCCATGTAGCCATCGGCGGAAAAACATCGACCGATATTCTTACAGCCGATGCATACAGCGAATTGGCTCAGGTAGCCATTCTTACCGAAGACGGCTCGGCAGGCGACAAAGGTATGATCACAGCACACCCATGGTTTGGTGCGGATCTTAAATCATTTTCGAAAGTATATGTCTGCGGGCCCGACCCGATGATGAAAGCCATCGGAAAGCTTGCAACCGATGCCGGCGTGTATTGCGAAGTGTCGCTCGAAAATTTGATGGCATGCGGCATTGGATCGTGTCTGTGTTGCACCGTCAGTACACACGAAGGCAATGTGCGCGCCTGCATGGAAGGCCCCGTTTTCGACGTAACGCAACTGAAGGACTGGAACCATAATCCCGTGTGCCATGGCTGATCTGAAAGTAAACATCGGTAATCTTGAACTACAGAATCCTGTGCTCACTGCCAGCGGAACCTTCGGCTACGGCTACGAATTCGAGGATTTTCTGGACATCAATAAACTCGGCGGCATCATTGTAAAAGGCACTACGCTCGAGCCACGGCAAGGCAACGCTTATCCGCGCATGGCCGAAACCGCTGCAGGAATGCTGAATGCAGTGGGTCTGCAAAACAAAGGCGTGCATGTTTTTATTGATGAAATTCTGCCCAAAATAAAACATTACCAATCG
>DAOPKE010000049.1:19338-21579 GCA_035390965.1 Bacteroidales bacterium | reverse complement strand
CGCCACGGGTAGGCATTCTAAAACTGTTTCCCGGAATGCCCGATGCATACACGCGCCCGGTTCTGCTACAGGAAGAACTTGATGTTATTATTCTCGAAACTTTTGGCTCCGGCAATGCTCCCACAACGAGCAGCTTTGTGAAAAATATTCACGAAGCTGTTTCATCTGGCAAAGTATTATTCAATGTCACACAATGCAAAGGAGGAATGGTAGAAATGGGTAAATACGCAGCCAGTCTGCCTTTGATGAACCTTGGCGTTGTTTCGGGAAATGATATAACAACGGAAGCAGCAATAGCGAAAGCTATGTTTTTATTAGGTCAGGGCTACAAGGATAAAGAACTTGCCACCATGCTGCAAAAACCGCTGCGCGGCGAGATGAACCAATGATCGAAGTGGTCAGTTGCCAGTGGTCAGTTGTGAGTGGTGAGTGCCGAAGGCATAAAAAAAGCTGCGCAGCTCACTAATTATTCGCCGGAAGGCGATAAATATTAATAGCCCGCATGCCCTTCAGGGCTACGGGGACAAGCAAGGATGTTATCAGTTGTGAGTGAAGTCAAACTGGCTACTGACTACTGAATACTGGCCACTGGCACGAATTTGCGATAATTATTTCAGGGCTTTATCAATCAGATTCTGATAATGTTGTTTCGGCTTAACACCAACAATGCGATTGATTTCTTTGCCGTTTTTAAAAATAATAACGGTCGGAATACTGCTCACCCCATACTTCGCAGCGGTACGTTGCGACTCTTCAACATTGAGTTTCGCAATTTTTACTTCTCCGGCATTGTCATCGGCAAGCTGACTGATGGTCGGTCCCAACAGTTTACATGGCATGCACCATCCCGCCCAGAAATCGACCAATGTTACTCCATTTGAAATTTTTTTCTGAAAATCAACGTCGGTCAGATGCAGCAAATGCTCGCTGCCAGCGTCATTGGAAGCGTTTTTAAGTTTCAGATAACTTCGGACAATCAACAAAATGAAAAGTCCTACAACACTGATTAGTACAATAAGCCAGACAGGCATAAAAATTTTATTTAATGATTACTTTTTATTTCCCAGGTACGTGCTGCAGCAGCCAAAGCGGCTACAGTAGCTTCACCCACCGCCGTTGTTACCTGACGGTATTTTTTCGCAATGCTGTCACCAGCAGCAAATATGCCGCTTACAGCCGTTTCCATATCTGCATTTACAACAATTTCACCACGTTCATTCAATGGCAGCAAATCTTTTACAAATGTTGTATTCGGTTGATAGCCAATGAAAATAAACGCACCTTCAGTTTCAAACCATTCTTCTTTTTCATCTTTCATGTTGTGCAATAAGACACGTTCAACTTTGCCATCACCGGCAAATTCACGGATTTCGGTTTCCATGATGAATTTGATTTTCGGATTGTTTTTCGCTTCTTCCACATAGGCCGGAAATGCCTGAAAATGATCGAACTGATGCACGATAGTTACCGTTTCGGCATAGCGTGAAAGCGAGACTGCTTCTTCGAGTGCGGAGTTCCCTCCACCAACAACAACAATGTTTTTGCCCGTAAAAAATTCTCCGTCGCAAGTGGCACAATAGCTTACTCCAACACCTTTATATTCTTGTTCTCCTTTAACACCCAACATGCGTGGAGCACCACCGGGAGCAAGAATCACCGAGTGTGCGCTGTATGTATTTTCGCCTGCACGTACGATTTTAAAAATGCCTTCATCCACAACTTCGGGTGGAGCAGAAATGGTTTTAATTGTTGCACCAAAAGACTGCGCCTGCTTCTTCATGGTCGATGCCAGCTTGTATCCGCTGATACTTTCAACACCTGGGTAATTGGCAATTTCATGCGTCAGAATCATTTGTCCGCCAGCCACGCCGACATTCAGTATGAGCGTATTCAATTTCGCGCGGGACAGGTAAATGCCGGCCGTTAATCCGGCCGGACCTCCACCTATTACAATAACATCGAATTTATTTTGCTCGTTCATTTGAATTATTTTACAACAACTCCAAAACTTTCTTCCAGCGCTTCACGCACCTGCTCTTCGCTTTGAATGCTGCTTACCGCTTTTACAACTTTGCCGTTTTTATAATACATCACAAACGGTAGCCCCATAAAACCACGCGCTTCAGGAGCGTTGCGGATTACATGCGCTTCGGGTGAATCAAACAACATGTCGGCAAATTTCACATGACTGTACTCGTTTTCCAGATCTTCCATCACAGCATACACAGGAATACACATAGG
>DAOPKE010000049.1:12390-19238 GCA_035390965.1 Bacteroidales bacterium | reverse complement strand
GCTTCAAAAGCCATATTACCCAGCCACTTTCCATTAACAGAAGATTTCATATGCAGATTTTTAGATGTTTGCCGTCAACAAATACTATTCCCCGACACAAATCAATCATTTCACGTCAAAAATCGCGACTATGTGTCAGCTGCAATGATAATTATCATGACAGACAGATGGATTGTCTGACACTATAATACAAAAAGCAAATAATATAAGTCAGCTATCGCACTCATCAGGAAATACAACAACCTGAGACAACAGAAACACTATTTCATTTCAGCTTGCTGCCTGAGTTTTTCAATTCCCTCAATGACTTTATTCCATGCTGGAATTTCAGAGTCATATACATCGAAAGCCGACGGGTCATACGTAACGGAAACAGGCATCAGCCCATTCAACTTTGCCCAGGAATAGTAGTAGTACGTGACGAAAAAATAACTCTCCGGAGATAACTCTTCAAGCTGATATTCCGGGAGGTTTTCATCCAACCAACGTGTTTTATCCGGTGACATTTCAGATGTATCCTTTCGGGAAAAAACTTCTTTTTCAAACACAAAGTTATTTGAATCCAAATGATAGACAGTCTTAAACCACATTTCGCAGTCATTCTGGTACATCAGGGCGCCATCTGAATATAGCAATTCTGTAATGGTTGAATCGGTATACTCATATTCCACTTTCTCCGGCAGATAACAAATTTTATCCGTGAAAATTTTTCCGTTTTTCAGAAATTCCAAAGATGAAACTCTACCCTGAGCATCAACTGTCTCCCTTAAAATGTTTTTGACTCCGGTTGTATCATCGACATTCCACCGCAGCAAAGACCACGAGCTGGCGGTCATCTCATATTCATGAAATAAAACAGTCTGTGCAAATGCAAAACCTTTACATGCCATAAAGAGAATAACAAGTATTGTTTTGTATTTACCAGACATATATCTGCGCATAACTTTTTATCACTTAAAACCAGACAGACAGCGGAATTCAGACAATCACATCCTGATAACAAAAGCTGCCACCGCTATTCTAACTGAATTGTCCATGCACCTATCCGTTAACCATTAACTGATAACCGTTAACCAGTTCGCTGCTCACCAATCACTGCTCACTGCTAATTCAAAGCATTCTCTCAGTAAGTGCCAACCGCATTCAAATCTTCAAAGGCCACTAAAAGTCGCTTCACCATTGACTTTTCGCCTTCGCGCAACCAAACGCGTGGATCGTAGAATTTCTTATTCGGTTTGTCTTCGCCTTCGGGATTGCCGATCTGGCCTTGCAGGTAGCCTTCGTTCTTTTTGTAGAAATTCATCACACCTTCCCACATAGCCCACTGAGTATCGGTATCAATATTCATTTTAATCACACCGTAGGAAATGGCCTCACGGATTTCTTCGCGTGCAGAACCGCTACCGCCGTGGAAAACAAAATTCACTGGTTTTTCCTGTGTGTTGAATTTATTCTGAATATAATCCTGACTGTTTTTCAGAATCACCGGCATCAATTTCACGTTGCCTGGTTTATAGACTCCGTGTACGTTTCCGAACGAAGCTGCGATGGTGAAATCGGGCGAAATCTTCATCAGTTCTTCGTATGCATAGGCAACATGCTCGGGCTGCGTGTACAGCTTTGAATTATCGACATTTGTATTATCCACGCCATCTTCTTCTCCGCCGGTAACACCAAGTTCGATTTCGAGCGTCATGCCGATTTTCGACATACGAGCCAGATATTTTTTGCAGATTTCAATATTTTCCTCCAGCGATTCTTCGCTCAGATCGAGCATATGACTGCTGAAAAGTGGCTTCTTGTGCTGTGCGTAGAATTTTTCACCGGCATCAAGCAAACCATCAATCCATGGCAGCAGTTTTTTGGCAGCATGGTCGGTGTGGATAATCACCGGCACACCATACATAGCGGCCACGCGGTGAATATGTTCAGCACCCGAAACCGAGCCTGCAATGCTGGCCTGATACGCATCGTTGGGCAGTGCTTTGCCTGCGTAAAATTGTCCCCCACCATTCGAGAACTGAATCATAACAGGCGCTTTGGCCTGCATAGCTGCTTCCATTACTGCGTTTATCGAGTCGGTGCCGACAACATTCACAGCAGGGATGGCGAAATTATTAGCTTTTGCATGGTTCAGCAATACGCGCATTTTCTCCCCGAAAACAAAACCGGGTTCCAATAAAGATGACAGTTTTTCCATGGTGTAATTTTTATTCAAAGTTACAAAAAAGAAAATATTTCACCCGGCCTGTAACAAATCCCTAACACCCTCCGTCTTATGCATGGTTGGTTTATTTTGCAAAAAGGTATCGGAGGGCGAGGATTTCTTCCGGTACCTTTTTTAATTGCCGCCAGTTCTTTGAAGTTTATAAAGTTGTAAAGTTGAAAGTTGAAAGGCATTTCTTAGTGGTCAGTTGTGAGTAGCCAGTTGTGAGTGCGAATCAACTAATAACTTATCACTCATAACTCATAACTTGAAGTGGTCAGTGGTGAGTGAAAATTTCAAACGTTATCTTTCAACTTTAAGAACTTTAAAAACTTTCTACTTCCAAAGCGCGATACGTAGATTTTAAAGGCGCTTGTATATACTGATTCAAGGCTTGTCGAATGAAAATTGCTGACGAAAAGAAAATTCTTACTTTTACACAAATAAAAAACAAAACCTATGAAAGAATTCTTCAAAATGATGTTTGCCTCCATGACCGGCTGTCTGATTACTGTGCTGGTTGTGTTTGTAATCATGTTTGCTGTGATTTCCGGCCTCATGTCGGGTGGCAGCGAAGAAGTGAAAATTCAGGACAAATCCGTTCTTGTGATCGAACTGAACAAAGCCATTACAGAACGTACGTCTGATAATCCATTCGATAATATGGATTTCGGTTCCATGTCATCAGAAACTGCTATGGGGCTCAACAACATTCTGCGCACCATTAAATATGCAGCTACCGATGAGCGCGTAAGCGGAATCCTGCTCGACCTGAGCGATGTTAATGCAGGTTTTGCTACCACCGAAGCCATTCGAAATCAGCTTGACACTTTCAAAGCCTCAGGCAAATTTGTCATCGCCTATGGTGATGATTTTTCGCAGAAGGCCTATTATCTGGCCACTGCTGCCGATAAAATATATCTCAATCCGGAAGGCGCTGTTGATTTCAAAGGTATTTACATGCAGACCATGTTCTTCAAAAACGCGCTTGCCAAGCTGAATGTGGATGTTCAAATCATTCGTCACGGCAAATTCAAAAGTGCCGTCGAGCCATTCCTGCTTGAAAAAATGAGTGATGAAAACCGGCTCCAGCTGCAGACTTTTGCCGATGGCATCTGGGGTCACCTGGTAAAAGAAATTGCAGCCAGCCGCAAATCAGATACTGCAAAAATGAATATGGTGGCCGACAGTCTTTTTGCACTCAACGCCGAAGGCGCATTGAAATACAACATTGTTGACAGTCTGATTTATCGCGATGAACTGAATAAACTGATTCTGACAAAATCAGTTCAAACAGGCGATATTCCTTATATTTCAATGAATGATTATTATAAAGGAATCAAAGAAAAACTGCTGAGTTACAACAAAGACCGCATTGCTGTTATTTATGCTTTTGGCGAAATCAACAATGGCAAATATCAGCACGGAACCATCAGCGGAAAACACATGTCGAAAGTCATCCGAGAAGCCGCGGCCGATTCAAGCATCAAAGCCATTGTGCTTCGTGTAAACAGTCCGGGAGGCGACGCATTGGCATCGGACATGATCTGGCGCGAGGTTTACATGGCCAACAAAATAAAACCCGTTGTTGTTTCCATGGGCGATTACGCGGCATCAGGCGGATATTACATCAGTTGCGCAGCACGGAAAATTTTTGCCGAGCCCACCACCCTCACAGGCAGCATTGGCGTATTCGGCATGATTCCAAACATGCAGAAATTATTCAACGAAAAGCTTGGAATTACCTTTGATGAAGTGAAAACAAACCAGCATTCTGATTACATCGGCACCATGAAGCCGCTGAATGAATACGACAGAGCAACGCTGCAGTTTATGATTGAAGATATTTATTCCACGTTCATCAAACATGTAGCAGAAGGACGTAAAATGAAACCCGAAGACGTTGACAGCATTGGGCAGGGACGTATCTGGTGCGGCACCGACGCCATGCGTCTCGGTCTGGTTGACGAAATGGGCGGCATTTATGATGCCATTGCCTATGCAGCACAGGCGGCCAATCTTACAGAATATTCCGTTGAAGAACTTCCTGTTCAGAAAGATTTCCTGGCAACGCTCATGGAAGATTTCGGCAGCGAAGCAAAAGTTGAAAGCGGAAAAATCATTGAGCAGGAACTGGGAGAATTTGCACCATTGTACGAAGCTTGGAAAAAAGCAACGCAAATGAGCGGTGTTCAGGCTCGTCTGCCGTATTTTTTACTGATGGATTAGTATCATAAATCGCTCGAAAAATTTGAAACACTTCGAGGATTACTAAAATTAAAAAAGGCAGGAAATTCCTGCCTTTTTTATTATCAATATAACCGAAAAACTACTTTTTAGGAGCAGCGGCGGCTGCAGGAACAGCAGCATCTTCAGTTGCAGCAGTTTCATCCACAACATTTCGGGTTTGAGTTACTATAATAAGAACATTGTTTTCAGGAAGATTAATTTTATAATCAGCAGCAACAACGTCTTTTACCCTTACCGCATCGTTGATATCGAGCGGAGAAATATCAATAATCAATTTTTCGGGCATTTTTTCAGGCAAAGCGGTAATTTTCACTTTACGTACTTTCTGCTGCAACTTACCTCCTTTGAGTACACCAGGAGATGTTCCCGTTAAACTAATCGGAATAGTCAGTGAAACAGGTTTATCGTTGGCGAATTCAAAAAAGTCAACGTGCATAATACTGTCAGAAACCGGATGATACTGAACTTCCTGCAGAATGGCCATGTGTTTGTTTCCATCAATGTTGAGTTCAACAAAACATGCATTCGGAGTGTAAATCACATCCTTGAACTGTTTCTCCTGTGTAAAGAAATGAAGCTGTTCTTTTTGTCCGTAAAGCACACATGGCACCAGGCCTTCGTTACGGAGACGCTTTGCATCTTTTTTCCCTACGTTCCCTCTGAGGGAACCGCTCATAGATACTGTTCTCATTTTGTTTGTTTTAGATTAGAGTGTTTAAATTAAAGTGAGTGCTGATTGACTCACATGTGAGATTTCGTTTTATAACATCCGCCAGCAATTCAGCCACTGAAAGCACCTTTACTTTGGATGATTTGTGATCCTTGGTAATGGTGTCGGTTACTATTAGTTCTGTTAAAACAGAATTGTCAATATTTTCATATGCTTTCCCGCTGAAAACACCATGTGTACACATGGCGCGAACACTTTTCGCTCCGGCATTCATCATCAATTCAGCCGACTTACAAAGCGTTCCTGCAGTATCAACAATATCGTCAAGCAATACAACGTCTCTTCCATCTACATCACCAATCAAAGTCATGTTGCTGATTTGATTCGGTTTCGAACGCTGCTTATAACAAATGGCCATATCGCAATCCAAATACTTTGAATATGCATTGGCACGCTTGGTGCCGCCTGTATCCGGCGAAGCCATCACAATGTTGTTGCCCAGATTCAGACTTTGCAGATAAGGAATGAAAATTGAAGATGCAAATAAATGATCTACAGGTATGTCAAAAAAACCCTGAATTTGATCAGCATGCAAATCAATCGTAATCACCCGGTCAACACCGGCAGCCATCAACAGGTTGGCAACCATTTTTGCACCGATTGCCACTCTGGGCTTATCTTTCCGATCCTGACGCGCAAACCCGAAATACGGTATCACAGCGTTGATGTGATGCGCTGAAGCTCGTTTGGCTGCATCAACCATCAACAACAGCTCAAAAAGATTTTCGCTCGGCGCCATCGTGGATTGAATCAGAAATAACTCTGATCCACGCAATGTCTGCTCAAAGGAAACCTGAAACTCTCCATCTGAAAACCGCATCAATTCTACATTTCCCAACTTAACACCGTAGGATTCAGCGATTTTTTCAGCTAAAGGACGAGTTGCCTGACCAGAAAACAGAGCCACTTTGGAGTCCATATTTCAAATTTTTTGCAAAGGTAAGAAAAAATACAACCCAAGATATACTTGAAAAATAGAAATATTATTCAATTCGGAAAATGTACAAAAAAAATTATAATAGTAGCCAGTGGTGAGTAGTCAGTGGTCAGTTTTAAATTTCAAACTGACTACTGGCTACTGATTACTGAATACTTAATCTACCGCGTCCATCCCAGCATTTCGCCGAACTCCCTCACGCAGCCATGTCCACCCTTGGTCTGCAAAACAATTTTTGAAACAGCTTTAATGGCAGGCACTGCATCGGCAGGACAAGCACTCAAACCAACCTGCTGCATCACCTCAAGATCATTGATGTCATCGCCGATAAAAGCAACCTGCGACAGACTGATTCCCAACTCAAGACACCAGTTTTCAAGCACTGGAAGTTTCTTTTCATTGCCCACGTACCAGCGCTTCACGTGAATCATTTCAGCACGATAACCAATCAGCCCTTCCATCTGTCCATTACTGATGAAGCCAACTTCGATGCCGAGCCGGGCGGCAATTCTCATGGCCATGCCGTCGCGGGTATTGAATTTCTTCATTTCCTTCTGATCGGAAGTGACATACATTCCGCCATCAGTCATAACTCCGTCGATATCGATGGCAAGCAGCTTACATTCAAAATCAGCAGGAATTTCTGCAGCAGGACATAAAAGACTTTCAAAAGGCAAGCTCATGTAATCAGCCATCTGAGCCAATTCCGAGGGCTTCGGCCAATT
>DAOPKE010000049.1:0-12290 GCA_035390965.1 Bacteroidales bacterium | reverse complement strand
AAGGCAAGCTCATGTAATCAGCCATCTGAGCCAATTCCGAGGGCTTCGGCCAATTTTTCCCATCCAGGAAAGATTGCATGACACTTTTGTCAATCCCGCATCTGGCCGAAAGCTCAGATAAATCAAGACCTTCGGTCTCCATTATTTTTTTCAGATTGCTGATGAATGTTTTCATGGTTTGCTTTTCAATATTTACTCTTTGTCTTTGCTGTCACTCTGAGCCCTGCATTCTACAGGATAAACACCGTCGAAGAGATATAAAGAACTACTAAACAATAGTCCGTCCAACCGCAGCAGCAATGGGTTTCAATGATTCAAACAAATTTCTGAATGTTTCATGATTCAATTGCTGCGATGCATCTGATTTCGCCACCGCAGGATTTGGATGCACTTCAATCAGCAAACCGTCAACACCCATAGCCATGCATGCCCGCGCCAGGTCAGGAACTCCGTATGCATATCCCATGGCATGACTCGGATCGAGAATTACCGGAAGATTCGTATTTTCTTTCAAATACGCAACACCACACAAATCCAGCGTGAATCGCGATTTCGTTTCAAATGTCCTGATGCCTCGCTCACATAAAATGACATTCGGATTTCCGCCCGACAACACAAATTCAGCGGCCTGTACAAACTCCTGCAATGTTGTTCCGAATCCGCGCTTAATTAATATGGGCTTCTGTGAACGGCCACAGGCGCGCAGAATACCATGATCGTACATTGCCTTGGCACCAATCTGAATTACATCGGCATAATCGAGCACAAGCTGAACATGAGTACTGTCGCGCACTTCGGTAACAACTGACAATCCATATTTCTCACGCATTTTCGCCAACAACTTCAATCCATCTTCGCCCATTCCCTGAAAACTATAAGGCGAAGTGCGGGGTTTGAAAGCGCCAGCACGAATACTTGTCAGTCCTGACTCAACAATGAGCTTTGCCGTTTGCTCCATCATTTCCTCACCTTCGACACCGCAGGGACCGATGGTCAGTAAAGTCTGCGCACTTCCGCTTGTATATCTGCCAATACTGATTTTTCTGGTTTCAGTTTTAAATTTCCTTGAAGAAAGCTGTATGTCGGAATCCAACACCCAGTTTTTCTCAACGATGTCGTCAAACTTTGAATCAATGTTTTTGATTGCGGAAGGTGTAACCACCAGAACATTCGAGTTGTAATTGACAACGACACCTTCGTAAGCCGCTGCCAGTGTATCAATCTGAGGGTTTGAAATATTTTTTCTGAGTTGAATGATCATAATTCGCCTTTTATGAGATTGTTGAATTTCACTGTTCCTACAAGTTTTCCGTTGTCATCGGTCACAGGTAAAAACAATACCGGAAATGAAAGATTATTCACATAATCAAGCATATCGAAAACAGTGTTTGAGCTTTGAATCAAAGCCGGATGCGGATTCATCACATCCTCCACTTTAAGGTCATCAAGGTTGGGCCAGTATTTCAGCAACGCCTTTCTGACATCGGCCATGGATGCGATTCCCAAAAGGGTGTCATTTTCATCGACAATGTTTGCAAAACCAAGTTTATAGTCATCAATCACTTTCAGTAATTGTGGAAACGAATAATTATTCTTTGTTACAGCTGGGATTTCATCGCGCTTCAGCATGAAATCGCTGACATAATATTCGCTTCCGGTGTTGCTGCGAAGCTTCATCATAGCCGAACCAATAAATTCCTGCCGCAACAAATAAGAACCAACAACAACAGCCGAAACTCCCATGTTGCGAAGAATAAATGATAGCTCAGCATTGATGCCGCCATCCACATGAATCTTTTTGTCGGGATATTTGTTTCGGAATTCGCGGATCTTTCTGAAATTCTTTTGCTGAAACGGTTCCCCGCTCTTTCCGGGCGTTGTGGCCATGAACAAAATAAAAGAGGCCTGATTGGCAAAACGATCGAAAACAGAAATATCCGTATCGGTTGTGATGGCAATTCCAAGCTGACCCTTATACGAATCCGGCATTGGATGCCAGTTTTCAATGGTTTCAAATTGCAGGGTTACATATTCAACGCCGGTTTCCACAATCACATCATAGAATTTATGCGGCTCCGGGCTGATGATATGCAAATCTATTGGCGTATCAGAATACTTTCGTATTTCGCGAATATCCTCAAAAACCGATGAATCATCATTGCAATCGATGTGAAACCAATCGGACTGATAGGCATCGAGTTCACGCACCAATTCACGCAAATCGGTTGCATTAGCACTATATAGCGAAGCAGAAATTTTCATTTGTTATTGAATACGGAGCAAAGATACAAAAATAGTGTTCAGTTGTCAGTGGTCAGTAGCCAGTCGTCAGTTGTCAGTGGCGAAGCCGTCAAAAAAGCTACGAAGTACAATCAGATGCGCTGAAGGCGCAAAATACTTTAGCCCATGGCGGAGCCCGGGGTAAAACGCGCGCAGCACCTGTAGAGGAGAGTGGTCACGCGTCAACGTGAAACAGCTTGCCGCGTTTTACGTGGCTGCAAGCGTGAGACGCGCGCCCAGAAAAATTTGTGATACAACGCAAGAAGGAAAATCCGTTTGTTACAAAAATATTTTGATTTGGATCACATTATCGTTTATATTTGTTGGCAATAAAATGTTATTTATGCGAAAATACATCTGTCTTTTTCTATTGATTCCATTTTTATCGACCGCACAGGATTCGCTCCGGGTGCCGGTTTTGTTTCCGGGTGAAGCCTGTTCTGTTTTTCCGCAGAATCCCGGAGAGGCCTTTTTTAAAGCATCGGCCGGACCCGGTTTTTCAGTTGACAAGCCATCGGTTTATATCAATTCCGATGCAGAAATCTGTTTCAATCCGTCAAAAAAATCGCGTTTCACCTACACGGCGGACTGGAATTACACTGCATCATACATGTACAAAACTTCAAATGGTGGAATAAGCGTACTGTACGATTTTTTGAAAAATCCGGATTATTCTTTGGCAGCAGGAATGTCCTTTCAGGTGCTTGCACGAAAATTAAACTGGGAGAGTCTTGTCTTTCCCGATCAGCTAACAATTCCAGACACAATAATTGAGTCAAATCAGGTTAAGCCGATAGATCAGTTAAGCAATGCTGTTGCAACCTTTCACGGACATCTGGTTTTTACAGCACCGCACATGTTTGCTACGGCAAGGTTTTATGACCTGACTACACCCAATATCAGCTTTGTTTCATACAATGAATACACGGGCGGAATGAGGGTTACAGCAGGATATCACAATGATTCCCGGAACGGATTCCGCACAATCGCCACAGGATGGAGAATGAATCAGCTTCAACATCACATTTTCAATATTGAATCGACCTATCAGTTTCACCGCGTTTGTCTGGGAATTCAGCTCTCAACAAATAAATCTGGCGGAGTTATGCTAATGTATTCCGGAAAGAAAATTTCTGTCGGAGTAGCATCATTTGCTTTTATAAGGCCCGTTTCAGATGAATTTTCTTTACAGCAATCACGGCTTGTTTTTTCAATTAATCTCTGATCTCATGAAAGCAAAATTCTTCTTTATCATCATTGCTTTCTCATTCCTTTATTCGTGTGAGAATAATTATGACCATAACTGGGATGAGCGTATCCGCATTCCAAATTCTTTTTCACCCGACAATGACGCATATAATGAAATGTGGTGCATCGATGCCGACGATGTCGCGAAATGCCTGCTGATTGTGACCGACCAGGATGGAATTGAGATGTGGAGAACTACAAACATATATACCTGCTGGAATCCCGGAAGTAGCATTTCAGGCGGGCTTTACTACTATTATCTGCATGCGGAATTCACTGACGGACTGCAACATGATTACAGTGGAGAATTATATTTATTGCATTGATTGCAAGTATTAATTCTTTGTTACACCTTTTTAATATATTCAGTGAGAAAAAATTGCATCAAAATTCGTAGTACTTTTGATGAGAATTAAAACTCTTCTTTAAATCTTTTAATTTATGTGTTTCTCAGCCACAGCCAGTTTCGCAGCAGGAGCAGTACTGACTGCCATCGGCGCGGTAGCGTTAAAGAAAACCACAAAACCACAGCAGCTCCCATTTGCAGGCATTCCCCTTCTTTTTGCAGCACAGCAATTTGCCGAAGGATTTCTGTGGCTGTCGCTTTCAAATTCCGAATATGCCATATTTAAAGAACCCTGTACTTATCTGTTTTTGTTTTTTGCACAGATTTTCTGGCCAACGTGGGTGCCATTCGCTGTTTTGAAACTTGAAACCAGCGAAAAAAAGAAAAAAATACTGAAAATCATGTTGGCAACCGGAATTCTGGTGTCGCTGTATTTTCTGTCCTGCATGATGATTTTTCCGGTAGATGGCGTAATTCAGGAGTGTCATATCTTCTACACTTTCGGATATCCTGTTATTATGACACCGATCGTCAGCGTTTTCTATGCCATGGCTACCATCGGATCCCTGATGTTTTCTTCTGTAAAAGGCATGAAGCTGTTTGGTGTTTCTGTCTTTATTGCCTATCTCGTTACTGGCATTTTCTATCTCGATTACTTCGTGTCGGTCTGGTGCTTCTTTTCGGCAATACTGAGTCTGATTATTGTGTCGGTGATATACAGACTCCGGCTATCTGTTACAGAACCAATTTTGTAAAGGATAACAGTCACATGCGTGATAAGTAAATACTATACCCAACTTGTGCCTATTTCAATGTCGCCTCATACTCCCTCACCACCACCATGGCATTGTCTTCCCCCGACATTGAAAGAAAAACAAATCCCTGATCACAGAGCATCGGATGCAAGGGTGCAAGACGCAGTGCGTCCTCTTCTTCAAATCGGCCGTAATTGCCGGAGCGACTGTGCAGTACAATATAATTGTCAATTTTTGTAATTCGTCCACCACCCGAAATGCCGATGCGGCGGCCTTTTGCAGCATACTCGCTCACAGCCTGCCCGTAAATTTCACTGTGCATGTTGGGCAACGTGTAATCGAAATAAATTTCAATTGCCTGCCCTGTTTCGCGGTCGGTGAGGACAATGAATTTCAGGTTGTTGAGATATTGGTCAAGAATTGATGTGGACATTTTTGTACATTTTTATTAGGTCACGCGTCAACGTAAAACGCTGCAAGCAGGAAACGCGCGCCCAATGGTGTTTTTAGTTTGTAAAGTTCATAAAGTTTATAAAGTTTAAAGGTGACATACTAGTGGACATTTGAAACCGAAAGTAATGACAAAGCTGTATCTACAGCAGTGAGTAGTGAACGATGTTCAGTAAACTATGCTGAATTCAATACGGAACAATTGTCTTAATACAGAACATCCTTCAACCTTCAAATTTCCTTGTTCCTCTTGATCCGTCAGAATGCACGGATTGTTCATGATTCTTCAAGTTTATTCCCGGCAAGCATTCCGCAGGCGGCGGCAATATCTAAACCACGGGAGCGGCGTAATGTGGCGCTGGCTCCTCGTTTCAGCAATTCATCCTGAAAAGCCAGAACATCTTTTTGGGCTGGAGCTTCGAAAGGCAGCCCCGGAACTGCGTTGTAGGCAATCAGATTAATGTGCGCATGGCAACGCATGGCCAGATCAGCCAGTTTTGATGCGTGACTTTTCGACATATTGATGCCTTTGAAAAGAATATACTCGAATGAAAGCTTGCGGTGGCGCGGGATATCAGCATGAGCAATTGTGTCCAGAATTTCGCCCACCGGATTTGAATTCTGTGCAGGCATGATGTGTGCGCGCTCTTCAGGAAAAGGACTGTGCAGACTGATGGCAATATTGACACGCGTCTTCTCAATCAGCTCATTGAAATGCTCATGAATACCAATAGTCGAAACAGTGATGCGGCCGGCGCCCATATTCATCAACTTCTCCGAAGTCAGAATTTCAAGCGATTTGTACACTTCTTCCCAGTTATCAAGCGGCTCGCCCATACCCATGTACACGATGTTGGTAATTTTATCGTATTCATCAATGGCCATGAGCTGATTAAGAATTTCGCCTGCAGTCAGGCTCCCAAGAAAACCAATGGCTCCGGTGGCGCAAAACCGGCATCCATAGCGACATCCGGCCTGCGACGACACACAAACGGTCAAGCGGTCATCATCCGGGATAACGGCGGTTTCGACTACGCGGCCACCCTCAAATTCAAACAAATATTTTTTCGTTCCGTCTTTCGAAACCTGTACATTTGAGTATGGATGCAGAATGACAGGAAAATCCGTTTTCAGGTTTTCGCGCAATTGCTTGGGCAGATTGCTCATGTCATCGTAGCTGAAGACACGCTTTGCATACATCCACTCTGCAAGCTGCTTTGCAGTGAATGAACGGGCTCCGTACTTTTCAATGATGTCCGCAATTTCTTCGGGCAATAATCCAAATAATGTATTCTTTTCCATACAAAAAAACCCGGCTAACCCAGGTTCCCTCGTGGAGCATACGAGAGTCGAACTCGTTACCTCTTGACTGCCAGTCAAACGCTCTAGCCAAATGAGCTAATGCCCCAATTTTCGGATTGCAAATATACGAAGATTTTTTTATTGCAAAAAAAATAATTCATATTGGGCTACAATACCGGACGGCTTCATTTTCCCACTAATTTTGTACTGACAGCTGAAGCTGTCAGCTATAACAAAACTCCTTAACTTCAACCTGGGAGCGCGTCTATAACGTGTGACCCTTACCCTCGACCAGACTCACAACTCACCACTGGCAACTGACAACTGACCACTGATTACTGGCAACTTAAAATAGATTATCTTTGTTTGCGTTCCTTATCACATGCGGCGAATCATTGGCCTTATTGTCCTTCTGACTGCGTTTGTGCAGCTGACTGCTCAGGAAAAACCGGGCATGAAATCGCTTTCGCTGCAGCTCCCGGTGCCGGATTCCATTCAACTCGATTCCTTTACGGTCGATCCGGCTGATATAAAAATAATATTACCCGATGGTACGATCGCTGACACCTCGTATTTTCGATTCGACATCAGCAAAGGATTACTTTATTTTCAAAAAGCAAAATTTCCTGCGACCGGAAAATTGAAAATCGAGTGGAAAGCCATGAGTGTAAACCTCTCCAAACCTTATAAACACAAGGACACCACGCTGCTGTTTCCGGAGCTAAACAACTATTACAATCCTTTCGATGCAACAGCCAGCGGGAGCTCCGGCTCATGGCTCGAAACCGACGGACTCGACAAATCAGGAAGCATCACCCGCGGATTCAGCGTGGGCAACCGGCAGGATTTCTCGCTCAGCTCCTCGCTCAACCTGATGCTCAACGGTAAGCTCAGCAATGATCTTGAAATACAAGCCGCCATTTCCGACAACAATATTCCGATTCAGCCAGAAGGAAACACACAGCAGATTCAGGAATTCGACAAAATATTCATCCGGCTTTCGAAAGAAAAAAATATTTTTACAGCTGGCGATATCGAGGTGCAAGCAGCGCCACAGAGCTATTTCCTGAAATACAGCCGCAAAGCACAAGGCGCCGATTTTCAGACAACTTTTTCGCCGGGACTCACCAAAAACGACGAGTTGTTTGTGCGTGCCAATGGCTCATTTGGTAAAGGCCGTTACACCCGCCAGGAAATCAATGCGATTGAAAGCAATCTCGGTCCGTATAAACTGAAAGGTAACAACAACGAGACTTTTATTATTGTGCTGGCAGGCAGCGAAAAGATTTACATCGACGGAAATCAGCTTACACGCGGCGAAGACAACGACTATATCATTGACTACAACACAGCCGAACTTACGTTCACCACAAAAGTAACCATTACTTCCAAATCACGCATTGTGGCTGAATTTGAGTACTCCGACAAAAATTATTCACGCTCACTGATTACTTCTGAAATTGGCTACAAATCAGGGAAATTTACTACCGGACTGAGTTTGTATAAAGAATCAGATCTGAAAAACCAAACAATACAGCAAGACCTGTCTGACGAGCAAAAGATGATTATGTCGCTGGTCGGCGACTCCATACAAAACGCCTATTCATCGGGTGTTGACAGTATAGGTTTCACAACAGAAAGAGTCATGTATGCCATGATTGATACGCTTGGATATGACAGTGTTTTTGTTTATTCGACCAATGCTGATTCAGCTCTTTATGCGCTAACTTTTTCGTATGTCGGTAAAAACAACGGCAATTATGTGCAGACCGGAAGCAGCGCCAACGGCCGTGTTTTCAAATGGGTTATGCCCGTTGCAGGTGTGCCTCAGGGAGAGTACGAACCAGTCATGATGCTCATCACGCCCAAGAAAACAGCGATGTACGCATTCCGCGCCGGATATGATTTCAGCAAGAATACTGCACTGCATGCTGAATTTGCCGTCAGCAACAAAGATTTCAATCTCTTTTCTTCGATTAATGATGCAGACAACAGCGGTCATGCACTGACCATTCATTTCCGCAATCTGCAGAAAATTGGCAACGACACCATAAAAAAATGGTCGCTGACAACCAATATACGGACAGAAATTACAGACCGCACATTCAACGCCATTGACCGTTTTCGCAGTCTGGAATTTGACCGCGACTGGAATCTTGACCTCATGGAAAACCGCGGTAACACTTATTTTGGGCTTGCGGATGTTGTACTTCAAAACACAAAAGCCGACAAATTCCGCCTCAGCAGCGGGTTTTTCATGCGCAATCCCGAAAACGCCTCTTATCAGAATTCGCTGCAGATCAATAAAAACTGGAAGTCAACTTCATTCCGCTCTGCAGCAGTTTATCTTTCTTCACCGACTCATTTCAATAAAACAGACTTTGTTCAACATCAAAACAAGCTCGAGCAGAAACTTGGAAACTTCGCACTGGGAGCCGAAGCCAACGGTGAGTCAAAACTCATTCACAATGCAGCCACCGACAGTCTGCATTCCGGATCGTTCGACTGGTGGCTGGCTAAAATGTACACCGGCTACAACGATTCCATGCGCTCAGCCAAATTGTTTTATCAGTATCGCGAAGACAATATTTCTGACAGCAACCGATTGGTTCCCCAGAGCTACATGACTGATATCGGCTTTGAAAGCAGCGGACAGCTTGCTGAAAATAATCAGCTGCTTTTGCGTGCCACCTATCGCGAAGTGATTTATAAAACAGGGAATGTTTCAAATGATGAATTTCTGCTGGGTCGTCTTGAATACAGCGGTCGCCTGAAAAAAAGATTCATTGTTCTGGGGGCCGCCTACGAAGCGGGTTCCGGCATGGAGGCAAAAAAAGAATTTTCATATCTCGAAGTCGCTCCCGGGCAAGGTGTTTATGCATGGAACGATTACAACGGAAACAACATCCGTGAGCTGAATGAATTTGAACCAGCGGTTTTCAGCGATGAAGCGAATTTCATTCGGGTATATACGCCAACCAACGATTACATCAGGGTTTTTTCATCGCAGCTGAGTGGAAATGTAGCCATATCACCGGCAGATATACTCAGAAAAAAGAAATTCACCGGAAAGCTGATTTCAAAATTTTCAAACAGAAGCGCATTTTCATTTGATAAAAAAACCTCATCCGATCTGGCTTCGGAGATGTATCTGCCATTTACTTCAGAAGGTCCGGATTCGCTGCTTGTCACTCAGAACGCCACCTGGCGGAATGTTCTCACTTTCAAGACCAATGATTCGCGCTTCGCCATCAACTGGATCAATTCTGCCAATCGCGCACGGGGACTGTTTACCAATGGCATCGAAGACCGGCAGACAAGGCAGGATGAAATAAAAATCAGCAAATCGTTTTTGAAAAGCTGGATAACGGAATTGTCGGCCATCAGCGGTCTGCGCGATTTCACATCGGAGTATTTCACATCGAACAATTGCAGCATCGAAGAAACCGGGATCAAACCATCGCTGTCGTGGCAGCCAGGCACCACCTTCCGCTGGACTATGCTGTTCCAGTATTCCGAAAAAAACAATGTGCTGTCGGTGGAAAAAGCTATTGTCCGCAAAGCAGGCACAGAGCTGAAATTCAGCAAATCGGGCAAAGGTCTTGCTATGCTTCAATTCAACATGCTTCAGATCAGTTTCAACGGCGATCTGAACACAAACCTGGGTTATATCATGCTAGATGGGCTGCAGCCCGGCCGCAACTTTACCTGGAATCTCAGCATTCAACGGACGTTGGGAAAAAACATACAGTTGAATTTTATTTACGATGGACGCGCCAGCGAAGACAATCCGGTCATTCACACCGGCAATGTTCAGGTGCGGGTGTTTTTCTGATTATTTCTATACTTCCTCAATAAATTCCGAAAAATTACTTATTTTGGTTACTTGAAAATTTCGGTTTTTATGTAAATTTGTATGTATGAAACTTATTGTAGTTTCTTGAAATTAAGTGTAACTTAAACATTAAATTAAAAACAAAATGAATGTGAAAAACAAAGAATTAGTTGTTGTTCGCGGGATCAACTCAGAATGGCATGGGGAAAATTTTAGCAATCTTCGTATTAGTTTTGGAGAATTGCCTCAAACAATACCATCAGAGGATGCGTATTACGTGGGGTTATATTTAGAAGCGCCGGAATCTAAAATAACTCATATTGGCATTGTCAAGAGTATTGATAGATATAATAATGGCGCTGATTTTAATTTAAAATGTATAATCAAGTTGTCAAAACCCATTGACCCAGGTCATCCGATTAGGAAACATGAAAACTGGACTCTGACAGACCTTGGATTAAATCCGAAAGAAATGGAAGAATTAAGAATCAAACTGATGCAAATTTAGTGTTTTGTCATACCATTTCTTTGGATTAGGTAATATAGTTGGAGAAATTTTCTCACAGGTTGCAGGCGTAATTTCTTGAATAGGCCGACCTCTTAGTTTTGACTACCAGGTAAGCCTACTCGAAGAAAATCCAAGGCACAGTTAAAATATTTATGCTTTTCATGTTAAAAAATACGTCCCATAAGCATAATTGTTTTTGGCCTCCATTTCATTTTTAACATTGCTGCACTAAATAGTTATTCTACTCGCTTTTTAATTTGATTGATGCTTCCGGAACATTTCCATTAGGAATAAGATAAAATCCATCTTTTAGGGCATTGTCTTCAATTTTGCTAACTTTTTTATTTTTTGTAACCGTTAAATACTGTGAAAGTAAAAAACAGTCTTTTATAACTTCTTTATCAGCTTTAGATAAAGTAATGTCTTTTTCAGCCTGATCACCTTTAAATCTTACAATTATTTCCTCATCCTGATTTGTGAAAATCAAAGACACTATATGTGCATCAAGTTGTGGATCTGTAAGATGCAATATTTCCAACACACCACCACCAAGTACATCAGTTACACTGTAATCATCATGATTTTCTATGATACTTGAATAATAGGAAGTCCCATCAATATTCACAATTATTTGATTATGAAATAGCCAATCAGATCCATAATAATTTGTTTTAAGATAGAAGTATCCGTTAGTTGAAATTGGCACTTCAATATGCGATTGATATTTGCTCTTCCTGTTTTTGTGATAATACCAACCCCCGCCTTCTACTTTGTCCTCAACGAGGGTGAATTTTTGTAAAAGTGGTGTCAAATTCTCCTTTGCCTCCTTTTTGTATTTATCTATTGATTTTTGTAGAGGACTTTTTTTCGGTTTTACATTTTCTGTGGTTGAAAAGCTTTTGTTCTCATCTTCATTGGAATTTTCGCCACCCGAGCAGGAAAAGAGAATTAAAGAGCCAATCAGAATCAAAAATGAATATTTCATAGTCTGTAAGATTTTTTTCACCCAATCCCCAAGCGACAATTAATAAAATAGAAAAGCGTGGGACTGAAACTATATCCGCTGCCAAGGTACCGCCAGGCACCTGCACAAACAAATAAGCACAGCCCACGCCGTAGCGTGAGCGTCTGCTTTTTATCCTTGTTTGTGCTTTCAACTGGCGGTTTTTGACAGCAAGAACAATAGCTTACGCTTTCTTTTCAATAAAACGCATGTTTTTTACGACATGCAGAAGCAAATATATGAAAAATTGTTTTGTGAGTGGAAAATTTGTGCAATTAAAGGTGTTTGTATAGCTACTTAGAGGCTGTCAAAATAACAATCGACAGGGCAAAAACAACATTCCATCGTCCGAAAGCGACGAAGGAGCTGGATGTCATGGAACCGTTGTTTTTGCTCATTGTTACGACGGTTCCATGTTCCGGCCTGTTTAGAAAACCCTCGAAAAGTTCGGAACTCTTCGAGGGTTGATTTTGGCCGGAACGGTGGAATGTTTTTGAGACAGCCACTATTTAAAGCTCATCCAAACTCAAAATAAAGCTCAAAAAAGGCGAAGTTTAAGCTTT